>JAFGOW010000063.1 GCA_016926265.1 Deltaproteobacteria bacterium | reverse complement strand
TCCATCTCCAGGGTGTGGCAGCCGTGCTGGACGGCGCCGGCCCCGAAGAAGAGCAGGCTTTTGAAAAGGGCGTGATTGAAGAGATGCAGCAGGGCGCCGGCAAAACTCCAGAAGGCCAGCGTCATGCGTCCGGCGGCGGCGCCGAGCATGCCGAGTCCGAGCCCAATCAGGATGATGCCGACGTTCTCGATGCTGGAATAGGCCAAAAGCTTCTTGATATGGCTCTGGGCCAGGGCCTGGGCGACGCCGAGGATGCCGCTGGCGACGCCGAGCGCCAGAACGATACGGCCGAACAGCGGTGTTTCCGGGGCCAGTATCAGGTAGAAACGGAGAATGCCGTAGATCCCCATCTTGATCATGACCCCCGACATCAGCGCCGAGATATGGCTGGGGGCCGCCGGATGGGCCTGGGGGAGCCAGATGTGGAGCGGGACGATGCCGGCCTTGGAGCCGAAGCCGACCAGCGCCAGCAGGAAGATCGCCAGTTTGACCCCGGCCGGAAGGTTTTCGGCGCCGGCCAGGGCGAAGCTGCCGGTCTGGGCGAAGAGGAGGCCCAAGGCGGCGAACAGGAAAAGCGCCCCCGCCTGGGTGAAGATGAAATAGAGATAACCGGCGCGGCGGTTTTCCTCCTGCTCGTAGTCGTAAAGGACCAGAAACCCGGAGGAGATCGACATCAGCTCCCAGGCCAGGGCCAGCGCGATCAGGTTGTCGGCGCAGACCACCAGCGCCATAGCGATGATGAGAATGGCGAGCAGCAGATAACTGAGGATGCTGCGGGTCGTTTTGGCGACATCGTCGAGGTAATGGTAGCTGTAGAGGGTCGCCAGCAGGGAGACAACGAAGATGCAGAGCAGAAAAAAGGCGGAGAGGGTGTCGATCCGGAAGGAGAGCCGCAGCACCCCGAGCCAGTCGCAGGACCAGGTGGTCGGCCGCGGCGCCGAGAGCGCCGTGATAGAACCCCACAGCCCCAGCAGGCTGCCGCCGCAGATACCGGCCACGGCGGGAACTTTGGCCACACTCAGGCGGTGCGAAAAAAAGAGGGGGAAAACCCCCCCGGCGGCGATCAGAAGCAAACCGGCGACAATCAACATGGCGCGTCACCCGAGCCCCCATTTTTTGAGGGGCGTGAGGCCTTTCTCCCCGGAACGGCATTCGGGGCGGTTCGGACGGTTTCAGGACCGTTTTCCTCGAAGATATACCTTCAAGGAATGCAAACTATACGCTTCTTTTATAATCTGTCAATGGGATTTATTCATACAAAACAAGGCATTGGTTCCGTCGTTCGGTCTTCAGCGAAAAAGCGAAGAAAGGCTCGGGTTTCGGGGGCGGAGGGGAAACCGGCGTAGCTCAAAGCTGCCTACGGCCCCATGACCGCAATCATTTAATGACTTTAACCAGGCTACGATTCCCGTGCAGGGGCTCAGGATCGGCCTTTGTTTGGCTCTTTGAGCCGGGCGCGGGTCATCCGCTCCCGCAATCCGCCTTCCTCGACAAAGGCCTTTTCCAGGTGGGCGATCTGCCTGTCGAGCAGATAGCTGGCCTGGTGAATGAGGCGGACAACGATATTGGCCACCACTTCCAGCGGCCGGGTTTCGATAAAAGTCCTGTAGGTCTCATAGGACTCAGGGGACGCCTAGGAATCCCTGCCCAGCATCCGCACAAAAAGAGCCTCTTTGCTGTTTTTGTCCCAGAGCGGCAGGCCGCGGGTCCGTAAAAAATCCCGGTAGTCCGCCAGCAACTCCTCCAGGCTGGCGCGGGCCACGTTGGTCAGCTTTATTTCCATCTCCTTGGAAGTGCCGGAAGCGACACTCCCTTCGAGGATATTCTGTTTTCCGGACCGGGCCGCCTGGGCCATCTGGTCATGGGTGCGGCTGCGCCGCTCGATGGTGCGGTCGCAGAACCAGACCGTGGCATCGTAGACGATTTCAGCTTTCCGGTAGGAAAGCAGATTCTGATAACCGCCATGGGGCGGGATAAAGCCTTCGGTCATTCCGGTTGGCATCTCCTCCAAAGGCGCGCCTGTCTTTTTCCCCCTTTGCCTTGCCGGTTATCAAAACCCCTGGGGGACCAGGCCGAGGCTGTTGATGGTCTCGTTGACCATCTCCAGGGCGTCGTGGGTTACCAAAACCTTCTCATAATCCCAGCACTTCAGCTTCGCCCCCAGGCTGGGCACCTCCTTGGCGGGCTTGCGGATTTTCTCCCGCCGGGCCGCATCCGAAGACGTCACCACCCCTTGCTATCCTTGAAATCTCCTCTTTCCCGAGCCTCTTGCAAAAATCTTGGATCAAAGAGGGTGAAGCTCTACAGAATCTACCCCCAGCCAAATTTGTTAGAATAAATTCATCATAGTGGGGAAAGTAGGAACAAAAATCAAATTTTTAGACATACTTTTCCCCCACGTCATGTTTTTTCGGTCTTTGAAAATCAGCAACCCGTTACCTTGAGCAATTGATCCGCGAACAGAGCAATGATACCGAACATCAGGTGCATCATCACCTTGTCTGCTCCGCGGACCTGGACTTGTCGGCCGCCAAACTCATCTTTCAGACGGGCATTGCATCGTTCGGCCGCTGTCCGTTCGTTGTAACGCGCTGCCTCATGCGGAGACATCGGAGGGATGTCCTGTCCGCGCTGATTTCGATCAATGATCGGAACATGCCCCAGTTCTCGGCTCTGTTCCCAAATTGGGGCTGCGTCATAGGCCGCGTCCATGAGATCGTAGCAGTAGGTTGCCTTGCTGCTGGTCAGCTTCATCAACGGAATGGCCACCTGGCTGTCATGTACGGAAGCCGATGTCAAAACAGCGCTCAGTGGAAGGCCACAGTCGTTCACGTCCAGATGCAGCTTGAAACCGCTCCAGGATTCTTTGTAGCCCTTGGCATTCTTCTTGGTGCCGCGGTCGCAATCCTTCGGCAACTGGGCAAGGGCCTCTTGCGCGGATTGGTCACGCTGGGCATCCAGACGCTTCGGTTGGGCAGGTTCCCGCACTTCTCCTTTGGCGGGACGCCCTCTCTTCCGGGCTTGTTTGGGGGGCTTCTCCTTTTTTACAGGCTTCTCCCGCCCGATGATGGCCGTGGAATCCCGGCTGACGTGGCCGATCAGTTGCGTACTCAGATGTTCCTTCATCAATGCATCGTGAACCATCCCCCCCAAACCGGCTTTGGAAAATTCGGCAAACGCCCTGGAGAAAGTGGCTTCCGACGGCAGCTGAGAAAAACCGCAGATCATCCTCAGATTCGGGGTGCTCTTCAATTCATTCAACAAAGAACGGGTGTGCTGATATTTCAAAACCGCCTTGGCTACAAAAGCCCTGGCAATTGCTTCGCGCTCTTGGATCGGCCGGCCCAGCCATTGGTAGGTGGCACGGACCGGGACGTATTTTTCAATCTGAACCAACTCAAGGATTGTAACCAGATGTTTTTCCCGCTCCGTAAGTCGCGTGGGAAGGCATTCGTCAAGGTGGGGAAACAGGCTCCGCTGTACGGTTCCCATCAACCATGATATTCTTTCCTTGAGCTTCATCGGTATCCTCCTGATTATTATTTGGCTCGCAACCCTATAATATCAGATAGTTATCGATGGGGCTCTTACTTTATGCGGCATCGCAGTTATATTCGTTTCTTTGCATATACTTTTGCAAAAGGCTCTCCCTTATGCAAATTATATTCAGAAAAATTTTTCAGGATCGCGACCTTTCAAGCCCGACCATTTTACCCCCCTTGCGGAAGAATTCGGTAGAGAACCGGCGGAGCCTTGCTTCCGGCCGCCTTCGGCCAGTCGATGCCGGGGAATCCTTTGAGCACCTCCCGCACCGCAAAAGCCGACAGGCTGTTGCCGAGGAGCTGCCAGCGTTTGCGCAGCGGCAGCTCATCCGGAAAGCGGAAAGAAGGGGAGAAACCGAGCAGCCGGGCGAGCTCGTGCGGGGCGAAGCGGCGCACCCCGGAGCTGCATTTCAGGTAGGAGCCGGCGTGCATCAGGGATTTGCCGTA
>JAFGOW010000062.1 GCA_016926265.1 Deltaproteobacteria bacterium | reverse complement strand
GCACGAAAATCATCCCCTGTCCCAGGTTGGAAAAACGGGGCGCCAGGGCGGCGGCCGTCTCCATCCCGGGGGACGGGCGCCCCAGCAGGGAGAGTCCGACCGCCATCACGAACAGCAGCCCCAGGGCCAGGGCCGCCATCAGCGCCTGCTGCATCCCTTTGCCGTGGCGGATGCCGGCGATATTGACCAGGGTCAGGACCATCACGGTCAGGGCCGCGTAGCAGGAGGGGGAATAGCGCCCCAGCGGCGCGATTTCGGAGGCGTAATCGCCGATGATGAAGGCCAGCATGGCGATGGAGCCGGTCTGGATGACGGCGATCCGCGCCCAGGCGAAAAGGAAGCCGGGGGTGAGGCCGAAGGCCCGGGTCATGAAATGATACTCCCCTCCGGAGTGGGGATAGGCGGTGGTCAGCTCGGCGTAGCAGAGGGCGCCGACCAGAGATACGGCGCCGCCCAGCAGCCAGAACAGCATGGCCTCCGAAATACTGCCGGAGTTGCCGGCCACCAGGGAGGGAGTGCGGAAGATGCCGGCGCCGATCACCACGCCGACGATGATGACCATGGCATCGGTCACTGACAGGGTTTTTTGCGGGAAATTGCTTACGGTTGTCCGGAAAGGGGTCGGTTTCGACATGGCTTTTTTAACAAATTCGCATAAGAGGTCGGGGGTATGGTTGTGATCAAGAAAACGCGGCCTCGATGAGCTGCTGCTGCTCCTGTCGGTGTATCCGGTGGGAGCCGACCGCCGGAGCTGCCGATTCGGGGCGTCCGACATAAAGGATGTTCCGTTTTGATATTTGTTCCAGCTTCGGTCCGAGATGCGACCAAGCTCCCATGTTGCGGGGCTCCTCCTGAATCCAGGCGATCCGTTCCGTGCCGGCCAGGCGGCGCAGCTCGAATTCCAGCAGATCGCTCCGCAGCGGATAGAGCTGTTCGATGCGGACGATGGCGACATCGCCGCGGCCGAGGCGCTCCCGCTCGGCGGCCAGTTCGAAATAGATCTTTCCGGAGCAGAAGAGCGCGGTGCGGGTGGCGCCGGCGCCGGGTTCTTCGGTCAAAAGCTCCCGAAAGCCCCCCTCCTCCAAGTCTCGGCGGGAGGAGCGGCAGGCCGGATCGCGCAGCAGGCCCTTGGGGGTGAAAACCACCAGCGGCCGCCGGAAGGGCTGTTTGATCTGACGCCGCAGCAGATGGAAGAACTGGGCCGGGGTGGAGGGATAGGTCACCTGGATATTGTCGTCGGCGGCAAGCTGCAGAAACCGTTCGATGCGGGCGCTGGAATGCTCGGCTCCCTGCCCTTCGTAGCCGTGGGGCAGGAACAGCACCAGGTTGCTGAGCTGGTTCCATTTGGTCTGGCTGCCGGCCAGGAACTGGTCGATGATAACCTGGGCGCCGTTGCAGAAATCCCCGAACTGGGCCTCCCAGATCGTCAGCCCGTAAGGAGTGGCCAGGGAGTAGCCGAATTCGAAGCCGAGCACCGCGGCTTCCGAGAGCATGCTGTCGTAAACCTGGAATTTGCCGCCGCGGGCGCAGACCGCTTGGTGGGGGATGTAGGGGGAGCCGTCGCGGCTGTCGAAGAGCACCGCGTGGCGCTGATTGAAGGTGCCGCGCCGCGAATCCTGGCCGGAAAGCCGCACCGCGACCCCCTCGTGGACCAGGGAGGCAAAAGCCAGGGCTTCAGCGTTGGCCCAGTCGATTCCGTTGCCTTCCAGAACCGCCCGCCGCCGCTCCTCCAGCAGCCGGGAGACCAAGGGGTGGAGGGAAAAGCCGGGCGGGAGTTCGGCCAGCTGCTCCGCGAAATCGATCAGCCGCTCGCCCGGAACCCCGGTCCGGATCTCCAGCGGACGGTAATCCCGTTCCACGTATTTCCATTTGCCGTGGAAATCCGTTTGGAGGCGCACCTGTTCCACGGCGAAGGCGGTTTCAAGCCGGTCCGTGATCCCTGAGGCCATCTGACGTCCCTGTTTCTCGCTGACGCCATCGGCTGCCAGGCGGCGGGCATAGAGTTCGTCCAGCGGCGGGAGCTGTTCGATTTTTTGGGCCAAGAGCGGCTGGGTGAAGGAGGTTTCGTCCCACTCGGCATGCCCGTGACGGCGAAAGCAGAGGATTTCCACCACCACGTCGCGTCGGAACCGCTGCCGGTAGTCGATGGCGAGGCGGGCCACGTGGACGGCCGCTTCCGGGTCCTCGCCGCTGACGTGGAAGATCGGCACCATGAGCATCTTGGCGACATCGGTGGCGTAGGGGGTGGAGCGGGCATCCTTCGGCCCGGTGGTGAAGCCGATCTGGTTGTTGAGGACGACGTGGATTGTGCCGCCGGTGCCATAGCCTTCGAGCTGGGAGAGGTTCAAGGTTTCCGCCGCGATCCCCTGCCCCGGGAAGGCGGCGTCGCCATGCAACAGCACCGCCAGAATCCGCGCCCGCGCGTCCCCCCCGGCGAATTCCTGTTTGGCGCGGGTCTTTCCCTCCACCACCGGATCGACCGCTTCGAGATGACTGGGGTTGGAGGCCATGGTCAGATGAACGGAACGGCCGCAGGCGGTGGCCACGTCAACGGAAAAACCCTTATGGTATTTGAGGTCGCCGTCGCCGATTACGCCCAGCTCGAGATTGTCCCGGAATTCCGATAAGATCTGTTCCAGGGGTTTGCCGAAAATAGTGGCGAGGACGTTGAGCCGGCCGCGGTGGGCCATGCCGAAGACCATCTCGCCGAGGCCCTCTTCGCCGCCTGCTTGAACCAGGGTATCGAGGAACGGGATGAGGACCTCCCCCCCCTCCAGGGAGAAACGTTGCTGGCCGCGAAACCGCTGGTGCAGAAAACGTTCGAAAAGAACGGCTTCCAGAAGTTTCTGGAGAATGCCGGATTTTTGCTGGGGAGAAAAAAGCGGGCGGTTGCGGTTTTCCTCCATCCGTTCCTGAAGCCAGCGCCGCTCCTCCGGTTGCTGGATGTGCATGAATTCGACGCCGACGGAGCCGCAATAGGTTTCGCGGAGGATCTCCAGAATCTCCCTTAACGGGGCTTCGCGGCGGGGGAAATCGCGCGGGTGGAAAGGTTGCACCAGATCGGCCTCATCGAGGCCGAAGGCGGCGATTGCCAGCAGGGGGTCAGGCGCCGGGTCGGGTTGCAGGGGATTGACCCTGGCCAGGCGATGGCCGCTTTCGCGGAATCGCTCGATCAGCGACTGCACCGCCGCTTCCTTCCCCATCCGACCCGCAGCCGGAGGAGCGGCTGGCCCCAGGTCGTCGGCCAGCCCGCCAAAGAACTCCCGCCACTCGGCTCCCACTTGGCTGGGATCCTCCAGATACCGCTGATACTGGCGGCGGAAAAAAACGATGTCGTTTGGTGTCTGGCCCTGATTCATAAAAGATTCCGGGGTTTGGGAGAGAAGGCGTTTTCGCTGGCGGATTTTTCCATAAAACCCCCCAAAAATCCAGAGGTGACGATTCGAGCCACAGCGGCCATTTTACCAGCACCGGAAATTCCAGGCAATCCGGGACCAAGATCGAACGACATCGGCCATGGTCCGCAATCGGGAGGCGGCACCGAGGCTTCCGTTCCAGCCCCCGGCTCGTTTTCGAGCCCTCTTCGGTCTGGTTGATCCTCCTGGTTTTCCCCTTGACTCAGCCCCTTGCCACCGCCCATAATTAATCGCTCTGAAGTTTATTCACCAAAGAAAGGAATTGGAAAATGGCTGAAGAAGAAAGATATTACCGCAGGAAATGCAACGAGTGCGGTTACTACTGTGTGTTCCAGATCATCAAGACGGAAGATGGGAAGTCTCATGAACTTTGCACCCACTGCCAGGCCACCGAACCCATTTCCGAGGCCATGATCGACTGCCACATCCAGCAGTGCGAAAACTGGATGGAAAATCAGGGGAGGATGTGGCCCTCGGTGCGCCCCAAGTTGTCTCAACTGGACCGGCCGGGGGCCTTTGTGGATCTGTTCGGCACCATGGCCAAAGCCCAGGCCGAGAAGGAAAAGGAAGCCAAATAGTCCGGTCACATCCTGTATAGGGGATCCCTTATTGTAGGAAGAAGGTCCGCTCCGGTGGGCCTTTTCCTATTCGTGGCCGGTATTTCGGAAACATCCACCGCCGTCTGGCAAGGGAGTGAAACGATGCGGAAACTTGTTTTGTCGGTGCTGGGCAAGGACCGTCCCGGCATCGTGTCCAAGGTCGCTGCCTCACTGGCCGCCCTCGGCTGCAATATCGAGGATTGCAGCCAGACCATCCT
>JAFGOW010000008.1 GCA_016926265.1 Deltaproteobacteria bacterium | reverse complement strand
GGAGCTCTCCCTCGGGAACCGGTTGCGGCTGCTGAGCAACAAGATCTGTCTGGCCGCCCGGGGCTTCACCACCATCCCTCAGATCCTCTCTCCGTTCCCGGTGCGGGTTTCCCCGCCGGCGGCCGCCGGCCAGCCGCAGCGTTCCCCGCTGGACGGGCTCTTCGACCGGGAAAATCATTCCTGCTCCCCTCTCGACGGCCGCCCCTGCCCCTGAATCGGGAATTTTGTTGGAACGCGCCGGGTCGCTTCGTTTTCTGGGCCGTAGATGTCGCCGAGGAGCCGGTTCAAAACTTTCACATCGCTTGGTGGTTGCATCGCTTGGCAGTCTTCGTCTCCGCGTGAACCAAGACCTTGTTTTCACCGCCCGCTCGCCATCCTCGCTCAAGAACGCAAAGGCGGCAAAGGAAACCACCCTCTTTTGATGGTTTGTAACTATTCACCATATCTCACTTTCAGTGGCGAAGTTTTTCAGAACCCATACGCACCTAAGCAATCAAAATCTCTGGATTCCCGATAAAAGATTTCGGGAATGACAGGTTGGGGCCTTCCGGTGTCATCCCCGAATGGTGTTGTCGGGGATCCAGGTTTTTGGAATGGTTTGGCCTGTTCCCCACTCCCTTATGGGGTGAAAATCAGCTTTTTCTACGGGCTGAGCAGTTACGATGGTTTTTGCTTTTCTCCGCGTGAACCAAGGTTTTTGGATTCACGCCCGCTCGCTCAAGCTCACTCAAGACGCCAAGGGCGCAAAGGAAACCCTCCCTTTTTCTTCCTTCTTTTCGTCCTTGCGATCGCTGCGGAAAACGATCGCGGCCAAAGTGAACAGCTGACTGGATGGCTGGAAATCGTCAGCGGGACAGAACCTCGAAGCCGGAGAGGATGTCGGAGAGCTCTTCGGAGATGGAGTTCTGGCGCAGGGCGTGATAGTCCGCGGTCAGATCGCCGTGCCGCTCCTCGATGTTTTTTTCGGCGCGTTGCATGGAGGCGAGGCGGGCCGCGTTTTCCGCTGCCATGGAAGCGGCGAAGGCGCGGTAAAGGCCGGCAAACAGATATTCCCCCAGCAGGGCGCCGAACAGGGCTTCCCAGGAGAGGGTGCGGTGGGGGAGCTGGTTGGTCGGCCAGCGGCGTTCGCCGAGCTTGGCCAGCCAGTTCCGGTCCGGCGGCAGCAGCGTCACCCGTTGCTGCCCGTAACCGATGCCGCCGGTCGGGGCGTTGTGAAACAGGGTCAGGCGGGCGTCACCTTTTTGGGGGCGATGGGCCTCGAAGGCCAGCAGCAGTTCCTGGACCTGGTCCGCGATCCCATCCGGCGACGGCGGAAGGGGAAAAAGGTGTTCCGGCGGCCCGAAGGAGTCTTCCAGAGCGGCCAGGGCCTTGCCCCCCACCAGCCAGAAACGGCGCTTGCCGCCGGCCGGTTTTTCGTCTTTGAAATCCTCGATGATCCGGTTCAGAAGGGCGTCGTTGAAGCGTCCCGCCATCCCCTGATCGGAACCGAAGACGATGACGATCTCCTCTTTGGGAAGCGGCTGCCTCCCGAGCGGGGGGCGTTCGCGGAGAATGGCCCGCAGCCCCAGTTCCACCGTCGCGAAATACTCCTCCAGGGAGCGGGCCGCCTCCTCGTAATGGCGCAGGTTGACCGCCGCCATCGACTTCATGGTCTTGACCACGGTCTGGAGGTCGGCCACCGTCTTGAGCTTCCGTTCCATCTCCTGGAGGGTCTGCATTCCCAATCCCCTTGGCCTCGTGTCGTCAGCCTGTCAGGTTGCTTTTGGAGGGGCCGCTCCGGCCAGCTCCGCGACGGCATCCGCCGCGGCCTTCCGCAGCGCCTCCAGATCCTCGGCGGTCAGCTTCTGCCCCGCTTCGATCTTCCGCGCCAGTTCCGGCAGGGCGGCGGCCGTATCCCGCACCCGCTGCTCGGCCGCCGCCAGCCGCTCCTCGGGGATCGGGTCGAAAACCCCCTGGTTGACGCCGTGCAGCACCAGCAGCTGCTCGATGGCCGTCCACGGGGAGAACTGCGGCTGCTTGAGGGCCCACCGGACGCGGCGGCCCCGCTCCAGGGTGGCGCGGGTCTCCTTGTCGAGGCGGGTGCCGAAGCGGGCGAAAGCCTCCAGTTCCTCGAACTGGGAATAGGTGAGGCGCAGGTCGGCGGTCACGGCCCGGTAGGCGGGGAGCTGGGTCTTGCCGCCGACCCGGGAGACCGACTTGCCGATGTCGATGGGCGGGAGCAGCCCCTTGCGGAACAGATCGGGAGAGAGATAGATCTGGCCGTCGGTGATGGAGATCAGATTGGTGGGGATGTAGGCGGAGAGGTTCTGGGCCTCGGTCTCGACAATGGGGAGCGCGGTCAGCGAGCCGCCCCCCCGCTCCGCCCGCAGATGGGTGGCGCGTTCCAGCAGTCGGGAGTGGATGTAGAAGATGTCCCCCGGAAACGCCTCGCGGCCCGGCGGCCGCCGCAGCAGCAGGGAAAGCTCCCGATAGGCGCGGGCATGGCGGGTGAGGTCGTCGTAGACGATGAG
>JAFGOW010000061.1 GCA_016926265.1 Deltaproteobacteria bacterium | reverse complement strand
GAGGTGACGCTGATCGGCCAGAACGTCAATTCCTATGGGCGTAACGGCCCCGGCGAGATCTCCTTTGCCGACCTTTTGCGTGCGGTCCATGATGTCCCAGGCCTGGAGAGGATTCGTTTCGTCACTTCCCATCCCAAGGATATTTCCGATCGGCTCATCGACTGTTTCGCCACCCTGCCCAAACTTTGCCGCCACATCCATTTGCCGCTGCAGAGCGGCTCCGATCGGGTGCTGAAGGAGATGGGCCGAGGATATACGGCCGGGGCCTATCTGGACAAGGTTCGACGTTTGCGCGCGGCCTGCCCTGAAATCCGCTTCACCTCGGATCTCATTGTCGGTTTTCCGGGGGAAACGGAGGAAGATTTCGACGCCACCCTGGAGATGACGGCCCAGGTCCGCTATGCTGATATCTATACCTTCCTCTACTCTCCCCGTCCGGGCACTCAGGCGCTGCGGCGTTCCGACCCCGTGCCCGACGAGGTCAAGCAGCGGCGCTTTGAACGCTTGCTGGAACTCCAGGAGGGGATCGGCGCCGCCATTTGGGAGCAGGATGTCGGCCGAACCCTGCCGGTGCTGGTGGAGGGGGAGAGCCGTCAGGGCAGGGGGCAACTGTTCGGACGCACTACCTGGGGACGCATCGTCAACTTCTTCGGAGATTCCCAATTGATCGGGATGGTGGTGCCGGTGGCGGTGACCGCTTCCTATCGCAATTCCCAGCTCGGCGAGTATGGCGGTTGCTATCAATCGGCGAGGTGTTATGGCCAAGGGTAAAATTCTGGCGATTGACGATGAACGCTATTTCCGGGGGTTTTACCGGGTTCTCCTGGAGAAGGAGGGGTACCATATCGTCACGGCGGACAGCGGCAAAGGGGGTCTGGAGTATCTCTACCGGGAGGAGTTCGACCTCGTGATCCTCGACATGGAGCTGGAGGGTGAGAATGTTTTGGAGATTGTCGACGCCGTAAAATGTCTCAACCCGGAACAGGAAATCCTGGCGGTGACGGGCCGCAACGATGTCGGTCTGGCGGTTCGGGCCATGAAGAAGGGAACCTCCGAATACCTTCTCAAGCCGATCGACCCCGAGGCCTTTCTGCTGCTGCTCGGCAAGATTCTGTTCCGGCAGTCGGTGCGGCGCGAGCATGGCAAGCTGCTGGACGAAAATATCGATTATTTTTACATGGTGGCTTCCTTGCGGAAGTGTCTGGAGCTGCTCAAAATCAATGATATCGACCGGCTCTCGGATCACATCGCCGATCTGATGATGGAAATGCTGCGCGCCGACGGCGCCTGTTTGTGGCTCTATCGGGAGATGGCCCGCCACTTTCGGCTGCGCAGCGTAAGGGGGCTGGCCAAGGTTCCAGCCGAGGAGATGGTTTTCCCCCTGGGAGAGGGCGAACGCAAAAAATTTCTGGATGGAGGGGCTTTCGATGCCGAGGCCCGGACCGTCATGGTTCCCATCAACTATGCCGGGGAGACCATCGCCCTGCTGCGGATCGAGGAGCCTTCCGGCCGGGAGCGGTTCAGCCGCAAAGATTTCAAACTGGCCGAGATGGTGGCGGAATTTGCCGCCTGCGGACTGCACAACGCGCTCCTGCTCCGGAGCCTGGAGCAGAATGTGTTGCGGGCTCCCAGCGGCGAGTTCTACAATATGGCCTTCTTCCGGGATCACGTTTCCAAGGAGATTCTGAAATCCCGTCGCTATCGTCGCAATCTCTCCATCCTCAAGCTGAAAATTGAGAATTATCAGGATCTCATGGGGAACTTCAGCGACAAGGAGGTCGAGGAGACGTTGCGCCGGATGGCGGATGCGGTCAACACCACGCTGCGCGAGGCCGATATCATGGCCATGGATCAGCCCGATGAGTATTTTATTCTCCTCCCGGAAACCGATTTCTGGGGGGCGCTGCTGACCCAGCGGCGTATTCTGCGGCTGCTGCGGCCTTCCGCCGGGAGCCCGGTCCAGGTTGGCAAAATCTGCACTCCCCTGGTTCGGGTCCGGGCCGCCACGTTCCCCTCCGACGGCGCTACCTTTCATCAGTTGTCCGAGGTAGCGGAGCATCGTCTGCGGCAGATTGAAAACAGCCTGCCGGTTCGGATCGGGATCGAGGATGTCCCCTTCTGGACGGCCATGGAGCATGTGCTTTGCGCGGCGGGACGGGACAAAATCATGGCCTCAATGCCGGAAGCTGGGGGGGAGAGTTGTTTTTTCCCGGTCACCGGGGAAACGATCGAAACCACCATGCGTTCTTTTTGCCTGGAACTGGTGGAATCGAAACGGGCGCGGGGATTCATCTACCGGGGGTGCGACGGTTTTGCCTCGGTGCTGGAAGGCTTTTCCCTGGTGGAAGGGATCGAAAAATCAGCCACCTCGGTCTATCTGCTGGGAGGAAACCGCAGGGAAGAGTGGGATTACCAGCGCATTATCCCCTTGCACATCTCCGATCCGGGTTTTGCCCGTTTCCCCTTTTTCTTCTACTTGAGCGAGGAATTCGCCTACGCCTTGATCACACACCGCCAGGACGAAAACGGGGAGTGGCTGGGGTTTCACAGCTCGGATTTCTATTTTGTGGAAAACATGATCCTCAAGCTGCAGGAACAGTATCGTCTCCAGGAGCAGATGTGACGTCGTGATCTCGAAAAGTTCCCATCTGATTATCGCCGGCGACATCCCCGAACTTCATCACCTTCCGGCGTTGCTGTCCAAACAGGGGTATAACGGCCGGATGTGCCTGAACGGCACCGAGGCCTTGCATGCCAGCGTGGCCTCCCCCCCCCGGCTGCTGGTGCTGGACATGAATCTCTCGGTGCTGTCGGCGCCGCGCCTGGTGCGCATCCTGCGCCGAAACCCCAAAACCGCTGAAATCGACATTTTCATTGTCGGCGTCGATGAGCAGGAACGGGGGGTGTTCGGGATGCTGCGCGAGGGGCGCGATGCCTTTATCCCGCGCCCCTTCAACCGGGAGCAGCTGGTCAGCCGCATCATCCGCGCCCTGAAACAGTTTGAGGAGGTGGAACCGGATGAAGGGCGGACCGTGATCGAGGGGAACCTCAGCCAGATGTCCCTGGTTGACCTGCTGCAGGTTTTCAACCTCAACCGCAAGGATGGTCTGCTGACCCTGAAACGGGGCAAGTTGAAAGGGAAAGTCCATCTCTTGGAAGGGAATGTGATCAATGCCCAGACCGGCTCGGCCAACGGCGAGAAGGCCTTCTTCAGGCTCCTCTCCTGGACGGCGGGCAATTTCCATTTCGTGCAGGGCACCCCGAGGACCGAGATCCGCATTCAGGTTCCTACCGATTATTTGATTATGGAAGGTTTGCGCCAGAAGGATGAAATGGATTCCATGGCGGATTCCCTTCCGTCCCTGGACGCTGTTCTTAAACTCCGGATTTCCAGGGAAAACCTCCCCAAGGGGTTGCGCCCCTCCACCCAGGAGGTGATCAACCTGCTCGAATATTACGACAAGGTGGAAGATATCCTGGACAAGGCCTCTCCCCCCGACTTTGAGGTTCTTCACATCCTCAAGGTTTTGATCGACAAGAAGATTCTCGAATGCCAGCAGGATTCCAACCCGGTTCTCCAGGACAACCGGCCCCTGCTTAACCCCGCGGATGTGGTCGGCATCCGGGACTGCCTCGGAGAAAAGGATCTGCTGCTGGAAGAAGGTTCGGCCAAAATCATCGTTCTTTACAGCTCCCCGGCAGACCTTCATCTCTTATTGGAAACCCTGAAAGGGATTCGGGAGTTTGACCCCGACCCGGAAATGGCGGGTCAAGACAATCCGTTTCGGGCCGGGAATCTGGGGCGTCTTCATGTGGGGGAGGTCTTTTCCCTGCGTTTTTTCTGCCTTTCCGCCGCACCCGAAGCCGCTCCTTTGTGGTCTCCCTTTTCGCGCCGCATGATCGGGGTTCTTTCCCTTCCCCCCCATGCTGAAAAGAGGGAGGCGGAGGCCTTTTTCCGCAATCGAAAGGTGCCGGTGGTGCGGGTCACCCTGCAGCCCGGCCGCGACAGCGGCGTCCGCCTCTACCCAGGGGGGCGGGGCGCCTGGCGGCGGCTGCTGGCCAGCCTGACAGCGGCTTTTTTAACCAACTGCTATGCCGGACGGGATGAAAAATGATTGATCTCCATACCCATTCTATTTTTAGCGACGGCGAACTGATCCCCTCGGAATTGGTGCGTCGCGCCGCTGTGGCCGGTTACCGGGCCATCGCCATCGCCGATCACGGCGATTTTTCCAACTTCGATCTGATCATCCCCAGGCTCTTGCGGGGGATTGCCGGTCTGAGGGAGCATTTTGGGATCGAGGTTCTGGCCGGCATCGAGCTGACCCATCTGCCTCCCCCCATGATCGCGGCCGCGGTGGCCGAGGTCCGGAAACTGGGGGCCCAGGTGGTGGTCTGCCACGGCGAAACTCTGTCCGAGCCGGTGGCGCCGGGAACCAACCGCGCTGCCATTTTGGCCGGTGTCGATATCCTCGCCCACCCCGGCCTGATCACCCCGGAAGAGGTGCATCTGGCCAAGGAGCGGGGAGTGCTGTTGGAGATCAGCACCCGCAAAGGGCATTCCCTGGCCAACGGCTATGTGGCGAAGCTGGCCATGGCGATCGGGGCCGGACTGGTGATCGACACCGACAGCCATTCCCCCGACGATCTGACCCCCTGGGCCAAGGCGGAAAAAATCGCTCTCGGCGCCGGGCTCACCCCGGAGCAAATTGTTGGCATGCGGCGCAATTCGGAGTTGCTGGTAAAGAAGGTGACGGGGAGGGTTTTGACCCTGTAGACCATGGATGGCGGCATGAACAGCACTGTTTGGCCGTGGTACATAACCGATAGGGCCGGATTGGAGTGAAAGCGTCCCGCCCTTTTTGTGGAGGCTGTAAAATGAATCAGCAGGATTTTGATTTTCTTAAGGAACTGGTAGCGGCTCCCAGCCCTTCGGGGTATGAGCAGCCGGCTCAGCGTCGGCTGCGCGCCGAGATGCAAGGGGTGGCCGACGAGATCCGCACCGACCTGATGGGGAACGTGATCGCCCGTATCCGTGGGGAAAAGGAGAACGCCACCAAGGTGATGCTGGCGGGACACTGCGACGAGATCGGTTTCATCGTCCAGTACATTGATGACAACGGTTTTATTTACTTTCAGCCCATCGGCGGCATTGACCCCCACATCGTGCCGGGACAGCGGGTGACCATCCATGCCGGCCAGGGGCCGATATTGGGGGTGGTGGGGAAAAAGCCGATCCATCTCATGGAATCGAAGGACCGGGAAACCGTGGTGAAGTTCAAGAACCAGTTCATCGACATCGGCGCCGCTGGCAAGGAAGAAGCCGCGGGCCTGGTCGCCATCGGCGATCCGATCACCTTCGCCGTCGCCCTGGAGCGGTTGCAGGGGGACCGCCTCACCTCCCGGGCCTTTGACGACAAGATGGGGGCCTTTGTGGTGGCGCAGGTGCTCAAGGAGGTGCGCCGCCGGGGTTCCTGCGAGGTCGATCTTTACGGGGTTTTCACGGTCCAGGAGGAGATCGGGCTGCGCGGCGCCAAAACCAGCGCCTACGGCATCGCTCCGGACATCGGCATCGCCATCGACGTCAGTTTCGCCACCGACTGCCCCGAGATCGAAAAAAAGGAGCTGGGAGAAATCAAACTCGGGCAGGGGCCGATCCTGAGTCGGGGGGCCAACATCAACCCGCGCCTGTTTCAGTTGCTGACGGAAACCGCCCGCGACCAGGAAATTCCCTTCCAGGTGGAAGCCGCGGCCCGCGCCACCGGCACCGACGCCAACGTCATTCAGGTCAACCGCGACGGGGTGGCCGCGGCCCTGGTGAGTGTGCCGCTGCGTTACATGCATACCCCGGTGGAGGTGCTTTCCGAGGCCGATCTCGACGCTACCGTGCGGCTCTTGACCGAACTCCTTTACCGTATTGGTGGCCGCGAGGAGTTTATCCCCAACTGAAAAAGACATTTTTCCTTTTGACTACAACTCGCAAAAGGAGTACCATTATCGATTAAAAATTTTGTAGTTCCTTTTTTCCAGCCCAAGGAGAATACCATGTCCGAGCTCCGCCTGAGGGAAGGTTTGACCTTTGATGATGTGCTCCTGGTTCCGGCCCATTCCACGGTTCTTCCCAAGGAAGCCGAACTGACCACGTGGCTGACCCGGGAGATCAAGCTCAACATTCCGCTGGTGTCGGCGGCCATGGATACGGTGACCGAATCGCGCACCGCGATCTGCATGTCCCGCGAGGGAGGGCTGGGGGTGATACACAAGAACATGACCCCGGAGGAACAGGCCCTGGAGGTGGATCAGGTCAAGAAGTCGGAAAGCGGCATGATCGTCGATCCGATCACCATGAGCCCGCACCAGAAGATCCGGGACGCTTTGGACATGATGCGAAAGTACCGGATCTCCGGGGTGCCGATTACGGAAAACGGCAAGCTGGTCGGGATTCTCACCAACCGGGATCTGCGTTTCGAAACCGATCTTGAGCAACCGATCCACCACGTCATGACCAAGGAGAATCTGGTCACGGTACCGCCGGGAACCACCCTGGAGGACGCCAAGCAGCATCTTCACAAACACCGCATCGAAAAGCTCCTGGTGGTGGATGACAACAATGTCCTCAAAGGGCTGATCACCATCAAGGATATCGAAAAGGTTCGCAAGTACCCCAACGCCAGCAAGGATCAGCTCGGGCGTCTGATCGTCGGCGCCGCCATCGGCCCCGGCGCTGATCGCCATCGCCGGGTGGAACTGCTGGTCAAGGCCGGGGTCGACGTGATCGTGGTCGATACCGCCCATGGCCACTCCCAGGGGGTGATCGACGCGGTTCGGGATATCAAGCTCTCCTACCCCGGCCTGCAGCTCATCGCCGGCAACGTCGCCACCGCCGAAGCGGCCCAGGTTCTCATTGAGGCCGGCGCCGACGCGGTCAAGGTCGGCATCGGACCCGGATCG
>JAFGOW010000007.1 GCA_016926265.1 Deltaproteobacteria bacterium | reverse complement strand
CTTGACCAGCAGCCCCTGGCGCTCCAGCCGCACCAGGTAGTTCTGGACGGTGCCGAGCGACTTGAAGCCGAAGGCGGCGGCGATCTCCTGCTGCGAGGGGGCGTAGCCGGCCCGTTCGGTGTAGGCGCGGATGAAATCGAGGAGCTTTTTCTGCTTGGGGGTGAGGGCGGTCATGGTTATTCCCGATAGGAAATGGCTGTTTCAAGAATATGCGTAACTTTTGCGTAAGTCAAGGGGCAAACAATCCTGGCCTTCCGGGGAGAAGAACAGGGGATATGAATGAAAGAGGGCTTGATCCCGGAAATAGGCGATGCCGTGCCGTTGGTTGGGGATGAATAGGCAATGGGTGCGTTCATTGCATGCAAGAGCTGAATTTCATTTGAGGTATTGTTATGCATAAAATGAATTTGTTTTTATTTGTTTTTGTAATTGCCTGCCTCTGGGGCTTGGTTCTGCCTATCTACAACATCCAGATTCTCGAGCCGAGTCTGATCGAGAATCTCTCCAAGGATTTCGAGCGGGAGGCTGTTCATGTCGCCAGCCACATGGACGAGTTTCTGCAGTTCCCAAAAAAGGAACCGTTCTGCCATTCTTTGACACCGGATCAACAGGAAAAAATCAAAAAAGTTGCAGAAAAATTTCATTTGATAAGGGCCAAGGTGATCAGTCGGGAAGGGGTGATTCTTTTTTCCACGAATCCCGAAGAGATAGGGCGTGTCAAAGGGGAGCCCTTCCTTAAAAACCAGGCGGCCAGGGAACAGTCCTGCGCCAGGATCGTCGAAGAGGTCCAGGGGACGCCGAAGGGG
The DNA here is from genome assembly GCA_016926265.1 of Deltaproteobacteria bacterium. Classification (GTDB taxonomy): domain Bacteria; phylum Desulfobacterota; class Desulfuromonadia; order Desulfuromonadales; family JAAYDE01; genus JAAYDE01. The sequence continues at coordinate 15,874 of JAFGOW010000007.1, read as the reverse complement.
GAGGTGCTGCGGGATGTGGCCAAAACCTATGTGGCGATGGGCCACGGCGCCGATTTTGCCGGGGCTTTTGAATTCGATTTCGATGTCTCGCCGCAGAAGCGACTGCTGGATGACAAGATCAGGAAGCCTTCCATCCTGCTGCTGGTTCTCATCGGCGCTTTCCTGGTGCTGCTCATTGCTCTATGCATTGAAGTCCAACGGCTTTTGATCAGGCAGAAATCGGCGGAGCAAAAAATTCTGGAGATGGCTTATTACGATCCCCTGACCGGGCTGCCGAACCGCACCCTGTTTCAGGAACGTTTGATCCAGGCCATCCATCATGCCCGACGCAACGGCGGAAGACTCGCGCTGCTGTTCTTCGATCTGGACCATTTCAAAAACATCAACGATTCCTTCGGCCATCAGCAGGGGGATTGGCTGCTGCGGGAAACCAGCTCCCGTCTGAGAAAGCATGTACGCGCCGACGATACCCTGGCCCGGATCGGCGGGGATGAATTCGCCCATCTGCTCACTTCGGTCGAAAAGGAACACGACGCCTCGACCGTGGCGGAAAAAATCCTGAAGATCATCTCGCTCCCGGTCACCGTGAACGGCCGGGAAATTTCCATCTCCACCAGCGTCGGCATCGCCTTTTTCCCGGAAAACGGAACCGATGCCGAGAAGCTTCTCATGCACGCCGACATGGCGATGTACGCGGCCAAGGCCAAGGGCCGCAACGCCTATGCCTTCTATTCCCGGCAGATGAACCAGAACGCCTCGCGGCGCCGCCAAGGGGAAGCCGATTTGCGCGCGGCCCTGGAGCGGGACGAATTTTTCCTGGTCTATCAACCGCAGCTGGATCTGAAAAGCGGTCGGATCACGGCCGCCGAGGCCCTGCTTCGCTGGCGCCACCCGGAACAGGGGATCCTCTCCCCCGCTCTTTTCGTCCCCCTGGCCGAAGAAACCGGGCTCATCGGTTCCATCGGGGAATGGGTTTTGCGCTCGGCGTGCCGTCAGTGCCGGGTCTGGCAGCAGAGCGGCGTTCCGGAACTGCGGGTGGCGGTCAACCTTTCCGCCTTCCAGTTGCAGCAGCCGGAATTGATGGCCGAAGTTGACGATATCCTCCAGGATACCGGTCTCCGGCCCGAGTCCCTGGAACTGGAACTGACGGAGCGCCTGATCATGGGGAACGCCGCGGCCAACGTCGCCATCCTCAAGCGGCTCAAGGAACGGGGGGTGCAATTGGCCATCGACGATTTCGGCACCGGGTTTTCTTCGCTCAACTATCTGCGGGATTTTCCCATTGACCGCATCAAGATCGACCACCATTGCGTCACCGACATCCCCGCCAATTATCATCAGAGCACCATCGTCCGCATGACCCTGTCCCTGGCCCGGATTCTGAATCTGAAGGTGGTGGCGGAAGGGGTGGAAACCGAGGAGCAGTTGCGTTTTCTGAAGGAACAGGGGTGCGACGAGATCCAGGGTTATTTGCTGGGATGCCCGGTGGAGCCCGAACTCTTTTGCCAGAAACTGATGGATTTCAGGGAGGCCTGGCGGCGAGCGGGCTAACTCCTCGCTTGATTTGAGCGCCGGAGGCGACAGCCTCCGGCGTTTTTTGTTTTTCGGGTTTCGATGCGGCGGCGGAACGATCAGAGTTTCCCCTTTTCCTCTCCGGATTTCAGTTGCTCCTCCTGCTCCACCCGTTCCTTGCAGGCTACGCAGAAACGGGCGTGGGGCCGAATGGCCAGCCGTTCCGCGTCGATCTCTTTCCCGCATTGCTGGCACAGCCCAAAGCTGCCGCTCCCGAGGCAGTCCAGGGCTTCGTCGATCAGCACCAGCTCTTGCCGGGCCCTGTCGCCGAGCAGATGCAGATATTCCCCGACACGGTCGGCCTGGCTGAGATCCTCCACATCGGGCACTCCCTCGTCTTTCAGGTCGGCCGCCTGGAGATTCTCACGTTTGAATTCGTCCAGGAGTTCTCGGCGCAGATCCAGCAGCCGCTTTCGGTAGAATTCCCACTGGTTTTTCATCATCCGTCCTCCATTTTTTTCTCAGCTTCAAAAAGTCTCCGGAACCGGTCCTCCGTGGTCAGTCCGTTTCCGGCGCCGGTTGAAGGCATTGTTCCCCCTCATGGCGGGGGTTGTTGACGTAAGGCGAAACGGGCTGCAGACGCAATCGGCCGTTTCCCAGCGGGCGCAGCAGCGGCTGGAGCCTGTCGGGCCGCCGTTCCTCGGGATCGAGCCACAAAGAGAATTCGGATGGCTCCAGGATCGCCGGCATCCGATCGTGGATGCGGGAGATCTCTTCGTTGGCTTCCGTGGTGAGGATGGCGCAGGATTCGATGACGTTTTTGTCCTGGGGGTTCCGCCACTGTTCCCAGAGTCCCGCAAAGGCCATGGGGCGGCCGTCGGCGCGGCGCACCTGATAGGGGCGGCGGCTGCCGGATCGTCGGTCCCACTCAAAGAAACCGCTGGCGGGGATCAGGCAGCGTCGCTGCCGGAAGGCGGCGCGGAAGGAGGGCATGGAGGCGGCCGTTTCGGAGCGGGCGTTAATGGTCCGGAAGCCGATTTTCGGATCCTTGGCCCAGGGTGGGATCAGCCCCCAGCGGAGCATCGCCAGGCGGGGGCCGGAATCCTCCCGGCGGATAGCGGGGATGTTTTGGGAGGGGGCGATATTGAAGCGCGGTTCCGGGAGGCCGTTTTTGGCCAGGCCGAATATTTCCAGGAGATCCTTTCGGGTCAGTATCAGAAAAAAGCGTCCGCACATGGAAATCGTCCCGCCCTTTCGCTGGATGTCGGAGAGGCTCCGGCGCCGGGAGCCCTTATTTCAGGACAAGGCCTTGATGACCATGAGGGTCATGTCGTCCTGGCGCTCTCCCCGGCAGAAGAAGGTCACCTTGTCGATCACGGCCTGATAGATGTCGCGGGCCGGTTTCCCCGACCAGGTGGCCAGCACCTGGCGCAGCCGGCTGGTGTCGAACATCTCCCCTTGGGGGTTGCGGGCCTCCCAGAGACCGTCGGTGCCGATCAGCAGGATGTCTCCCGCCCGGAGGGCGATGGGGGCGGCGGGGGGATAGGTCGCCTGCTCCTCGATCCCCAGCGGGATTCCGGTTGCCGGCAGTTCCCCGATCCGCCGGTCGCCGGCCTGGTACCAGAACACCGGGCCGTGTCCGGCGGAGTTCCAGGACAGGGAGCCGGAGCGGGTGTCCAAAACCCCGTAAAAAAGCGTCATGAAGAGCTCGTCCCCGGTATCCCTCAAAAGGGAGCGGTTCAGGATCCGGAACAGCTCCCCCAGCTCCGAGGGGTCATGTTCGGCCTCGGTCCGCAGCACCCCCCGGACCAGGGCCATCAGCAGCGCCGCTCCGATGCCGTGCCCCGAGACGTCCCCGACGGCGAAGCCGAGGGTGCCGTCGCGGTCGAGGCGGCGGTCGAAGAAATCGAAGTAATCCCCACCGATCTCCTGGCAGTAGAGGGTGCGGGAAAAGAGCTCGAACCGCTCCAGCCGGGGGGGATGGCGGGGGAGGAGATGGGTCTGGACCTCTTTGGCCAGGGCCAGGGAGTGTTTGAGTTCCTGGATGCGTTTGCGTTCCGTGATGTCGCGGACGATCCCCACCAGCAGCCGCCGCCCTTTCCAGTGGAAGATTCCGGTCGACATCTCGGCCTCGAAGAGGGTGCCGTCTTTCTTGCGGTGCCGGGCCGGGGGGAGATGGTTGATCCCCCCGGCCCGGCCGGGTTCGGTCTCGCGCCGGCTTTCCCCGGAGTCGGCGCTCAGGTCTTTAAGCGTAAGCCGGGAAAAATCGTCACGGCCGTAACCGTAGAGCTGGAGGGCGGCGTCGTTGACATTGATGATCTGTTCCTGATCGGCGTCGCACAGCAGGATGGCGTCCGACCCGGCCGAGAACAGCAACTGGTACATCCCCTCGGCTTCCCGCATCATCTCCGCGGTCTGAAAGCTCCGGGTCAGATCCCGGGCGATCGCCGAGGCCCCGATGATCCGGCCGAAGAGATCCCGGACCGGAAAGACCGACAGGGAAATCGAAAGGACCTGGCCGTCTTTGCGCAGATGCAGGGTCTGGAAATGCCGGATCCGTTCCCCCCGCTGGAGGCGCAGGCGGATGGCGGCCATCTCGTCGGAGCGCTCCGGCAGCAAAAGAATCGAAAACGGGCGGCCCATCGCCTCGGCGCGGCCGTAGCCATAGATGGTTTCGGCGCCGCCATTCCAGCTGGCGATGCGCCCTTCCGGCGTCAGGCCGATGATGGCGTCGTCCGAACCCTCGACGATCGAGGCCAGAAAGGAACGCGCTTCTTCCATCCCGCTGCTCCCGCGAATGCATCGATTTCCCAAGAGTATAACAGAGATCGCCATTCTTCCGTCTCTCTCCTTGCGCGGCGGTGGCCCGGAAAGTTCCACCGGCTTCCGGAGCCGGGGTGGGAAGAACTTCGGAAGCAGCTCAAAGGATGAAATGGGCGAGTCCGGATTCTTTTGATTTTTCCCTGAAACAGGATGGCCATTTTCGGGGTAATATGTTTCACAGTCGGCTGGTGAATCGGACGGGCTCCCGGAAAAAGGCCGCTTTGCCGGGTGGCATCCATGGTGCGGTTCATCAGGAAAACCGTGCGCCTTGTCGGGGGGAGGGCTTTTGGCGCTCTGCCCCTTGGATGGCGGTGTCGGGCGCAAACCGTGAGGGGGCTCGTCATTTTGAAAAAAGATAGTTCAACCCTGATGAAGGAAAGGGAGCGGTCGATGGCCGGGGCAAAACGGTGGTTGTGGGTGCTGTTCGGGTTGGCGTTGCTGGTTTCTCCCGCTGCCGGCAAATCGTTGCCGCGGGAACAGGTTCCGGAACCTCTCAAGCCCTGGATCGGTTGGGTGTTGCACGGCCATGAGGAGGCCTCCTGCCCGGCCGCTTACCATGACGCCGGCGAGCGCCGCTGCCAGTGGCCGGGGGAACTGGAGCTGCGGCTCGATTCCAAGGGCGGGAGCTTCACTCAGGAATGGGAGCTCTTCAGCGAGGGGGCGGTCCCGCTTCCGGTCGGAGACGGCCATTGGCCGACGGAGGTGCGTTCCGACGGCAAGGCGGCGCCGGTGATCGCTCAAGAGGAGCGGCCCGCGGTGCGGCTCGGGGTTGGGCGGCATCGTCTGGAAGGGCGTTTCTCATGGAGTCTGCTGCCGGAATATCTGGCCATACCCCCGGCCACCGGTCTGGTGGTGGTGACGGTGAACGGCGAGAAAATCCCCCCGCGGCTGGATGAGGATGGAAAGCTGTGGCTCAAGGGGGGGGAGCGCGAACCGGCGGAGCTTGAAAACCGTTTGCAGGTCCAGGTGTTCCGAAAACTGACCGATGACATACCCCCGGTTTTGGCCACCCAGCTGGTATTGGAGGTCAGCGGCCGTTCCCGGGAGCTGCTGCTCGGAAGGGCGCTCCCTTCGGGTTTTGCCCCCGCCGCCCTGAAAAGCCCTCTCCCCATCCGGATCGAACCGGACGGACGGCTGCGGATCCAGGTGCGGCCGGGGCGCTGGGTGGTGGAACTGACGGCCCGCCACCAGGGGCCTTTGACGGAGCTGGCACTGGAGGCGTCGGGCGAGCCCTTGAGTCTGGAGGAGATCTGGGTCTTTGAGGCCCGGCCCCATTTCCGGCTGGTGGAGATCGAAGGGGCGCCCGGCATCGATCCCCAACAGACCGGCCTTCCGGCGGCATGGCGGCGGTTCCCTGCCTTCGTGGTCGCCCCCGGCGCGAAACTGGTCGTCAAGGAGAAGCGGCGCGGCGACCCCGATCCGGTTCCCGATCAGCTCTCCCTGGAGCGTTCCCTGTGGCTCGATTTCGACGGCGGCGGCTTCACCCTGCGGGACCGCATCCACGGCGCCATGACCCGGAGCTGGCGTCTGGAGCTGCTGCCGCCGGGACATCTGGGGCGGGTTTCCATCGACGGCGCCGACCGGTTCATCACCCGGGACCGGGGTCAGCCGGGGACCGGGGTGGAGCTGCGGCGGGGGCAGTTGAACCTGGTCGCCGACAGCCGGCTCGAAAACCGCGGTCTGAAGATCCCCGCCACCGGCTGGGACCAGGATTTCGTTAACGTCCGGGCGACCCTGAATCTGCCGCCGGGGTGGCGGCTGCTCCATGCCTCGGGCGCCGATCAGGTGCCCGGCACCTGGATCACCCAATGGAGCCTGCTCGACCTGTTCGTGGTGCTGCTGGTGGCCATGGCGGCGCTGCGGCTCTGGGGTTGGCGCTGGGGGCTGGTGGCGCTGATTTCCCTGGCGCTGGCCTACCATGAACCGGGAGCGCCGCGCTGGATCTGGGTCCATCTGCTGGTGGCCGTGGCCCTGGTCCGGGTTCTCCCGCCGGGGCGGTTTCGGCTGCTGGCCGGTCTTTACCGCAATCTGGCGCTGGCGGCGCTGCTGGTTCTGCTGCTCCCCTTCATGGTGGAACAGGTGCGATGCGGGATCTATCCCCAACTGGAGCGCCCGGGGATGTCGCTCATGGAGGAGACCGGGGCCGACGCGGAACTGGCGGTGATGGCGGATCGGATGATGGAGACGGCGCCGGAACCCTATGTGCGGAGTAAATCGCTCCAGATGGTCCCCTCCCTGGCGAAACCCCCCGCTCCCAAGGTGGCGGCCCCGTTGCCGCTCCATGATCCCAACGCCATGGTGCAGACCGGCCCCGGCCTCCCCCAGTGGCGGTGGCGATCGATCCCGATCCGCTGGAACGGTCCCGTTCAGGCCTCTCAGCAACTCCAACTGATCCTCCTGTCTCCGGAAATCAATCTGATCCTGGCCTTTGCCAGGGTGCTGCTGCTGGCGGCGCTGGCCTGGCTGATGCTGGACAGCCGCCGCCAGAGCGAGAAAAAATGGTCCTTCACCCCCCATGCCGGCTGGCTGCCGCTGCTGGTGTTCGGGTTGGCGGTCTGTGCCGTGCCGGTGCGGGCCGATTTCCCCAACGATGAGCTGCTCGGCCAGTTGCGGGAACGGCTTTTGGCCCCGGCTGACTGTTTTCCCCACTGTGCCGAGTGTCAGGGGCTGTCGATCCGATTTTCCCCGGAGCGGCTTTTCGTGGAGCTGACGTTCCATGCCGAAGCCGGGGTTTCCGTTCCGCTCCCCGGCCAGCGGAATCAGTGGCTGCCGGAACGGGTGCGGCTGGATGACAAGCCGGCGCTCCTTTACCGGCAGGCCGACGGCAGTTCCTGGATTGCCCTGACGCCGGGCAGCCATCAGGTGACGATGGAAGGGCCGCTGCCCAACCGCGAGGCGGTGATCCTCTCCCTGCCGCTGCCGCCCCGCAAGGTGACCGCCTCCGGCCAGGGGTGGGAGCTGGAAGGGCTCAACGACCGGGGCTTCCCCGGTTCTCAGTTGCAGCTCCGGCGCCTGGCGAAGGCGGGGGAGAAGAAATCCGCCACTCTGGAACCCGCGACGCTTCCCTCCTATTTCCGGCTGGAGCGGACTGTGACGCTGGGCCTGCGGTGGCAGGTCTCCACCTCTCTGGTCCGGGTTTTTAAGGGCGGGAGCGCGGCGGTCATCCGCGTGCCCCTGCTGGCGGGGGAGGCGGTGACCAGCGAGGGCTTTACCGTCGCCGACGGTCTTATCACCCTCCACGTTCCCGCCGATGTCGATCGGATCGGGTGGGAATCGGTCCTGGAGATGGCGCCGCAGCTCGTTCTGACGGCCTCCGGCGGCGAAGTCTGGAGCGAAAGCTGGAAGGTCGATGCCGGCCCCATCTGGCATCTGGAGACCGCCGGGATTCCGGTGGTCCATCATCAGGATCCTGCGGGCAACCGGCTCCTTGAATGGCGTCCCTGGCCGGGGGAACAGCTGACCCTGAATATCTCGCGCCCCGAAGGGGTGGCGGGGAAGACCCTGACCATCGATGACAGCCTGCTGACGGTGAGGCCCGGCGGCCGGGCCACGGAGTATCGGCTGGCGCTGACCTGGCGCAGCAGCCGGGGAGGGCAGCACTCCCTGAAGCTTCCCGAGCGGGCCGAACTGCAAGGGGTCACCCTGGACGGCATCGCTCAGCCGATCCGCCAGGAGGGGCGTATCGTCACCATTCCGTTGACCCCCGGCGGAAAACGGATCGAGCTGTCGTGGCTGGCGCCGCAAGGGATCGAAACCCTGCTGCGGACCGCCGCCGTCGATGTGGGCGCCGACAGCGTCAACGCCCGCATCCGGCTGGAGCTGCCCCGCGACCGCTGGACGCTGTTTGCCGGCGGGCCGCGTCTGGGGCCGGCGGTGCTGTTCTGGGGAGTGCTGCTGGTGCTGATCCCGGTGGCCGTCGGGCTGGGGTTGACGGCGTTGACGCCGCTGAAACTTTATCATTGGCTGCTGCTGGGGATTGGCCTGACCCAGTTGCCGCCCATCAACGCCCTGCTGGTGGTCGGCTGGCTGCTGGCCCTGGGGCTGAGATCCCGGATCACGCTTGAAGACCGGGACAAGCTTTTCAACCTGTGCCAGGCCGCGCTGGCGGTCCTGACGGCGGCGGCGCTCTATTCCCTGGTGGTGTCGGTGCAGCAGGGGCTGCTCGGCTCCCCTCAGATGCAGATCGTCGGCAACGGCTCCTCCGCCAACCTTCTCAACTGGTACCAGGACCGCGCTTCCGCGGTCCTGCCCCAGGCCTGGATCTGGTCGCTGCCGATGGCCGTTTACCGGCTTTTGATGCTGGCTTGGGCACTGTGGCTGGCCTTCTCGCTGCTGCGCTGGCTGCAATGGGGATGGCGGGCGGTTTCCACGGGAGGGCTGTGGCGGCCGGTCACGATCCGGCGCAAACTTATGGAAAAAGCCCCGCCGGCTCCAGGCTCCGATCCAGGAGGCCCAAGCTCCTGACGGAGGAGAAAGGATAGCCACGAATATTCGGAGAGCCGGGGATGCCCGCCGGCGCAGCGTGCGCTGGTTTTGGCGGTTGTCAAAGGGGCAATAATGAGTCTAAAATTATAAACCGGGCATAAGGATTGCTATCCTTGTCGCGGGGCCGGCGCGGCGTTCTTCTCCGTGGCTTCCCCTTTACCACCCCAGGGCCGGTCCCGACCGGCAAGGAGAAATAGCATGAGCCACAACGACGGCGCCAGCGGCAACTACATTCTCAAGGGGGCACCCGGCAGCGGAGAACCCCGCCTGCTCCGGTCGAGCAAGGTGGAGTTCAAGGGGACGGCGGGGGAGTATTTCCGCATCTGGGCGGTCAACACCTGCCTCACCATCGTCACCTGCGGCCTCTATCTGGCCTGGGCCAAGGTCCGCAAACGGCGCTACTTTTATTCCGCCACCCTGCTGGACGGCCGCCCGTTTTCCTACACCGCCGATCCGAAGGCGATCTTCAAGGGGTACCTGATCATCACCGTTTGCCTGATTCTCATCAATGTGACGAATTTTGTCCACCCTTTGCTGAACACGGCAGCTTCCCTGCTGTTCGGGGTCCTGTTCCCGTTTCTGATCCACAAATCGCTGCGATTCCGGGCCCGCCACACCGTCTACTGCAATATTCCCTTCCGTTTTCACGGTGAATTGAGCGAGTGCTACCGCGTCTTCTTTTTTGCCCCGATGCTGATCCCGATCACGCTGGGGCTTTTCATCCCCTACTGGGATTTTCTGCGGAAACGTTACTTTTACGGCAAGATGGGGTATGGTTCGCAGCACCCCGATTTCTGCGGCAAGGCGGGCGCTTTCTATCTCTACTACCTGCTCGGCGTGGCGGTCGCCGCCGTCGTGGTCGTGGTGCCGGTTTTCTTCTTCTATCCGCTTTTTTCCGGCTATTTCACCGAAATTCTGATGAATCTTCCCGAGAAGCAGAGGCGGGCGGCCGCCGTCGGGCTGACCTTCATGGGCACGATGTTGGTGGGTTTCATCGTGGTCACCGTTCTCAACGTCATTCTCTACGCCAAAACCACCGTCCACTGCCTGGAGCACACCTCTCTGGGGCGGGTCCAGTTTATTTGCGAGCTGCGCGCTCCGAAGCTGCTCTGGATTCAGATCAGCAATCTGGTGGCGGTGCTTTTGTCGGTTGGGCTGTTGGCTCCTTGGGCTCAAGTGCGCAAGCATCGCTACGTCGCCGAGAGCATTACCGTGGTGAGCGACGCTTCCCTGTCGGAGTTCACCGCCGGCCTGAAACAGCAGGAGGTGGGAGCCGTGGGGGATGCCGCCACCGATTTCTTCGACATGGAGATCGGCCTGTGATCCGCTTCCGCGCCGACTGGTTCGACGGCCGCAGCGCCCGCGCCTGTCCTGTCGAGGTGGTCTGGGACGGCGCCCTGCTTCGCGGGGAGGATCTGAAGGAAGGCCGCGAACTGTTCAGGCATCCCTTTGCCGCCTGCCGTATCGAACCCCCCTTGGGAACGGCGGCGCGGCTGCTCCATCTCCCCGGCGGCAGCTGTCTGGAAAGCCGCGATTTTCGAGGCGTGGCGGAGCTGGAGCGGCTGACCCGCCGCAATGTCTCCTGGCGGGGGGTGCACCGGGCCGAATCGAGCTTCGTCCTGGCCCTGGGCGCCCTCGGAATCATCGTTTTGGCGACCTGGCTGGGGATCGCTTTCGGCATTCCCTTTCTGGCCGACAGGACCGCGGAACGCCTGCCTCCGGGATTGCTTTCCGGGGTCAGCCGCCAGACCTTTGCCGCCATGGAGGAACACTATCTCGCCGCTTCGCAGCTGGAGCCGGAGCGGCGCGCCGTGTTGGAGGGACTGCTCCGGAAGGTGGCCGGGGATGGGGGGGAGGGGGTCTCGTTCCGGCTGGCGTGTCGCCGGGGCAAGCAGATCGGCGCCAACGCCTTCGCTTTGCCCGACGGCCAGATCGTGATCACCGACCAATTGGTGGCGCTGGCGGAATCCGATGACGAGCTGGAGGGGGTGCTGGCTCACGAGGTCGCCCATGTCAAACACCGCCATGCCGCCCGCGGGCTGCTGCGGAGCGTGGGGGTCTATCTGCTGGCCTCGGCGCTGCTGGGGGATGCGGCCTCCATCCAGACCGCCTTCGCCTCCTTCCCCATGATACTGGTCGAAACGGGTTATTCCCGGGAGTTCGAATTTGAGGCTGACCGCGAGGCGGGGCGTTACCTGCTCGCTTCCGGCCGCGACACCGCCCCGTTTCGGCGCCTGTTGGAGCGTCTGGAACAGAGCCATGGCGGTCTCGCCCCCCCTGCCTTCATCGCCACCCATCCGCCGGGCCCGGAACGGATCAAGGCTCTGATGGCGCTGGAGCCGTGAGGGACGGAAGGTTTTCGGGGAGCGGCTGCCGGTTACCTTTTTCTACCGCAAAAGGAGGCTGGAGAAATAAAAATGTTTACCAACTTCAATAGCTTGGAGATGTTTTTCCTGGCCTGCGCCGTGATCGGCGGCGGTCTCGTCCTGTTCAAGCTGGTGCTCCAGTTCCTCGGCGCCGATGCCCACGCCGATGTCGATATCGATATCGATACCGATATCGACGGTGGCCACCCCGGCTCCGACGAAGGGTTCCGGCTCCTCTCTCTCCATGGCTTCTCCTCCTTTTTCATGATGTTCGGCCTGGTTGGCCTTTCCCTGTTCCGGCAGAGCCAGGTCGGCGTGACCCTCTCTCTGGCCGGGGCGGTGGCGGCGGGGCTGGCTTCGGTCTGGATCATCGGCAAGCTGTTCCAGGGCGCCGCCCGCCTGCAGTCCAGCGGCACCCTGAAAACCGCCGACGCGGTGGGGTGCAACGGCACCGTCTATCTCACCATCCCGACCGGGGGCACCGGCCGGGTCAATATCAATTTCCGCAACCGGCTCCGAGAATTCGACGCCGTTGAAAAAGCCGGGGCCATGGTGGCGACCGGAACCCCGGTGCGGGTGGTGGGAGTCAGGGCGAATATTTTGGTTGTTGAAACCATTCAATAGAAAAAGGAGTGAAAAATGGCCGGATTCTGGAGTTTTTCCGTTACCGCGTTTCTGATCCTGGTGGTATCGACCATCCTCTTCCTCGCCTCCCGCTACAAGCGCTGCCCATCCGACAAGATCCTGGTGATCTACGGCAAGGTCGGCGAGGGGCAGTCGGCCAACTGCATCCACGGCGGCGGCGCCCTGGTCTGGCCGCTGGTTCAGGACTACGCCTACATCAGCCTGACCCCGATGACCATCGGTATCCCGCTGCAGAAGGCGCTGTCGCTGCAGAACATCCGCATCAACGTCCCCTCCACCTTCACCGTCGGGATCAGCACCGAGCCGGAGGTCATGAACGCCGCCGCCGAGCGCCTGCTCCATCTCTCCCAGACCGAGATCGAGGAGATGGCCAAGGAGATCATCTTCGGCCAGCTGCGCCTCACCGTGGCCTCCCTGACCATCGAGCAGATCAACCAGGACCGCGAGAGCTTCCTCGAAGCGGTCCGCAAGAACGTGTCGCCTGAGCTGAACAAGATCGGGCTGGCGCTCATCAACGTCAACATCACCGACATCACCGACGAGTCGGGATATATCGACTCCATCGGCAAAAAGGCGGCCTCCGAGGCGATCAACCAGGCCAAGGTCGATGTCGCCGAGCAGGAGAAGCTGGGGGCGATCGGGGAAGCCGCGGCCAATCGGGAAAAGGAGATCCGGGTCGCCGAGAATATGGCGGCGTCCGCCAAGGGGCAGAAGAAGGCCGAGGCCGACCAGCGGGTTTTCGTCCAGCAGCAGGAGTCGGAGGCCACCATCGGGGAGGCCGCGGCCAATCGCGAAAAGGAGATCAAGGTCGCCGAGAACGTGGCCGAATCGGCCAAGGGGCAGAAGAAAGCCGAGGCCGACCGGCGCATCTTCGTGCAGCAGCAGGAGGCTCTGGCGGTGGATGGGGAGAATGACGCCAAGGCCGACATCGCCGCCACCAACGCGGAACTGACGGTGAAGCAGGCGGAGGCCTTGAGACGCGGCGAGGTGGCGCGGCGCGAGGCCGAGGTGGAGATCCAGAAGGCCCAGTACAAGGCCGAGCAGGAGCGGCTCAACGCCGAGGAGGTGGTGCGCCAGGAGATCGACAAGAAGAAGGTCGAGATCGCCGCCGAAGCCGAGGCCGAGAAGACCCGCCGCGAGGCCAAAGGGCAGGCCGACGCCATTCTCCTCAAATATCAGGCCGAGGCCGAGGGGGTGCGCAAGGTGCTGGAAAGCAAGGCCGCCGGCTATCTCAGCCTGGTCCAGGGGTGCAACGGCGACGCCAAGGCGGCTGCGACCCTGCTGATGACGGAAAAGATCGAGCAGATCGTCCAGCTCCAGGTGGAGGCGATCCGCAACATCAAGATCGACAAGGTCACGGTCTGGGACTCCGCCGGCGGCGGCAAGGACGGCACCGCCACCTCGAATTTTCTCTCCGGCCTCATCAAGAGCCTGCCGCCGCTCCACGACGTGGCCGGCATGGCGGGGATCGAGCTGCCCAAATACCTGGGCGAGATCGCGCCCGCCGGACCGAAGCCGGGGGCCTCTTCCGAGGATGAGGAAAACGGCTGAGCCGCTCCGGGCGCCGGCTATTTGGGGTAAAGGCTCCTGATTCGTTTTGGGTTTTTCAGGCCCGGAATCCGGAGCTTTTTTCTGCTTCGCCCGTTCCGCCGACCTTTTTTCGCTTTCCCGGAAATTAAGAAATTGGGATGAAAAAGCTATTTTTGCTCATAACGGTTATCGCTCTGCTGTTTCTGAATATTTCGGAAACAATAGACAAACAGGGGCATGTCTATTTCAACAGGGCCATAAAAAATGCGGCAACGACCTACCTGACCGCCAGAGGGATCAACGGCGCCATTTCGATGATTCAAAGCGGTACGGTGATGGCGTCGCCGGCCGGGGTCGGCGTTTCAATATCTCCCGGTGAAATACTCGATCCATTAAATGATTTGATCGAACAATTTTCATCAATCATGTTGTTTGCCACGGCATCCCTTGGAGTGCAAAAATTGCTTTTGGTATTTTCCGGGTGGCTGCCCACAAAAATAACGGTTTTTTTATTTTTGGCAATTTTGATGTTTGTGATATTTTTTAACAAAAATAGGGTTTTTAAAACTTTAAACAGCCCTATTTTTTACAAGTTACTTATAATTATTCTTTCAATAAGGTTTATTATACCTTTTATTGTTTTATCAAATGGAGCATTTGAGTCGATATTTCTGGGATACAGGATTTCTGAAAAGATCACGGACATTCAATTGGTAGAGAAAATAACAAAACAGACGGAACAGCATGAAGATTACCGGCAGGAAGGATGGCTCGATACCTTTTCAAATAAAGCGAAGGAATTTGAAAAAATAAAAGAAAACGCGATTTTATTGAAAGAAAAATTGTCGAACTCGGTCGATAATATTATCGATCTTATTTCTCTCTTCATCATCCAAACCATTTTATTGCCGCTGGTGTTTCTTTTTTTGGTGCTCAAAATGGCAAAAAATCTATTTTGTTACGACTATTCCAATTTTATACAAATTTTGTAACTATGCTTTTTTGTCACAAAAGACACCAGGAGGATTCGATAACGGGTCATTGCTTCACGATAATCGCCGCGCCGGGACTCCGCAGACGACCTTGGTCCGGATTCGGCAGCGGGCAGCGAACAGAGTTTTCCACGGCATTCTGAAGGCGACGACCCCCCGGCGAGACCATTGCCCATGTTCCCTTTCTTCGCTTACGACGAGCCGGTCTTTCGCCCTCCCGCGGAGGCTTTTTCCCTGATTCTGCAGGCGACCATCGGCTGTTCCCACAACCGCTGCCGGTTCTGCGGCATGTACAAGAGCAAGCGGTTCCGCCTGCGGCCGCTTCCGGAACTGCTGGAAGAGCTCGAAGCCGTGCCGGTGCGCCATCGCGCCGGGTTACGGCGCCTGTTCCTCGGCGACGGCGATGGCTTGATCTATCCCCAGGGGGATCTGGAGCGCCTGCTCGCGGCGCTGTCGGAAATCTTCCCCAACCTGGCCCGCGTTGCCGCCTATGCCTCTCCCGCCAGTCTTGAAACCAAGTCCGTTGCCGAGTTGGAACGGCTCCGGACCGGCAAGCTGCGGCTGCTCTATTTCGGGCTGGAGAGCGGCGACGACAAGACGCTGGAGTCGGCCGGGAAAGGTTTTACGGCGGAGGAAATGCTGATGCAGTGCCGGAAAGCCCAGGAGGCCGGGATCAAACTCTCCGTCACCGCCATCCTCGGCCTGGCGGGGAAACAGCGCAGCGCCGAGCATGCCGCGGCCACGGCGGCCTGGATCAACGCCCTGTCGCCGCGCTATTTTTCGCTGCTGACCCTGATCCGCGGCGGCAACGAGGATTATTTCAGCTTCATCGAGCCGCTCGCCAACGGCGCAATCCTGGAGGAGGCGCTGGCGCTGGTGACGGCTCTGGAGCCGCGCGCCACCATCCTGCGCTCCGACCACGTTTCCAACCTGCTGCATCTTTCCGGCTCCTACCCCAAGGACCGGGAAGGGATTATCGCCCAGGCGCGGGCGGCGCTGGCCGAGGGGCGCCGCCACCCCGGCTGGTTTAACTAGCCGCCGCCGGATTCGCTGGATTGCTATTGAAGAGGAGGGAAGGCCGATGACGCCGTCCGAGGAAAGCCGGGAGATTCTTCCCATCATTCAGACCATCTTCGATGAAAAGATCCCCTTCAACAAGTTCCTGGGGCTGAAAGTCGAATCCCTCGATATCGACAACCCCAGGGTGCGGTTCCGGATGCGGGACGAACTGGTGGGCAATTACCAGCGCGGCACCCTGCATGGCGGCGTGATCTCCACCGTCATCGATGTCACCGGGGGGCTGGTGGCCTTTATCGGTTCTCAGCGGCATCTGCAAGGGGAATCGCTGGAGCGGAAGCTGGAGCTGTTCGGCAAGCTCGGCACCCTCGACTTGCGGGTCGATTACCTGCGTCCCGGCCTGGGGGAGTGGTTCGTCGCCACCGGCCATATCCTGAGGATCGGGAGGAAGGTGGCGGTCAGCCGGGTCGAGCTGCACAACGACCGCGGCAGCCTGATCGCGGT
>JAFGOW010000060.1 GCA_016926265.1 Deltaproteobacteria bacterium | reverse complement strand
GGGCTGCTCTCCCTGGTCGCCGGGTTGCTGACCGCTTCGGGAATCGGCATCCGCTATGGGCTGATGACAACGCGACGCGACCCCACACCGGCGGCGTTGGCGAAAATTCTCGACTTCTTTGAGGTGGAGGCCGGGGGGGTTCAGGAAAATGCCGTTTTCTGGGACTCTTTCGGTGCTGAGCTGAAAGGGTTGGTGGGGAAAGTCGCCGCAGGAGAGCTGGACGCCGCCCGCCAGGGGATCATCGACCGCATCTGCGCCGTGATGAAACGGCAACAGAGTCCCTCCAGGGCCCTGTTGCCGGTATCGATCCGCTTCGACAATGACTTTTCGGAAACCATGACGGTGTTGCGCCTGCGCTCCGAAGACACCCCCGGTTTCCTCTTTTCCTTCGCCAACGCCTTGGCGATGCTCGAAATCAACATTGAAAGCGCCGAGATTGTCACCCGTGGCGGAGAGGTCCGCGACACCTTCTGGATTCAGGATCTCCAGCGCGGCAAGATCGTCAACCCGGAGAAACTGCAACAGCTCCGCGCCGCCTGCGCCCTGATCAAACAGTTCACTTATCTGCTGCCGCGCTCGGCCAACCCCGGTTTGGCCCTGCGCCAGTTCGGAGATTTGGTGAACCAGATGCTGTTTCACCCCGAGTGGGTCCACGACCTGGGGACCATCCGTTCCCAGCGGGTTCTCAACAACATCGCCGCCCTGATGGGGGTCAGCCGTTTCCTGTGGGAGGACTTCCTGCGCATGCAGTACGAAAACCTGTTCCCCATGATCAGCGATCCGGGACTGCTCGAAAAAAAACTGGGGCGGGAGGATTTTCTGGCCGAGCTCCGCACCGAGCTGGCGGCGGCACCAGGGGATCAGGAGCAGGTGGCGGTCCTGAACAGCTTCAAGGACCGGCATATGTTCCGCATCGACCTCCAGCACATCACCCACCATATTGGTGACATCCGCTTCTCCACCGAGCTGACCGATTTGGCCGAGGTGGTGGTGGAACAGATGGCGCTGCTCTGCTTCCGCCAGCTGGAAAAGCGCTACGGATCACCACGTCTGGGAGACGGCCGTCCCTGCCCCTGGTCGGTGCTCGCCATCGGCAAATTCGGCGGCCGCGAGATGGGTTTCGCCTCCGACATCGAGCTGCTGTTCGTCTACGGGGCGGCGGGGTCCAGCGACGGGGAGCAGGGCCTCGACAACGGCTCTTTCTTCGAAAAACTGGTGCGCCTCTTCCTGCGCGACCTGAAGGCGCGGCGGGAGGGGATCTTTCACATCGACCTCCGGCTCCGCCCCCACGGCGACAAAGGTTCCCTGGCCTGTTCCCTGGAAGCCTTCCGAAACTATTATTCCCGTTCCGGCCCCGCTTATCAGTACGAGCGCATGGCCCTGGTCAAACTGCGGCCGGTGGCGGGCGATCCCGAGCTGGGCAAGCAGCTCATGGCGCTCCGCGATGCTTTCGTTTTCAACGGCCAGCCTCTGGACATCGACAACATTCTCCACCTGCGGCGCCGTCAAATGGAGGAGATGGTCCCCCCCGGCACCGTCAACGTCAAATACGGCCGCGGCGGCCTGGTCGATCTGGAATATTTCATCCAGGCCCAGCAGATCCAACACGGCGCCGCCAATCCGGCGCTGCGGGTCGCCCATACCATGGTGGCGCTGGAACAGCTGCGCCAGGCCGGCATCATCGACGAGGGACTCGCCGACCGCATCCACCGCGCCTACCGCTGCCTGCGGCGGCTCATCGACGCCCTGCGGGCGGTGCGCGGCAACGCCCAGGACCTCACCGTTCCGGCCCCCGGCTCCCCCGATTTCGGCTACCTGGCCCGCCGTCTCGGCTACGAGGACGGCGCCGGCCTCCGAAAGGAATTGGATTGGAGCCTGGCGCTGGGCGCCGAACTTTGGGAGCCATGGCGCCCCCAAAAAGAGGTAGAATTTTAAAAATCAACTAATTCAACCCTTTTGCCACAGGAGATGACCCTTTTCCATGGACAGCTTTCCTCTCACCATCCGCCCCGGTGTCGCCGCCGTGGTCTTCAATGCGGAGAATGAAATCCTTCTTCACCTGAGAAAAGTCGGCGGCGGCTGGGCGCCCCCCAGCGGTTCCATGGAACCGGGAGAAACGGTGGCCCAGGCGCTGTCCAGGGAATTGCTGGAGGAAACCGGCCTCGAGGTGCGGATCGGCCGTCTGGTGGCGGTCTATTCCGATCCGGCCTTCCAGATCGTCCACTACCCCGATGGCCGCCGCGTCCATTTCGTGACCACCCTGTTCCGCTGCCGGGTCAAGAGGGGGACGATGAAAGGATCGGAGGAAGGGACCGAATGGGGCTGGTTCCCCTCCGAGCGGCTGCCGTCGAACCTGCTCCCTTACGCTCGAGTCTGGCTCGCGGACGCCCTGACGGACAGCCCTCGACCCCTGGTGAAATGATGGGGGCGTTCCGGGCGGCGCCGTTTTTTCACCGGCTGCGCCGGACCGGGCGGTGGGATGTCCTTTCTTTCCTGCTGATGGTGACGCTGCTGCTCTGGCTGGGGTGGGCCAGCTTCTCGGCCCTTGATTATCACTGGCAGTGGTATCGAATCCCCGCTTTTCTGGTCCTCCGCGACCCGGACGGATGGCGTTGCGGCCTGCTTCTGAAAGGGCTCGGCGTCACCCTCCAGATCGTCGCCTGGAGCCTGATCCTGGCCCTCCTTTTCGGCCTGTGCGCCGCGCTGCTGCGCCTCTCACCTTCCCCGGTCGCGAGAGGGATCGCCAGGGTCTACCTGGAAGCGGTCCGGAACACGCCGCTTCTGATCCAGCTCTTCTTCCTCTATTTCGTCGTCGCCCCGCTGGTCGGCCTGGGGCGTTTTCCGACGGCGGTTCTGGCATTGGCTCTGTTCGAGGGCGCCTACGCCTCGGAAATTTTCCGCGCCGGCATCCTGGCGGTCGACAAGGGCCAGTGGGAAGCCGCCCGCAGCCTCGGCTTCGGGCGCTTCCAGGCCTATCGGCGGGTGATCCTCCCCCAGGCGCTGCGGCACATCCTGCCGCCGCTGACCGGCCAAGCGGTTTCCCTGATCAAGGACTCGGCGCTGGTCAGCACCATTGCCATCCTCGACCTCACCATGCGCGGCCAGATGATCGTCGCCCGGACCTTTCTGACCTTCGAGATCTGGTTCACCGTGGCGGCCATCTATCTGGCCGTCACCCTCTCCCTTTCCGCCCTGGCCTGGAGGCTGGAGCTGCGGCTCCAGACCCGGCGCTGATCTTTTTTGAAACAGGTTTTCAAGGAGGACGCGATGAAAAAAAACACGACCTTTAAAAACAGCGCGGCCGGCCGGATTCTGCTGGCGACGTTGCTGGCCGCCCTGGCCGCGCCGGTTTGCTGGGGCAACCAGCTCCGCGAGGAACTGGTGGCCCAGAGCATGATCGAACAGGTCCTGCGGCGGGGGGTGCTGCGGGTCGGGATGTCCACCTTCGTTCCCTGGGCGATGAACGACAAGAACGGCGAACTGATCGGCTTCGAGATCGATGTGGCC
>JAFGOW010000006.1 GCA_016926265.1 Deltaproteobacteria bacterium | reverse complement strand
TTGCCGGCACCTTATGATGTTCCATGACTAAGGGCAGATTGGCTTTGCAGATGGCACAAATGGTCGCCAGATAATTCGCTCCCGTCGCCCGGCAGGCTTCGGCCCGGGGCTTCCCGCCCGCCATCCGGATTTCCATCAGCTCGTCGGCTAAAAGGCCTGCCCCGGCTCCGCAGCAATAGGTATGTTCCCGGATGGTGTCGGGATGCATCTCCACGAAGCGGTTGCAGGTCGCCTTGATCATATTTCGCGGAGGTTCGAAATATCCTGCGGCCCGGGCCACGTTGCAGGGGTCGTGATATGTCACCAGGAGGTCGTCATTGGCCGATTTGTCGATCTTGAAGGCTCCGCGTTGAATCAGGGACCAGGTCAAATCACAGATGTGCACCGGATAATGAATATCCAAAAAATCCATCGATCCGCTGAGCGTGGTGGTGAAGGCCAGACCGGCCCTCCAGGCGTGGCCTCACTCGCCCCAGTAGACTTTTTTCACCTTGAGCTGCCGGGCCGCTTCGAGGATGCGGTTGTTCACCTTTTTGAGGTTCCCGTAATCCAGGAACATCCCAAAATTTCCGCCCTCGTTGCAATAGGTGCTCGTGGTCCAGGAGATTCCGGCGGCATGAAACATCTTGGCGTAGCCGATCATCGTGTCGATATTCACGAAGTTGTCGGCGGAAGGCGGGACGAGAAGGATTTCCGCCCCCACCTCATCCACGGGAAAGCGGATATCAATGTTCTCCGTATCCTTCAGGTCCTGTTCCAGGAATTCGCAGCTGTCCTTCCAGGCCGCCGGCCAAATGCCCAGGTTGTTACCCGTGTCGTAGACCTTGGCCACCACTTCGGTGACGTACTTGGTGGCGATTCCCGCGGCCGCCATGATTTCCCGCGCTGCCATGGTGATCTCCGCCGTGTCGATCCCGAAGGGGCAGGCGACCGAACAGCGCCGGCACTCGCTGCACTGGTAGAAGTAGGTGTACCAATCCTGGAGCATGGCTTCGTCCAGATCGGCGGCTTCGTTCACTTTTCCCCAGATCTTTCCCCCGAGGGTAAAATACCGATTGTACACTTTGCGCAGAAGGTCGGCCCGGGCCACGGGCATGTTCTTGGGGTCTCCCGTACCCAGGAAAAACTGGCACTTGTCGGCGCAGGCACCGCATTTCACGCAGCTCTCCAGATAGAGACGGACCGAGCGGTTTCGATCCAGGACTTCGGCCATTTTTTTCAGCATGACCTCTTTCCAGTCTTTGGCCCGCTCCTTGGGCAGGTCGACCTTGATCATGTCCTTCGTCTTGGCCGGGTAGGACTTCTGGTGGGCCGAGGCCCCCGTTTTGAGGGGCGGGATGGGAAGCGGTGTTCTCATGATTTGTCTTCCGACTTCGGTTTTTTCAGCATCTCGCTGTATTTTTCTGGCGGAAAGATATTTTCGGGATTATAGGAAACGGGATAATCATCATCCCAGGGGTTCACGAATCGTTTTTCGAAATTGGCCCGCTGGTTCCGGGTGGGGCTGAGAAACAAACCGCCCGCGTGCATCAACTTGCTGAAGGGGAAATAGATCAGCAGCACCAGGACCAGGAGAAAATGCAGGGCGAAAAGCCAATGAACCTCCACCTGCACGGGGTTGAAATGGACCAGCCCCAGCGCCAGCGCCTTCACGTCCACGATATAGGTGCGGAAGAAAACCCCCAGCAAAAAGCCGCTGACCGAGATCCCCAGGAGGAGGAACAGGGAGAAATAATCCCCCAGGATGGAGATGTAGAGGTTGCGCTCGGTGGCGAGGCGGCGGATCAGCAAGGCGGCCAGGGGAATCGGGATCAAATATCCCGCATACAGCCCCGCTGTCTGGATTCCTTCCACCCAGCCGGGCACGGGATAGAGAAAATACCGGAGATGGCGAAGCAAAACCATCCAGAGGAGCATATGGAAGGTCCACCCCGCGGCCCAAAGCGGCATGTCGGCTTTGATCAGGCTCGGGAACCAGAGAACATCGCCGGCCATACGCCAGGCGACCCCCCGCCGGGTTTTGGGGGCCGGGGTTGTCACGATGCGCAGCGGAACGGGGGCTTTCATCCAAAGGATGAACCGGTAAAGAACCCCCACTAGAAATATTGCTGCGCTGAGGTACGGCAGCACGACAAAAAGGATTTGGTTCACCATCTCTTCCGATCCAAGCCGGCCGCATCGGCCGGAAAAAATTAAATGCCCAGACGCTTGTAAATCTCCGGCAGTTTTCCCTCCGCCGCCTTCTTCACTTCGGTATACAGATTGTTTCCATGGGAGTCCATGGCCACGGTCAGAGGGCCGAAATCTTTTACCCTGAACTGATAGAGCGCCTCCGGATGAAGTTCTTCGAAATAGACCTTTTCCACCTCCACAATCTGCTTGGTTTCCACGGCCGCCGCCCCCCCGACGATCGCCAGGTAGCAGCCGCCGAATTTTTTCATCGCATCCAGGCTCGCCTGGTACTGGCCGCCCTTGCCGATGATGGCCCGCACGCCGTATTTCTCCATGAGCAGCGGGGTAAACCGGTCCATCCTTCCGCTGGTGGTGGTCCCCACACAGATCTTTTCCCACCGGTCCCCTACTTTTTTCAGGCTGGGAGCGGTATGGATGCACGCGGCCCCCTGCAGCGAAACGGGCGGTTCGTTCCCCCGGTCGAAGATGTAGATCTGCGTCAGGTCGCGGATCCCGAAGATGGTTCCTTGGAGGGTCACGACGTCGCGGACCCGTAATTTCCGGACTACTTCTTCCGTAAGCGGAGTCGTCAGATTATAATTGGCCATTTTTTTGCTCCTTCAAGATTGTTGAGTGGTAAAAGGTTGAATGTGCCTCTTATTCTTAGTATCCGTGCTCCACCTTCCCATCCGGATAGATCTTGGCGCGGGCCCGGCGGGCGGGCCAGCACTGCGTGTTGATGGCAATGGGATTTTGAGTAATGTGGGTATAGGCCCATTCGATGTGGACCGCGAGCGTCGTGACCGCCCCGCCCAGCCCCATGGGTCCGATCCCCAGGGAATTGATCGCCTCGAGCAGCTCATCTTCCATTTTGGCAAAGTAAGGATCATGGTTATGAGACCCGACCGGACGGGCGATGGCCTCCTTGGCCAGCTTGCTGACAAGGTCCGCGGTCCCTCCGATCCCCACGCCGATGACGCCGGGAGGACAGGGATTCGACCCGCTCTGAAGGACCGTGTCAACGACAAATTTTTTCAGGGCCTTTACGCCATCGGCAGGGGTAAACATCTTCATCGCGCTCATGTTTTCCGATCCCGACCCCTTGGGGATCATCAGAATATCCAAAACATCACTCCCCTCGATGAAGTCCCAGTAGAGGATCGGCAGTCCTTCCCCCACACTGGTCTGGGGGTTCACCCGGGTGATCGGATGGGTGGAACTGCTGCGGAAAGGATGTTCCACCGTTGCCCTCTTCGCTCCTTCCTTGAGCGCCGCAGCGATCTTGGCGCAATCCACCTGAAATTTCGTTCCCACTTTGACCAGGTAGATGGGAAGGCCCGTGTCCTGGCAGATGAGCATGCTTTCTTTGTCGGCTAATTCCACATTGGCCAGAATGGTTTTGAAGATCTCTTTGGCCGTTGGATTCGTCTCCCGTTCGCTCGCCTTTTTCAAGGCCTCGCGGACGTCGGGAGGTAAGAATTTTAAGGCCCGGATGTAAAGCTCTTTGGCCGCGTCTTCGACGAGCTGGTAGCTGAATTTTCCCATTCCCTTCCCTCCTTGTTTTTCGGTATCTGCCCTTCTCTTGCGGTGAAGAAAAATTTGATATTCTCCATCACCCCGTCCCGCACCCGTTGAAGGTGCTGCCTCATGCTCCATTCGGCTTCTTCCGGATTGTTCCGCCGCATGGCTTCGATGATCCGGCGATGTTCGGTCAGGGAGGCTTTCATGCGGTCCGGAACCCCCCGGGTGGTAAGACGGAACATGCGAATATGGTCGTGTAGAGAGGATAGGAGTTTAATGAGCCGGCGGGCGTCGGAGAGTAAAACGATGGTCTGATGAAACTTGAAGTCCTCCCGGGAATAACGCTCGATGTCCTTCTCCTGGAAAGGTTCCCGAAAGCCCTCCACGCAGGCTTCCAGCTTCTCCAGACCGGCCGGAGTGATCTTTTCGGCCGCCAGGCGCGCAGCCAGCCCTTCCATGTTTTCCCGGATGAGGAAAAGCTCGTACACGTCTTTTTCAGTGAATTGAATGACGAAGGCTCCCCGTTGGGGAAAGGTCTCCACCAGCCCTTCTTTCTCCAGGCGGTTGATGGCCTCCCGGATAGGGGTCCGGCTGACCCCCAGGGCTTTGGCCAGCTCCCCTTCATTCAGCCTTTTCCCGGGGCCGATCTGCCCCCCCAGGATGATCCGTCT
>JAFGOW010000059.1 GCA_016926265.1 Deltaproteobacteria bacterium | reverse complement strand
CTGGAGTGCTCTGGTCAGTTTCTTTTGGACGGCGTTAAACAGCTCCAGATTGCCGCGGCTCAATTGAAGCAGATCTTTGACCGATTCAGGAACATCCTCGACGTGTTCCAACAGTTCTTTGAAATATTTGCGCCCATGCAATCGACTCTTGTCGTAAGTAGCGCCCACCTCCATCAGTAAACCGGATATCTTGTTCTTCATCTGGATAGCGGTACGAACCACCAAATTCCGATAACGGAGAATTCGGCGCAGCTCCCGGATTTCCTCGGGCATCATGGTGCATTCCGGCAACAGGTTGACCCTCAGCAAATCCGCCAGCTTCTCGGCGTCAGAGCGGTCGTTCTTCTTTTTGGCTGCGGTAATCGCCTTGAGCATCTCGGGGTGGGCGACCTTTAATTTTACGGCATGAGGCTTGAGAAAATCGTAAATCCATCCTGTAAACATCGTTGCTTCCAGAGCGCCCATCCATAGGCCGGGCACCGTTACCAGCCATTGCCGAAGCGCTTTGCGTTCGGCTTTAACAACTCCTTCCGCGACAATCTTCCCGGAAAAGGTTTTGATACAAAAAGCGATGGTTTTTTTGTGGACGTCGAGTCCGATGTAAAGAATACTTTTCATGGGAGCCTCCTTGTGGGTCTGACTGAGGGCGATTCATTCGACCCTCCGCTCATTATGAGCCGTCCGCCACCTGGAGGCTTCCGCTACTTATGCATTCAAACACTCCCTGTTTTTGAGTTGCTTTCCCCTCCTGTTTGCAGATACCATCCCGCCCATGCCCAGAATCGCCCGTGCCATAGCCGTCGGTTATCCCCACCACATCACCCAGCGGGGCAACCATCGGGGAGTTGTTTTCTTTGATGATGAAGACCGGCGAACCCATTTGACCCTATTGGAGAGGTTTTCAAATATGCACGGCCTCCAAATAATGGCTTATTGCCTGATGGACGACCATTTTCACCTGCTTGCCATACCAGAATCGGAATCCTCCCTGTCAAAAGCAGTCGGCCTGACCAACCAGGTGTACACCCGATACCTCGATTGAAAGCTGCGCCAATCCGGACGTGTTTGGCCCCATCGTTTTTTTCTGTATTGTTGAGAGCGAACCCTTTCTTTGGGCCGTAGCCCGATATAGTGAACGAAACCCATTTAAGGCGGGATTGGGCATCCCGCTCCTGAACCCAGGTCCCGCCGTCCTTCAGGCTGCGGGCGGTCTGGTTGCCAGAAAAACCATTATTTTCCAACTAGTGAGGCCAGATCCTTATCAGGCGCACCTATGTGGCGAAATGTAATTGACCTTGTTGCCGCCCGCCGGAAAACGGCTGCTGTTTTTTTAGGGCTGCTTCTGTCGGTTCTGGTGTTTGGCCTCCATGCTTGCAGCAACGGCCGGACGGGGGAGGCGATCCCCTTTAAAAACGGCGTCGTCGATTTGACCGCCTATGATCTGGCCAGGAGCGAACCGGTGCGCCTCGACGGCTTCTGGCAATTCTGGTGGGGAAAGCTTCTGGAACCCGGCTCCGAAGTGTTGACGGCCGCGTCCGACGCCGCGGAATATCGCCCGGTTCCGCAGTTCTGGACCTCTTACCGGGGCCATGATTACCCGGCCAAAGGGTACGGAACCTATCGGCTGCGCCTCAAGACCTCTGGAAAATGCCGTGAGCTCGCCCTCCGAACCCCCGAAATCTTTTCGGAGTATCGACTCTGGATCAATTCCCGCTTGGTGGCGCAAAACGGGATGGCCCCGACCGACAACATCAGGTTTTTGAAACCGGATGTTTTTGCATTTGCGACGGCTGGCCCCGAGATCGAGATTGTCCTCCAGGTGCAAAATCGCCTGCACGGCCATGCCGGCATCGGCCAGAGCTTTTTCTTCGGGGCGGAAAGTCGAGTCTACCGGAACTACATCATCAGCCTCGCAATGGAAATCATGCTGATCTCCATATGCTTTTTTGCCGGATTCTACCACCTGATCCTCTTTGTCTCGCGGCGCATGGAAAAGGAGTTGCTCTATTTCGGCCTCTTCTGTTTCATGCTGGCGCTGAGAACGATATTCACCGGCAACACCCTGATCTCCTGTATCATCCCCGATCTGCCATTTGTGCTGGGATCTAAAATCGCCACCTCGACCATCCCCCTGTGTGTCGTCCTGTTCAATATTTTCTTTTACTATTTCTTCAGGGAAATCCTGTCCCAAAAACTGTTTAAGGTTTTAATTTTAATCCATTTTTTCTATTTAACTCTTGTTGTTGTGCTTCCGAGCATGATCTATTCAACGCTTTTTTGCTACTATCTCAGCCTTGTCGCGATCAATCTGCTTTTTGTCATCTGGGCGAATATAAAAGGGATAATTCATCGCATTCCCTATGCGGCCCTCTTTCTTTCCGGGCTGAGCATTTTGGCTCTCGGGACCGCGAACGATATTCTGCATTACCTTCAGGTTTTAAACACCGGCTATTATCTCGCCTTGTTCTTTCAGGTTTTTATCCTGGCGCAATCCGTCATGCTGGCCGTCAAGTTTTCACGGGAACACCGGCTGGTAGCGCAATTGACCGATAGGTTGCAGGTTCTGGACAAACTGAAAGACGAGTTCCTGGCCAACACCTCCCATGAGCTTAGGACGCCCCTCAACGGCATCATCGGTATCGCCGGGTCCTTGGTGGCCGGCGTCAGCGGGGCACTCCCGGACAGTGCCAAGGAAAATCTCGAACTCATCATTTCGAGCGGCAGGCGGCTTTCAACCCTCATCAGCGACATTCTGGATTTTTCGAAGCTGAAGAACAACGACATCGAGGTCTCCAAAAGCTGGGTGGATATCCGACAGATGATCTCCGTTGTCATGACCGTCATCAAAACGACCACGACGGGCCACCAGGTACGGCTCATCAATGCCGTTCAGGAAGATGCCCCGCTGGTGGCGGCGGACGAAAACCGGCTGCAGCAGATTCTTTACAACCTCATCGGCAACAGCGTCAAATACACCGAAAACGGACAGGTGCGGGTTTTTTGCACGACCGGGAACGACACCATGACCGTTCATGTCGAGGATACCGGGCCCGGGATCCCGCCGGAAAAGCTGGAAGCCATATTCAGGCCTTTCGAACAGGGGGACGGCTCGTTGCAACGGGGCCATACCGGAACGGGTCTCGGACTGCCCATCACCAAAAAACTGGTGGAACTGCATGGCGGCTGCCTCCAGGTCACCTCCGAACCGGGGCGGGGTTCCTGTTTCAGCTTTGCGTTGCCGGGGATCAAGGAACGTGGCGCTGCCGGTGAGGATCGGAAACAGGGGGCCAAAGCCCCGGAGATCTTCATCTCGGATCCGAAGGGCGAACCGCCACGCCAAAAAACCTCCGCCGCTCCGCACCGGAGAATCCTCATCGTCGACGACGAAGCGGTCAACGTCCGGGTATTGTTGAATTACCTTGCCCTGAAGGGCTACGGCGCCGATGCCGTCGCCAACGGTTACGAGGCCCTCAAGAAGATCGATGCCGAGGATTACGACCTGGTGCTCCTCGACATCATGATGCCTCGTCTGTCGGGGTATGATGTCTGCCGGGTGGTGCGGAAACGTTATTCGCCCTTTGAGCTTCCAATCATTTTTCTTACCGCCAAAAACCAGGCACAGGATATCGCCACCGCCTTCGAGGTGGGAGGCAACGACTATCTTGCCAAACCCGTGGACAGGACGGAGCTTTTGGCCCGTATCGATACCCATCTGGCGCTCAAGATAGCGGTCAGGAATGCCATAAGGAACGCTAAACTGGCCAATGTAGATCCGTTGACGGAGCTTTATAACCGTCGCTTTTTAGTGGATATGGGGCAGCGGGAGTTGAAAAGGGCCAATCGCGATAAGACGGACATGACCGTCATCATGCTGGATATCGATTATTTCAAGGAGATCAATGACACCTTTGGCCATGACGCGGGCGACCATCTTCTGAAGTGGGTTTCCACCATCATCAAAAACAATATCCGGGGCTCTGACCTCCCCGCCCGATTCGGAGGTGACGAATTTGTCGTGATCCTGCCCGGAACGGACCTCCGGGGGGGCGCGCATGTGGCGGAAAAAATCCGCTCCGTTGCCGAACAGAGCGTCGTCCGTGCGGCGGATGGGAAGGAACTCCGTTTCACCCTGAGCCTGGGGGTTGCCGTCTCCTGCGGCGAGCACCGTTCCTTTGACGATGTGATGAGGCGGGCGGATGAGAGGCTCTATGAATCCAAGAAAAACGGCCGGAACCGCCTGACGGCGTGAAGGCGAACGCCCAAGGAGGGGGCGCTCTTTGGGCCGTGGGCGAAACGGGTCTCAGTGGCGTTCATGACGTTGGCTGCGAGGATCTCGATCTGAGGACGATGCCCTCGGCGGCCGGATCTTTTCTCTGCAACCGGCTGGTGACTGTTGCGGTCGGCGTTACAGGCCGAAGGCGCCGGGGATGTGCTCGATGACGGGCGCGCCGTTCGCGATCGTTACGGCCACGACGTCGAAGCGGGGCTGGAGGGGAGTGGGGTGGTTCTGGAGATACCACTGGGTGGCGCGGATGATCTGGCGCTGCTTGCGGGCTCCCACCGCTTCCTGGGGGAGGCCGAAGAGGTCGCTGCGGCGGGTCTTGACTTCGACGAAGACCAGTATCTTGCCGTGTCGGGCGATGAGGTCGATCTCCCCGATGGGGGTGCGGTAGTTGCGTTCCACGATCTTCATCCCGTGGGTCTGAAGGTAACCGGCAGCGGTCTCCTCCCCCCATTTCCCCAATGACAGCCGTTCGTAGGTCATCCTTGCTCCCGGTATTCCCTGACCCCCCGGAAGCTGAGGCGATGGATAGGGCTGATGCCGAGGGCCGCGATGGCGGCGCGGTGCCCGGCGCTTGGATAGCCTTTATGGGCGGCGAAGCCGTAACCGGGGTAACGGGCATCGTAGGCGGTCATGATCCGGTCGCGGATCACTTTGGCGATGACCGAGGCGGCGGCGATGGCGTGGCAGCGGCTGTCCCCCTTGACGAGGACCCGCTGGGGGAGGGGGAGCGGAACCGGAAAGGTGCCGTCCACCAGCAGGAAGTCGGGGGGCGCCTTCATGCAGGAGACGGCTTTGGCCATGGCCAGGAGGCTGGCCTGGAGGATGTTGATGCGGTCGATCTCGTCGGGGAAGACCAGGCCGACGCCGATGGATAGAGCCTGGGAGCGGACAAGGTTGAAGAAATGGTCGCGGCGTAGCGGGGAGAGTTGTTTCGATTCCTTCAATCCCGGCAGCTGCAGCTCCGGTGGGAAGAACACCGCGGCCGCCACCACGGGGCCGGCCAGCGGGCCGCGTCCCGCCTCATCGACCCCGGCGACGGCTGAAAACCCCTGGTCGCGGGCCTGCTGTTCATAAAACAGGGAGGGGTGGCCGGAGGTCGGGAAAAGTTCTCTCGTCGCCGAAAAGCCCTTTTTCATTCCCATGGCGTCAAATGACCAAGGCCCCGGAAACGGGGCCTTGGTCTGCGGGTGATTCTGCGATGGCGGATCAGTAGCGTTTTTCCTGGATGCGGGCGGCCTTGCCCTGCAGCTTGCGCAGATAGAAGAGTTTGGCGCGGCGCACCTTGCCGATTTTCAGCACTTCGATCTTGTCGACGTTGGGGGAATGCAGGGGGAAAATCCTCTCGACGCCGATGCCGTCGGAGATCTTGCGCACCGTGAAGGTCGAGCTGATCTGGTTGTTGGAGCGTTGGATGCACACCCCCTGGAAAACCTGGATGCGCTGTTTGTCCCCTTCCACGATCTTGACGTGAACCTTGAGGGTGTCCCCGGCTTTGAAGAGGGGGATGTCGGTTTTCATCTGGGCCTGGCCGATCTGATCAACGATGTTCATTGTTGCCTCCTGACGGGACCCGGCAGGGCCGGGTCTGATAGTATTCGTATCAATAAACGATTTCGGTTCCGGTTTCAAATCCTTTTTTGACGGCGTGGGGAAAAGTTCCCCGGCGCCGCTGTCTTTCATCTTCCGCCGCCGAGTCGGTCCATGATGATGGAAGCCGCCGACCGGACCGGCAGGTGGTTGTATTCGCCCGCCCCCCGGATCGGTTCCAGCGCCGGCCAGCCTTGTTCGAACAGACACGGGGCCAGTCCCCAGCCGGTCCCCAACAGCAGCAGCAGCGGCCGGCGGCGGTTCAGCTCCCGGCACTGCTCGAAGGAGATGCCGCCGCGCACCGAAGCGCCGGTCAGGACCGGAAGGGCTTGTTCCCCGGCGAAATTCTCCCACGCCGCCACGGCGCTCTCCAGATCGGGGAGAATCTCCATCAGGTCGAGGGCCAGCTTGCGGTGCGGGTTGTAGCCGGCGCCGAATCCCCGGCACCAATGCTCCCGGATGCTTTCCGCCAGGCGCCGCTGTTCCGCGACCGGGGTCACCACATAGAACCGCTGCCAGCCGAAGGTCATGGCGGCGCGGGCCAGGTCGTGGAGATCGAGGTTGGTGACGGCGCTGGCGATCAGGTCGCCGCGGCGGTCGAGCACCGGGTAGTGGAGCAGGGCCAGGGCGCGCGGCTTCACTCCTTTTTTTCCTCCGGCCGGTTTCGGAGTTCCGCCAGCAGCCGGCGGTCCCCGGTGGAGAGCGCGGCCTCATCGAGGAGTTCGGGGCGCCGCTCCAACGTTCGCCGCAACCGTTCGCGGCGCCGCCAGCGGGCGATTTCGGCGTGGTTGCCCGACTGCAGCACCTCCGGCACCCGGATCCCGTCGAATTCGGCGGGGCGGGTGTAGTGCGGGTATTCGAGCAGGCCGTCGCCGAAGGAATCCTCGCCGGCGCTCAGTTCATTGCCCAGCACGCCGGGGAGCAGGCGGGCGACGGCGTCGATGATGACCAGGGCCGCGTATTCGCCGCCGGTCAGGACATAGTCGCCGATGGAGTATTCGTCGTCGACCCAGGCCCTGACCCGCTCATCGATCCCTTCGTAGCGTCCGCAGAGCAGGATCAGACCCTCCTCGCGGCTAAGCCCGACGGCATCCCGCTGCCGGAAGGCGCGACCCTGCGGGGTCATCAGCAACAGCCGGGAGCGGGGGGCCTCCCGCCGGATGGCATCGAGGGCGCGCCGGATCGGTTCCGGCTTCATGACCATGCCGCCGCCGCCGCCGTAGGGGGCGTCGTCCACCACGAAGTGGGGAGCCTCGGCCCACCCCCGGAGGTTGTGAATCGCCATGTGAAAGAGCTGTTTTTCCAGCGCCTTGCCGAGCACCCCCGCTTGCAGCGGCGACTCGAAAAAGGCGGGAAAAAGGGTCAGAACGTCGAACTTCATTTAATTTTCGGCAACCAGTCCATCGGGGAGCGCGACCAAGAGCTCTTTCCGCTCCCGGTCAACGCGGATCAGGAACTGGGGCAGAGCGGGGATCAGCACCTCGCCGCGGGGTCCCTCCACCACCAGGATGCCGTGGGCGGCGGTGGCGAAAAAATCCTCGACGGCGCCGAGTTCCCCCAACCTCTGATCGATTACGGACAAGCCGATCAGCGTGAATGGGTAGCTGTCGCTGCCGGGGTCGTCGGGAAGCTCTTCAGCCTCAACCAAAATGTCGCAACCCCTGAGCTGTTCGGCTTCGCCGACCTCCTCCACCTCCTTGAGACGCAAAAAAACCCCCTTCCCGGTGGCAACCGTCATCACCTGGCGGGGATCGAGGGTGCCGTCGGGATGGCGCAGCACCACCCGGCGGCGGTTTTCGAGCAGCAGCCTCCGGTCGGGGGAGGAACGGACCTTCATCCCCCCCCTCAAACCGTGGGGGCCGATGATCGTTCCGGCCCAGAGCAGATTCCCGGAGAGGCCGCCCATCACTCCATGATCTGGAGGGCGGCGCGTTTGTTTTCCCGGGTCGCCTTGGCATTGAGCAGGGTGCGCATCGCTTTGGCGGTGCGCCCCTGTTTGCCGATGATCCTGCCCATATCCTCCTGAGAAGCTCCCAGTTTGATGAGGACGGAGCCGTCCTCTTTTTCTTCCTGGGAGAGGGTTACATCCTCAGGTTTTTCCACGAGAGATTTTGCAATGAATTCAATCAGTTCTTTCATTTTGCTCACCCTTTTCGCGGCAAGGAAACGGAGCGCCGGCCACGTTAGCGGCCCGGCGTCAGGCTTGGCTTGGCTGCTTGAATTTCGCCCACACCCCCGCCTGGCGCAGCAGCTGTTTCACCGTATCGGTGGGCTGGGCGCCCTTGGCAAGCCACTGGAGAATGGGCTCTTCCTTCAGAAGGACGTGGGGAGGATCGCTCTTCGGATCGTACTGGCCGACGTTTTCCAGAAAACGGCCGTCACGGGGAGAGCGTTCATCCGAAACGACGAGCTGATAAAAAGGCTTTTTCTTGGCGCCCCCGCGGGTCAGCCGGATTTTTACTGCCATGGAATTTTCCTCCTGGATGGTATTGATGGACGTAAAGCGGGTTGCTTTTCCGCACTTCTGAAACAAACCGTTCAGCTGGGGAGGCCGCCCCCCATGTTCCGCATCAGGTTCTTGAGGCCCTTGGGGCCCATGCCCTGGAATTTTTTCATCATCTTCTGGGCTTCGGTGAAGCGCTTCATCAACTGGTTGATGTCCTGCACCGTGGTGCCGCTCCCTTTGGCGATGCGCAGCCGCCGGCTGCCGTTGAGGATGCGGTGGTCGCGGCGCTCGCGCGGGGTCATCGAGTTGATGATCGCCTCGATCTTGACCAGCTCCTTGTCCGGGATCTGCATCCCCTCGGCCTGTTTCATCATCTTGCCGACGCCGGGGATCATTTTCAGCAGCGAGTCGAGGGAGCCCATCTTCTTGATGGTCTGCAACTGGTCCCGGAAGGTTTCCAGGGTGAAACCTTCCTGAAGCAGTTTCTGTTCCAGAACCGCGCTTTTTTCCTTGTCGATGACCGCCTCGGCCTTCTCGATCAGGGACAGGACATCCCCCATGCCGAGGATGCGTTGCGCCATCCGGTCGGGGTGAAATACTTCGAGAGCCTCCAGTTTTTCACCGAGGCCGATGAACTTGATCGGTTTTCCGGTCACCGCCAAAATCGAAAGCGCCGCCCCGCCGCGGGCATCCCCGTCGAGCTTGGTGAGGATGGAGCCGGTGATGCTGAGACGTTCGTCGAAGGCCTTGGCGACGTTGACGGCGTCCTGGCCGGTCATGGCGTCGGCGACGAAGAGTATCTCCTTCGGGGAGAGCGCCTCCTTGACGCGGACCAGCTCGCTCATCAGAATGTCGTCGATGTGGAGCCGACCGGCGGTGTCGAGAATCAGGGTGTCGAAGCCGTTGAGTTCGCCGAAAGCCGCCGCATCCTTGCAGATCTCCACCGGATTGTTGATCTTGGACGGGTTGAAGACCTCGATGCCGAGCTGTTTGCCGACCGTTTTGAGCTGCTGCATCGCCGCCGGACGGTAGATGTCGGCCGGCACCAGCAGCGGATTGCGCCGCTCCTTGCGGAGCCGCAGCGCCAGCTTGCCGCAGGTGGTGGTTTT
>JAFGOW010000058.1 GCA_016926265.1 Deltaproteobacteria bacterium | reverse complement strand
GTTCCCACCGAATCGCTGAATACCGTCGAATCCATCAAATGGATAGCCATTTTTCCCCCTGTTTCTTTGCCTTGGAAAGTCCGCCCCCACTTTCCATGTCTCTGGTTCCCTTTGTCGTGGAACCCTTCGAGCAGACTTGAAGAGAACCGCCGGGGTCAACCAAAATAGAAAATATTCCCCTTCAACAGCTGAGCGTCCAAATCTTGAAGATTCCGGACGGAAAGCCTTTTGGTCCGGGTGGACACCTCCCCCAAAAGGCAATTGATCAAGCTGAAGGCCCCCACGTAAGCGTTCGTGAAAGTGAGGCCTTTGACGTGAATGACGAAATTTACATCGCTATAGGGAGTCAAGGGGGAGACCAGGCGATCGCTGAAGGTCAGGGTTTTCGCCCCGCGTTCCTTTCCCGCCCGAACCAGATCCACCGTGGATCGGGTGAAGCGCGAAAAACTGAACCCCACCACGAGATCCTCCGGACGGAGCATGACGAGCGAGTCGAGGTAATCTCCCGATCCCAGGCTGATCAGGCTGCTTTTTCGTAGAATTTGCCGGAGTTTGAAATTAAAGTCGTGGGCCAGGGCATGGGATCCGCGCATGCCAACCACCCAGACCCATCGACTCCGGATGATCAGGTTGATCGCCCGTTCGAAATCCTCGGATTTTACTCCTTCGTAGGTCTTCTGCAGGTCGTAAATATGTTGTTCGCAGTACCGGCGGGCTCTCTTCTCGATCTTTCCCAGACCGCGGGACTGGTTTCGGGCCAGCCGGTAAGGAGGCCGCAATTGCTGCTTTACCTCCTGCTGCAGATCCTTCTGGAAGGAGGGGAAATTTCCATATCCCAGGAGCTGCGGAAAACGGGCAATGGTCGAAGTGCTCACCCCGGCGGCTTCGGCCAGCTGGGGAATGGACATAAAGACAGCATTCTCGAAATTTTCCAAAAAAAAGGTCGCCACCCGATGCTGTCGCTTGCTGGTCTGCGCGAGGAGCTTCCGGATCCGCAAAAGGATCGGGGTTTGTCCTGCAGAGGGTTCGGGCAATTCCCGTCGTGTCTTCATGGTGACCCCGATATTCTTCCAGTGGTTCCGCGGCCGAGGAGGCCTGCCGGGAAACCTCTCAACAACCTTCCGTTCATCCTGCTTTCTGTCTTTTGCGATATCGCAGGTAATAGGGTAACAAGAGAGAGGCCACCGAGATGACGATCAACACCAGGGAGATCGGGCGGGTGAAAAAAGGCCAATAGCTCCCCTTGCTCAGGGTGATCGCCAGCCGCAGCTGTTCCTCGGCCATGTGTCCCAGAATCAAGCCGAGGATGACGGGGAGGACCGGAAATTTCAGGTGATCCAGGAAATAGCCCAGAAGCCCGAACCCCAGGAAGCAATAGACGTCAAAGATTCTGTTGTTCAATGCATAAGAGCCGATGGTGCAGAGGACCAGCAGAACAGGGACCATGATTTGCTGCGGGACGACGATGACTTTTATGATCAGACGGATGAAGAAATGGTAGAAAAACAGCATGAAGGCGAAGGCCAGAAAATAGGAGATGAAGATGGCGTAGACCAGGTCGCCGTTGGTGCGGAAGAGAAGGGGGCCGGGCTGAATATTGTGGAGCATAAAAGTTCCCAGCATCATCAGCGTCGAAGCATCCCCCGGAATTCCCAGCGTCAGGAGCGGAATCAGCGCCCCGCCCATCGAAGCGTTATTGGCCGTTTCGGGGGCGATGATGGCTTCGGGAACGCCGGTGCCGAACTCATCGCCGCGGCGGGAGGCGTTTTTCGCCTGGGCGTAGGCCACAACGTTGGAGAGCCCCGGACCTACCCCGGGGAGGATTCCGATCGCCACCCCGATAACGTAGGACCGCAGCAAATTGATTTTATTGCCCAAGACTTCGCGCAGGGTGGCCATGAACTGGCGCAGATTGAAACGAACCCGGATCGTCTCGGCCTTCACTCCGATCGCATCCACTTCTTTGAGCAGCTGGGGAATCGCAAAGACGCCGATCAAGGCCGGCAAAGGAGCAAAGCCGGCTTCAAAGTCTTCGACGCCGAACGTGAATCGAACGATGGAATCCACCGGGTCGGTACCGACTAAGGAGAGAGCCAGGCCGAGCGCCGCGGCCAGGAAGGCTTTAACCTCCGAACCCCGGGACAGGGAGCTGATACAGCTGAAGGTGAAAATGATCAGGGCGAAAAATTCCCAGGGGCCGAATTTGAGAGCGAATCGGGCCAGCGTCGGTGCGATAACGATGAGCGCCAGACCGCTCAAAAAGCCTCCCAGAAAGGAGGAATAAACCGCGAGCCCCAACGCGCGCACCGCTTCTCCCCGGCGGGCCATGGGAAAACCATCCAGGCATGTGGCCGCCGATGACGGAGTTCCGGGGATATTCAGGAGACATGCGGAAACCAGTCCTCCCGAGATGGCGCCGCAGTAGACTCCCATGAGCATCGCCAGGCCGTGCGCCGGGCTCATGCCGAAGGTGACTGGCACCAGAAGGGCAATCGCCATGGTACTGGTCAACCCCGGTATGGCCCCGATGATCAT
>JAFGOW010000002.1 GCA_016926265.1 Deltaproteobacteria bacterium | reverse complement strand
GCCCTCACCCTTCTGATCGAGGCGGGGGGGGCGGTCCTGCTCTCTTTTTCTTTTGTCCCCGAGTTCGGATGGGGGCAGGGAATCTACGTGGCGTTTTTTCACTCCGTCTCGGCGTTTTGCAACGCCGGTTTTTCCCTCTTCGGCAAAAGCCTCGAAACATACTGGGACAACCCCCTTGTCAATCTGACCGTGATGTCTTTGATCATCCTGGGAGGAATCGGCTTCCTGGTTATCCGGGAGACCATCGGATGGGTCGCGGCCCGCGGCCCGCGGCGGCCGAAGTTCTCCCTGCACAGCCGCCTGGTCCTCCTGACAACCGTTTTCCTGATCGTTTTCGGCGCGGTGATGATCTATGGGCTGGAAGCCGATGGCGCCTTGGCCGGAAAAAGCCGCCTGGGGAGCCTCTGGGTCGCTTTGTTCCAATCGGTGACGGCCCGGACCGCGGGTTTCAACACCATCGATCTGACGACCTTCAGTCCACCGACACTTTGCCTTATGATGATGCTCATGTTTATCGGCGCTTCGCCCGGATCGGCCGGCGGCGGCGTCAAAACGACGAGCCTGGCCCTTTTCTTCGGGATTCTCTATAACCGGCTCAATGGGAGCGATCAGACCAATCTGTTCCGGCGCACCGTGCCGGAGGAGGCGACCACCAAGGCCCTGGCCCTAGTGCTGTTGGCGATCATCTTTATCGGAACGGCCCTTTTCGGCCTTTTGATCGTGCAGGGTCCCCAACTCGTCGGGGAGCACGCCAACGGCTTTCTGGCCATCACCTTTGAAGCCTTTTCCGCCTTTGGAACGGTGGGACTATCCCTGGGGACAACGGCCGAACTGAAGGCGCCGGGAAAATTGATCGTCATCCTTCTCATGTTCGTCGGCAGGGTTGGACTGTTGACGGTCGCCTTCGCCATCGCCCATCGCAAGCGCGGCATTTCGGTTCACTATTCGGAAGAAAACGTGATGATCGGATAAAGAGAGGAGTTCATGAAAAAACGTTTCTGCGTCATCGGACTGGGGAATTTCGGCTTCCACGTTGTCAGCACGCTTTACAACGAAGGCCTGGAAGTCGTCGCTATCGACAGGGACAAGGAAAAAATTCAGAGAGTCCAGGATTTTTGTTCTTTTGCCGTTCTGGGGGATGCGGCCA
Organism: Deltaproteobacteria bacterium; assembly: GCA_016926265.1. GTDB lineage: Bacteria > Desulfobacterota > Desulfuromonadia > Desulfuromonadales > JAAYDE01 > JAAYDE01. Next base: position 4,871 of record JAFGOW010000002.1, on the reverse strand, counting down.
ATAAGGAATTTCTCCGAGCACAGGGTATTGGAGAAATGGATGCGGTCGTTGTATCCACCGGAGAACATTCACACTTAGCGACACTTATTGCATTGTACCTTAAAGAATTGAAGGTGCCGCGAATCCTTGTAAAAGCAATCAGCGAGGATCATGGCCGAATACTCGAAAAAGTCGGAGCGACCGACGTGATTTTTCCTGAAAAAGATATGGCGACTAAAGTTGCTCGCAGCCTTGCCAATCCAAACATCTTGGATCAAATTCCGCTGGCGGAAGAATATGCAATTTCAGAGATCGGCTCCCCATCTCATTTTATCGGAAAAAATCTTATTGATCTGGAACTCAGAAGAAAGTATCAGGTGACGGTCATTGCCGTCAAAGACGTGATTTCCGATCATTTTATGGTAGTCCCACCACCAAACTATGTCATTAAAGACAGCGACATGCTTATTCTTATCGGCAAAACAAATGATATCAATGAACTTCTTAAAAAATAAACCGCCGCGATGATTCAAGGGTTTGAAACCCTTGCAGCCAGCCGTATCCCATTACCCGTGACACGGGCGGCGGGATACGGCTGGCGGACCAAACGACAAAGGAAATATCGGCTTTATCGCAGCACCTGCCAGCAATCAGTCACTCCGTTTCACCCTCTCCTCGAAAAATCCCTCAGCTTTCACCCATTCCCCTTCCGCAATGGTTATATTTTAATCAGTAGCAGCAATATTCCATGATTGGGGGCCGCTTTGGAAACTATCGAAACTGTCTGGCCCGATTACACGGTGGTCGTCGGCTGCGGCCGTGTCGGTTCGCTGCTGGCCGATCTGCTGAGCCGGGCCGGCGGCAGCGTCGTGGTCATCGACCGTGAGGAAGCGGCCTTCGAACTCCTGTCACCCGAGTTCAGCGGTTTCCGCATCGTCGGAGACGCCGTCGAGATGGAGGTGCTGCGCGCGGCCAAGGTGGAGAAGGCCGACTGCCTGCTGGCGGTCACCAAGGACGACAACGTCAATCTGATGGCCGCCCAGGTGGCCCGCGAGATCTTTCAGATCCCCAAAGTCCTGGTCCGCATCGTCGATCCGCAGCGGGAAAGACTCTACCGGGAATTCGGGCTCGAAACCATCAGCCCCACCCGGCTAACGGCCAACGCCTTCCTGGCCGCCCTCCGCAAACCGGGGAAAGGATGACCGTCGATGCGGGTGATCGTGGTCGGCAGCGGCAAGATCGTTTACTTCCTCGCCCGCCAGTTCGTCGGCCGGCGCTACCGGGTCACCGTCATTACCGCCGACGACGGGGAGGCGCGGTTCCTGTCGCGGCGCCTCAAGGCCACCGTTCTGCACGGCGACGGCAGCGACCCGCGCCTGCTGGAGGCGGCCGGGGCACGCCGCGCCGAAGCGGTGCTGGCGCTGACCGCCAAGGATCAGGACAACCTCGCGGTCTGCCAGATCGCCCGCCGCCTGTTTAAGGTGCCGCGCACCATCGGACTGGTCAACGACCCGCAAAACGAGGAGATCTTCCGCAAACTGGGTGTCACGATCCCCTTCTCCGCCACCCAGATCCTCGCCGGCATCATCGAGGAGCGGGCCGGCTTCGAAGAAATCTCCAGCCTCATCCCGGTCGCCGAGGGAAAGGTCACCGTCTCGGAGGTCGCCCTGCGCCACGACGCCCCGGTTCTGGGGCGGACGCTCCAGGAGCTCGAATTCCCCGACGGCGCCCTACTCGGCGGCATCATCCGCGAGGGGATGGTCATCATCCCCAAAGGGAACACGCCTCTGCTGGAGGGGGACCGCCTGATCCTCGTCAGCCAGCCGGGCTGCTATGAGCGGGTGCTGGAACTGTTGAGCGGGGAAGAAAACCCATGATCCGGGACCGTTACGCCCGCTTCCTGGCCAGCCGCTACCGGATTCTGCTCGGCTACGTCGGGCTCATCAACGTCCTGACCGGCGTGCTGCTGCTGGCCCCGTGCCTGGCCTTGGCGGCTTTCCCCGAGGAGCTTTCACTGGCCTGGGGCCTGGCGGCGCCGGGCCTGGGGCTGGCCGCCTGCGGCTCCCTGCTGTGGGGGCTGTTTCTGCCGCGGGGCGGCGAAAGCCTCTCCTACCAGGAAGGGGCGATCATCGTGGTGCTGGCCTGGAACGCCGCCCTGCTGACGGGAGCGCTCCCCTTCATGTGGGTCGGCGGCCTCGATTTCACCCGCGCCTTTTTCGAATCGGCCAGCGGCTGGACCACCACCGGACTGACGGTGATCGACGTGGCATCCGCCCCGCGCCTGCTGCTGCTGCTCCGCAGCCTCCTGCAGCTGGCCGGCGGCGCCGGACTGGCCGTGATCATGCTGAGCGCCCTGGCCGGACCCTCCGGCACCGGGCTGAGCGCCGCCGAAGGGCGCGGAGAACAGTTGCTTCCCAACGTGCGCCGCTCCGCCAAGCTGGTGGTGAGCATCTACGGCGGCTATGTCATTCTCGGCTGGGGGGCACTGCGCCTGGCCGGGATGGACGCCTTCGACGCCCTCAACCACGCCTGTACTGCCCTCTCCACCGGCGGCTTCTCCACCCGTACCGGATCCATTGGCTATTGGGACAGCCCGCTCCTGGAAGGGGTCGTCATGGTGCTGATGCTGTTGGGGATGATGAACTTCATCACCGCCTATACCCTGCTGCGCGGCAAATTCGACGTGGTGAGGAAAAACGGCGAGATCCGGTTGGCGACGCTGCTGATCCCGGCGGCTTTCATAATCCTCTTCTTCGGAGTGACTACGGGTCTCTATCCGAATCTCGGCGACCAACTGCGGGTGGCGCTGTTCGAGAGTGTTTCGGCCCTCTCCACCACCGGCTTCACCACAACCTCCTACGGCCCCTGGAGCGGCCTCGGCTGGCTGGTGCTGATCATCCTCATGGTGATCGGCGGCGCCACCGGCTCCACGGCCGGGGGTCTCAAACAATACCGGGTCTACGCTCTCTACCGCGGCCTGCTGTGGGAGTTCCGGCGTGCCCTGCTCCCTCAAACCGCCGTCACCGCTCCGGACGTCTGGGCCGGGGAGTCGCGCCGCTTTCTCTCCGACGCCGATCTCCGCCAGATCGCGTCCTATGCCTTTCTCTACCTGGCCACCCTGGCCGCCGGCGCCGGCATCCTGACCGGCTACGGCCACCCCTTTCGGGAAAGCCTCTTCGAATTCGCCAGCGCCCTCGGCACCGTGGGGCTGTCGGCGGGGATCACCACGTCCCCGGCTCCCGACGGTCTGCTCTGGACACAGACAGCGGGAATGATTCTGGGGCGGTTGGAGTTTTTCGTCGTCTTCGTCGGCCTCACCCGGTTGGCCGGCGATCTGGCGACGTTGGCTCAGGCCCTCGGAAAAAGGCGCCAGGCGGGGGAGACAGAAATCCGGAACGGGAAAGAATGCGGCGGGCAAAAGTGAAGGGGAGGGAATCTCGCTTCTTTACCGAAAGAGGGGGATGCTGCTACACTGAGTCCCCTTCTTGCCGCCCAGAAAACGGATGCGATGCACCCAAAGGAAGGGGAACCTTAACGGAACAAAAACCGGAGACGAGCTACATGAACATTTCAGCGGAACAACGAAAACAGGTCAAGGGGCAGGGCTTTCTTTCCAATCGGGACCAGATCCATTTCTCCGCCCGGATCATTACCGGCAACGGCGTCCTCAACGCCCGCCAGGTGAAAAACCTGAGCGAGGCCGCGGAAAAGTTCGGCAACGGCACCGTTTCCTTCACTTCTCGCATGACTATCGAAGTCCCCGGCATTCCGTTTGAAAACATCCCTCCCTTTCAGGCCCACATCGCCCAGGAAGGAATGGAGGCCGGCGGTACCGGCCCCAAGGTGCGTCCGGTGGTGGCCTGCAAAGGGACCGTCTGTATTTACGGCAACATCGACACCCAGGAACTGGCCTCGGAAATCCATCAACGTTTTTACGAAGGCTACCGGCAGGTCGTCCTTCCCCACAAATTCAAGATCGCCGTGGGCGGCTGCCCCAACAACTGCGTCAAGCCGGAACTCAACGATATCGGGGTCATCGGCCAGCGGGTGCCACGGTACGACCGGGCGCTGTGCCAAGGCTGCCCCCATTGCCCGGTGATCGCCGCTTGCCCGATGGGGGCCTGCGCCATGAAAGAGGGGATCATGGAGATCGATTGGGAGCGCTGCAACAACTGCGGGCTCTGCATCGGCAAATGCCTTCTCAACGCCATCCCCGAAGGCGAGACCGGCTACAAGATCACCCTCGGCGGCCGCTGGGGGAAGCAGATCCGCATCGGCTCGCCGCTGAGGGATCCCTCCTGCCGATTCCAGCCCTATGCGATATTTTCGAAAGAGGAGGCCCTCGACATCATCGAAAAAACCATCCTGCTCTTCAAGGAGCAGGGGCTCCCAGGGGAGCGGCTGTCCATGACGATGGAGCGGCTCGGCGTCGCGGTCACGGAAAAGATGCTGGCCGCCCCTGATCTGCTCCGACGCAAGGATTCCATCCTCGGCACCGACCGCGCAACCGGCTGAAAGGCTACCCAGGATCTTCCTTGTCCGTAGGGCGGAAGCACAACAGCCGGTAGCTCAAGGTGACGTCCAACCCCTCGATCCGCGCCAGTTTCTCCCGCGCCCGGTAGCGTGCCCCCCGATAGCTGGAGGCCAGCAGATCGGCCAACTGGGTTTTTTCCAGATACAAACGGGTTCGAGCTGAATATTCCTTTTCCAGGCAAAACAGATCTTGGAAAAGGTCCGCCGTACTCCCGGCACGATCCCGCGAAAAGGCTTCCCCCAGAACCGCCCGGCGCAACTCGGCCAGATCGTCCTCGGCCGAAACCACGGCAATCAGCCATCCCTCCGGGCGCAGCACACGGCGAAACTCCGGCGGGTTTTTGCGGGCGGTGATGGTC
>JAFGOW010000057.1 GCA_016926265.1 Deltaproteobacteria bacterium | reverse complement strand
ATGTTATCGGCGAGAAGTTCCCGCCCGGCACCATCATCGAAGGCCAGGTCAAGAACATCACCGATTTCGGCCTTTTTGTGGGCGTCGAAGAGGGGATCGACGGTCTGGTCCATATCTCCGACATCTCCTGGACCAAACGGGTCAAGCATCCTTCGGAACTGGTCAAAAAAGGGGATACCGTCAAGGCGGTGGTTCTCAACATCGACCGGGAAAACGAGCGCTTTTCCCTCAGCATCAAGCACCTCACCCCCGATCCCTGGAGTACCATCCCGACCCGCTACCGTCCGGGAACGGTGCTGCGCGGCAAGGTGACCTCGGTCACCGATTTCGGCATCTTCCTCGAGATCGAGGAGGGGATCGAAGGGCTCATCCATGTCTCCGAGATCAGCAAGGAGAAGCTCGATTCGCCCAAAGGTTTCACCGAGGTCGGCAAGGAGCTGGAAGCGGTGGTGCTCAATGTCGATACCGGCGAACGCAAGATCGCCCTCTCCATCAAGCAGTTGGAGGATCGCAAGGAAAAAGCCAATGTGGAATCCTACCTTGGCTCCCAGAACAGCGCCACCTCCAACCTCGGAGTGCTGCTTCAGGGCGCCATGGAAAAAGCCAGCAAGGAACAGGACGAGTAACGAATTTTCCTGATTTTTAAAACCTTTCGGGCCGGTTCCCAGGCGACGGGGGCCGGCCCGAAAAATCGCAGACTATGGGGAAAAGACCTTTTTTGATGGCCCTCGGCGTTTTTGGAGCCATCTTTCTTTTTTTTGTGGCGCTGGTATTCCTGCTCCCGATGGGAGGGAAGAGCGGCGTCGCTTTTTCCAGAAAGGAGAAGGTGGCGGTTCTCGAACTGCGGGGCGTCATCGGCTCCTCCAAAAAGGTCAACGAGGATCTGATCGCTTTCCGGGACGACCCCTCCGTCAAGGCGATCGTGCTCCGGGTCGACTCCCCCGGCGGCGGCGTGGGGGCTTCCCAGGAGATCTACCAGGAGCTCAAAAAGGCCGCCGCCGTCAAGCCGCTGGTGGTTTCCATGGGGTCGGTGGCGGCTTCGGGCGGCTATTACGTAGCGGTTCCGGGGCAGCGCATCTTCGCCAATCCCGGCACCATCACCGGCAGCATCGGGGTGCTGCTGGAGTTCGTCAACCTGGAGGAGCTGTTCGGCAAGATCGGTTTCAAGGTCCAGATCATCAAGAGCGGCGAGCACAAGGACATGGGCTCCCCGACCCGGACCCTGCGCCCCGACGAGAAGAAACTGCTCCAGGAGTTTATCGAAAACGTCCATTCCCAGTTCGTGCGGGCCGTGGCCGAGAACCGTCCCCTGTCGGAAGAGCAGGTGCGGGCGCTGGCCGACGGCAGGATTTTTTCGGGGGAGCAGGCACTCCGGGAAGGACTCATTGACGAACTCGGCAACCTTCAGGATGCCATCGACCATGCCGCCCGGCTGGCGGGGATCGTGGGCAAGCCGAAGCTGGTCTATCCCCCCAAGGAGACCATCTCCTGGTGGGATTTTTTCCTGGGGGAGGGGCAGACCCGGCTCCGGAAGATTTTTTCCGAACAAGAGGTCGGTTTGAACTTTATCTGGAATGGATTCTGAGAAAAGGAGACAGTCGGCATCATGACCAAAAGCGAACTCAGTGAATACCTCGCGGAACAGACCGGAACCCTGAACAAGAAAGAGGCGGAGCTGATCGTCAACTGCGTCTTCGACACCATCCGGGACGCCCTTGTCCAAGGCGAGCGGGTGGAAATCCGTGGTTTCGGTTCCTTCAGCATCCGCGGTCGGGATGCCCGCCAGGCGCGGAACCCCAAAACCGGGGAGGCGGTCAGCATCCCCGACAAGAAGGTCCCTTTTTTCAAAACCGGCAAGGAGTTGCGGGAGCTGGTCGATTGCTGAGGGGACAGGCCTCGTCGGCGCATGGACTTTTTTCGGGGCGCTGACCTATAATGGATCAAAATTCAGGAGGTAAAAATTATGCGCGACAAGGTTGAAGAGGTATTGAATATGATTCGTCCCCACCTGCAGGCCGACGGTGGTGATGTGGAACTGGTCTCCGTGGAAGAGGACGGCACCGTCAAGGTGAAGCTGAAAGGGGCCTGCGGTTCCTGCCCCATGGCCACCATGACCCTCAAGATGGGGATCGAAAAAACCCTCAAAGCCAAGATTCCGGGGGTGAAAGAGGTGGTTCAGGTCTGAACCGAAGCGGTTGGTTGCTTCAAAATAACGTCATGGGGAAAGGGGCTTTCGGCCCCTTTCTTTTTTTGGCGCGGCAGGCTTAATAAAGGCCCGATTTCCTCAGCAGAACCTCCGCTCCTTTGAAGGAAGCGAGGATCAGAACCAGCCACAGCGCAATCCAGAGCGAAAACATCGGCATCCCTTTTCAGTAAGAGTGATGGGGGTCGTTTTTCACCTCGTCGGCCACGAGGGGTCTGGCCCCCATCAGGCGCCAGACATAGGCGACGTAGCCAAGGATCAGAGGGACGGAGAGCGCCGCCCAGGCCATCACCGCCAGGGTGTAGCGGCTGCTGGAGGCATTGCGGATGGTCAGGCTGGCGGCGGGGTCGAGGAGCGAGGGGTAGAAGGCGGTTTCGTTGAGCCCGCAAACCAGAAACAGGGCCAGGCCGAACAGAAGGGCGCCGGCAGCGGCGAGCCAGACCCCCCCCCGTACCGGGGTGAAGCGGGCCATGCCGGTCCCTCCGGCGAGCAGGGCCAGGCCGATGGCGGCAAAACCGATCCCGAACAGACCCAAGGCAATCAGGTTGTCCAGATATTTTCCCGCCACCGCCACGATGGCGCCGTCCGCGGCATAGCCGTAGCCGGTCATGCCGTGCCAGCGCAGCAGCAGAAACAGGATCAGCGGCAGCGCCGCCAGCAGGTTTTTCCAGGCGCTCTCCCGGAGCCTTTCCGTCAGGTTCGGCGCCTCGATGGCCTGGATCAGATAGAGGGCGCCGAGCACCCTTGCCGTCAAAACCAGCGCCAGCCCCAGGATCACGTTGTACGGCGTCAGCAGCGCCTCCAGGCCGTGCAGCGGGGTTCCCCAGCTCATGCGGCCGGAACCGTCGATAACGAAACTCCCCCCGGTGAACAGGGTGCCGACGGCGGCGCCGAGGGCCAGCAGCCCGAGGCTGCCGTTGAGGAACAGAAACCCCTCGTAGCCGCGGGGGCCGAACAGATTCCCCGCCTTGTTCCGGAACTCGAAACTCACCCCCTGCAACACGAAGGTGATCAGAATCAGCATCCAGAGCCAGTAGGCGCCGCCGAAACTGACGGCGTAGAAGCGCGGAAAAGCGGCGAAGAAGGCGCCTCCGAACAGCACCAGCAGGGTGAAGGTCAGCTCCCATTTGCGGCCCAGGGCGTTGACGACCAGGGTCCGCTCCTGCTCGCCGCGGGTTGTCGTCCAGAGCAGGGTCTGGCCCCCCTGGACGAAGGTCATGGCCAGCAGCAGCGCTCCCACCAGAGAAAGGAGCACCCACCAGAGCTGCTGCAATTGAAAATGATCCAGGGTCATCGTTTTTCCTCCTCCGGTCCGATCCGGATCTGGTTCAGCATGATGCGGAGTTCGGCGATAAACAGCAGGGTCAGCAGTGCCAGGAAGATGAAAAAGGTCGACTGAACGGTGGTGGCGGCCAGGCTCGATTGGGCGACATGAACCGGCAGGATGTTCTGGATCGCCCAGGGTTGCCGCCCCATCTCGGTCACCACCCAGCCGAGCTGGGAAGCGGCAAAGCCGAGGGGCACCAGCAGCAGGCCGAACCGCAGCAGCCAGCGGTGGCGGGAGAGCCGCCCCCGATAGGCCAGGGCGAGATAGAGAAGAAAGATCAGCGGAAAGAGAAAGCCGAGCGCCACCATGACGTGGAAACCGTAAAAGAGGGTCGGCACGTGGGGGACGGCCTCCTCGGGGTGGTTGAGATAGGCGAAGCCGAGCCGGTCTTCGATCTGGCGGAAAGCTTCCAGATTCAGGGCCGCCGCTTCGGCATCCCCGTGCTGGCGGGCCTGGCGGTAGCGGGAGAGAAACGCCAACGCCTCCCGGCCGCGCGCCATCTTCTCCGCCACCCCCTCGATCCCCTGCTCGGGATTGCCGTAGAGCAGGTCGTCGATGCCGGGGACGAAGGAATCGAGGCGGTGGTTGGCGAGCAACGACAGCAGGAAGGGAAGGTGGAGCGGATGGCGGAAGGTCGGCCGGTCGTCCCCCGGCTGCTTGTCCGGATTGAGGAGGCCGAACACCACCAGGCCGGCCGGCTGCTCCCCTTGGTAGAGCCCTTCCATGGCGGCCAGCTTCATCGGCTGGAAGCGGGCCGCGTCGTAAGCGGCCTGATCCCCCGACAGAATTACCAGCAAAGAGGAGAGCAGGCCGAAAACGGAAGCGACCAGAATGCTCCGGACGGCCAAGCGGGGGTGGCGTCCCTTGAGCAGATACCAGGAGCAGACGCTGAGCACGAAGAGCGCGGAGAGAACGAAGCTGGAACTGGTGGCATGGAGGAAGTGGGTGACGGCCGCCGGCGAGGTGATGAGCGCTCCGATATCCTGCATCTCGAAGCGGGCCAGATCGGGGTTGAAGGTCATGCCGACGGGGTGCTGCATCCAGGCGTTGGCGACCAGAATCCAGAGCGCCGAAAGGCTGGAGCCGATCGCCACCATCCAGGTCGAAAAAAGGTGGAAGCGGGGGGAGACCCGCTCCCAGCCGAAGAACATCACCGCGAAGAAGGTGGCCTCGAGAAAGAAGGCGAACAGCACCTCGATGGCCAGCGGGGCGCCGAAGATGTCCCCTACCATCCAGGAGTAGTGGGACCAGTTGGTGCCGAACTGGAATTCGAGAATCAATCCGGTGGCGATGCCGATGGCGAAGTTGACGGCAAAGAGCCGCATCCAGAAGCGGGTGATCCGCTTCCACTCGGGGTTGCCGGTTCGGAAGTAAAAGGTTTCGAAAAAGGCCAGCAGGCAGGAGAGGCCCAGTGTCAGGGGGACGAACATCCAGTGGTACATCGCGGTGAGGGCGAATTGGGCACGGGCCCAGCCGACCGCGGCCGGATCGAAGGCTTCCATCATGGTTGGCTCCTGGCGGGCGGCTGGCTCTCCATCAGATGTCGGAGCACGAAGGCGCCGCGGTCGCTATCGTTGTCAAAGCGGGTTTTCAGCAGGTCGGGGAAGAAAAAGAGCTTGAGCACCCCCAGCAGCACGATGATCTTGATCAGAATCACCGTCCACAGGGTTTTTCCCAACGTCATGGAACGGAATCCGTCCCGGTAAAATCGCCAGATTCCGGGCAGTGTCGTCACCCCGTGACTCCCTCAAGAAATGAAGCCCTCATTTGCAACCAAGCGAATTTTACCATCGGCGTCGGCTTTGGAAAGAAAAAAAGGGCCGAAATCCGGCCCGGCGGGCGGGGCGCCTTGATATCCCTGGTATAGTTATTATTCTGAAAGACAAGAATCGGAGATCCGGTGGCCAACCGGAAGCATTTTGTGACTTTGGAACCACCCATCAACGGATAGAGGAGGAAGCTGCACATGACGACGGACGTTCTGTATGGCAAGGGGCCGGTCAAGCTGGTCTCCACGGAGTGGCTGCAGAAACATCTCAAGGATCCCAAACTGCTCATCATCGACGCTCAGCCCAACATCCACGACTACCTTCAGGAGCATATTCCCGGCGCCGTCCAGTTTGATGAGGGGCTGCTGCGAATCCCGCTGCGCGGCCTGCCGGGCCAGTATATCCCCCCGGAGGCGGTCCAGGCGTTGTTCCGCCGCATCGGCGTCAGGGCCGACGTGCCGGTGGTGGTCTACACCGGGAAAGGGGCCAACAAGGGGTGGGGGGACGGTCTGTCCCAGACCATGGTGGCCTATTCCCTGCTCCGTTTCGGCCACAAGGATGTTTACGTGCTGGACGGCGGCCTCGACCAGTGGAAGGCGGAAAAACGCCCCCTCTCCCAGGAGTTTCCCCGGATCGAGGAGTCGGATTTCAGCATCGAAGTGCAGCGGGATTTCTTCATCGACTACGCCGAATTCCGCACTCTGCGGGAGAAACGGGAAACCTTCGTCATCGACGCCCGGCCTCCCGAGATCTACCAGGGGCAGGGGCCGTGGATCAAGCCGGGCCACATCCCCGGCGCCGTCAACGTCCCGTGGCGGATTCTGATGTCCGACGCCAACCCGGCCCTGCTCAAGCCCAAGAACGAGATTCTCGACATCCTGGAGAAGAAGGAGGTCCAGCCGCACCGCTTCATCATCTGCTCCTGCGGCACCGGGCGCGAGGCGACCAACCAGTTCCTGCTCCTGAAGTACTATCTCGGCTATCCCCACGTCAAGATCTACGAGGGCTCATTCACGGAATGGACCTCCTACCCGGAGAACCCCACCGTCACCGGCCCCAATCCCGGGGAGTTCGAGGAAAAATGCCGGGGCTGAGCCCTGGCCAAAAAACAATTGACAGCGGCGGCGGCGGTTTGCTATAAACTGTCTTCTGCAAAGGGGCTATAGCTCAGCTGGGAGAGCGCTTGAATGGCATTCAAGAGGCCGGCGGTTCGATCCCGCCTAGCTCCACCATAAAAAACAAGGGGTTAGCTGATTTCAGCTAACCCTTTTTTCGTCGTCGGCGGTTTTGGGTGCCAAGATTTTAAAGAAGGCTGGGCGATGAAAAAGGTGTAGTCCCGAACGAAGGAGGTGGGAGATCCTGGCAGGGGAATTGGGATCAAAGCCTTCGACTCATTTTTCGCCATCGACTGTGAGGAGACGCCATGTCGTTCGTCAAAACGCTCTCCAGGTTACTCAGCGCTCTCGTCTTCGCAACAATCGCGGCAGGATGCGCGGGAGCGCCTTCTCATTCAGACACGGTCAGCCATGCCACCCTTGAAAGCATACGGCCAGGCTTCGACGTCGTTTACTCGCCCATGCTGCGTCCCGGGCAAACGCTCGATTCCGCGAAAAATGAAATAGCCTCCCATCTCACCCACATTGATCTGGACCCGGACGATTTTCCTCCCTATCCACTGAGGGCCTTAAACACCATCGTGCGTGATGACAAAATCGAGATCAAGTGGACGACACAACCGATCACACCGGAAAAAACCGGGATCGTCACCTTACCCAACCACCGCCTTTCCAAATCCAGAATTGTTGTTGAATTCCGCAGGGAAGGGGGCGGCAACCGGCGTTACCAAATTCACTTCCCCGGTTTGGTTACGCTGAAATTCAGAGACGGAAAAATCGCCAACAAAGTCGCCGACGCGCTCCTTTTTATTCAAGACCAGGAGGAAAAGCGGGAAGAGGCGAGAGCCGGGCAACTTGCGGCCTTCACGGCGACGGCGGCCAAATATCGCGCGCTCAGCACAAAACCGGTGATGTCCGAAGATCAGAGAAAGTCCATCGTCCAGGCCAACGCTTTCAGCCAGCAGAAGAACTATAAAAAGGCTATCGAGAGGTATCTCAAAGCCATTGAACTCGATTCCATATCCTATCCCGCAGCCTACTACAATCTGGCACTCCTCCACGCCCAGGAAAACGATTTCGTCATGGCGGTCTTCTATATGAAGCACTATTTGCTGCTCGAGCCAGACGCCAAGGATGCCCGTAGCGCCCAGGACAAGATCTACGAGTGGGAACTCGTCATCAAACCTGACTAGCTTCAACCGGCGGGAAACGGACAAGGTTTTCAACGACGCTGGAAAGGTGATGCATCATGAGGTCAGCCGGGCCAAGGGCTGGAAATCGCATCGGAAGTTTGTTCGCGCTGGGCGCTCTCGCCCTGACAATGTTGCCTTCTCCCACAAAGGCGGTTGCAGGCATTGAAATGGATTGCGGCGGCTCGGTACGGGCGTTGGCCCTTCAGGGGTACGACTGTTACTGTTCCGGCGGTCAACTGCTTTGCCGAGGTGGCAAGGGCGTTTCTGCTGCGGCCGGAATGAAGGCCATGATCGCCACCACTGTCGTTGAGAGCCTGGTGACGGCCATTTTCGCGCCCCCGGCGTCAAGTCAACGGGACTCTCTTGCCGAACAACAAAAAGCTGCGGAACTGGCGGCGCAGTATCTCGCGCAAAAAAAAGCTCGGGAGGCTGAGGAACAGGCGGCATTCGAGCGGATGATGTCGTCGTACAAACAATTGGAGGGGGCCGCGGCGGTTGATTACAAGGCGCTGTCGAATACCTCGCTGTCGTTCAAGATTCTCGATGGCGACCAGGAAGGCCTCGCCGGCAATGCGAGACAACCCTTCGATACCCCGGCCGGCTACAAGATGCTCCCGCCGCCGGCACCAACGGGTGGTGCGACTGCCTTCTTTGGCGACACCATGCCGACCGAAGCCATCCAACTGCTGGTCAAACCGGAAAACAACCCAAAAGTTGTCGACTTGCGCAAGGCAATAACCTTCGTTGCCGAGAACCTGAAAACCGATGGAGAAAAGCTCGCGGCGGCGACCCTACAGACCCAAAAAACCAAAGGAAAGCAGCCTGCGGCCAAAACCGCCGACTGCCGGAAACTGGCCCAACGGCTGAGTGGCTACGTTGAGCAGCGAAACAAATTTCACAAAACCATCCTGCTCGCCCAGGATCAGTTGAACACCTGGCAGGACGCCAACCGCAACGCCCTGGTCAATGCGGCTAAGGACGGGGTGGAGTATTTCGTCGGGATCTATCTGGAGATCCTGAAAAACCGGGGACTGGCCGCGGACCGTCTCCGTGGAATTTTTGAGAAACGGGCTGCCGAAATGGCTCGGAACGGCCTCGACATCAGAGACATCGAGGCGAAGATCGCACGTCTGAAAGCCCTGTCCTCGATCGGAAAATTTTCGGATGTCGCCAACAGCGCCAATGATTGGCAGACTTTCATCAAGGACGGGATGTCCGGCCTTGTCAATCAGTTGACGGATTCAAACGATGAAATCAAGGGGATGCTTGGAGATCCGGGGATGCAGAAATATTTCACCGCTGACGCACCTGAACTGAACGCACTGCTGGACATCTCCAAAATGGCGGCCTCGGGCAAGGTGCTGGGGAAATGGGTCGCGAAGCAGATGCCCATCATCGCCATGCTCGAGCTTTCCGTCAAACAACTCTACAACGCCACCGATTGGTGCCTGAGCTTTCAGCAAATCGCCGAATCCAATCGGATCAATGGCGAAGTCATGAAGGCGGCCCGATCCCTGCAGCGGGACATCGACGCTACCTATGCTTCGCTGCAACAATGCCCCTGAACGCCCCTGAGTCAACGCCTGGCCAAGGAGGAGTCTTGATACGTTCACTGAAGCCCTATTCGCTCTTTATCTCTATTTTGTTTGCGACCGTCGTTTCCGGATGCGTTGAGCCGCTTCCCCCGCGCCCAAACAGCGGTTTTACCTATTATCCAAAGGTTCAACCTGGAATCGCGACCGTCGAAGCAGCGAAAAGCGATCTTGCGCTCATGCTAAAAAGAGTTACGGATATCACCTCTGAGGCTGTTGAGGTGATAAGGGATAAGAAAAAAAAGCCTTATCAGTTCGCAAATGAAGGCGAGTTAACCAAGCTGATGGAAGAGTATAAGGGGAGGGGAGGTATCAGCAGCGTAAGTTATGACTCCAGAACCTTCGGGCTGGAGGCTTTCACTATCTGGAGGTTACTCATCGCCGGCTTCCCTGTTTCGGACGACAGAATCGAGGTATTGTTCAACCCCCCCCTGGTTTATCGCGATCTGCTGAACGATAAACTCGTGGTGAACGTGGTCTACGGTGAGGGCGGTCGGTATGATTACTCAATCAACTTCGCCACCCGATATTCATTTCTCTTTGGTCCAAGGGATCTGGCCACCGCCCAACGATTTGCCAATGACTTGTTTGTCATCCAGGAACACCTCAAAAAGCAGGAGCAAGAGCAAACCACCCTCTTTGAAACGCAGGCGACGAACTATCGCGCCTTAGCGGTTAAGCCCGCCATTTCCGAGGCCCAGCGAAAACTCTTCGTTCAAGCCGACGCATTGAGCCATCAAAAAGATTACCTCGGCGCCATCGAGTTTTATAACAAGGCCTTTGAGATTGACCCGTTTTCATATCCAGGGGCCTATTTCAACGTGGCCTTACTCGAAGCGCAGGAAAACCGTTTCCGCTCTGCCATTGGCTCCATGAAAAAATACCTGCTTCTTGTTCCGGACGCCAAGGACGCCCGCAGCGCCCAAGACAAGATCTACGAGTGGGAGCTGATGATTTCGAGACAGTGATGAAATATTCTGAGAAGCCACGAGATTCGGGACATTCAACAAACCAAACTGGAATCAGCAGGTTGGGTTTTCTCATGTTTTATTCTGCAAGCCCGATCCCGTCGCTATACGCGCTCCTTCTGCGCAAAAAATGCTGATGTCTTTGAAAACATCCAGAGACAACCATAAAACTTCCCAGCGAAGTTCAAAAGAGTCTGGATGCCCGTCGCTGGGCTCATCCAAAAAAACCAACCACTGGATTCCCGATAAGAACTTTCGGGAATGACAGGCTGTCATT
>JAFGOW010000056.1 GCA_016926265.1 Deltaproteobacteria bacterium | reverse complement strand
GACCGGGCGCGCCGGCCTCAACAAGATGCTGTCGGAAGAAACCGCCGACATCTCCCCGGAAGACGCCGCAAGACTGGGCATCGCCCATGGCGAGTACATCCAGGTCAGCTCGCGCCGCGGCTCGATCCGGGTCAAGGCCAAGGTCACGAACCAGATCCCGCCGGGGATGGTCTGGATGGCCTTCCACTTCCGGGAAGCCAACGCCAACTGGCTGACCAACAACGTCTACGACCCGCAGACCAAGACGGCCGAATACAAGGCCTGCTCCTGCAAGATCGAAAAGATTAAAGCCTGATTGCTGCACCTGACGGCGGCAAGGTTCCGGTGACGGGGCCTTGCCGCCGTATTCTTTGAAATAGCGCGCTGTCATTTCAAAGCCGGACAGCAACCCCTCCCCAGAAGCTGCGTCCCGGCGCCGGATAGCCGTCGCCATATTCATAATCCTCATCGAAAAGGTTTTTCGCCGCGACATAGGCCTCGAAATATTTCCCGAAGCCCTGGGTCAGTTTGGCGTTGCACAGGTAGTAGCTTTCCAGTTCATGCTCGGTGCCGGGGTTCACATCGGTATATACGGCCCCGACATAAGAGCCGTTCACATCGATGCGGGTTCCCACCACCGGCACGGTGTACTGGGCCGAGAGGTTCACCAGGTGTCTCGGCACATCGGTCACCTTGTCGCTGAGGCGGTCTTCGCTTCGGTCCTCGGCCTGGTTGTAGGTGTAATCGGCCCTGAAAACCAGCTTGTCCAGGGGATAGACTTCCAGGCCGATTTCATACCCCAGCATCCGCACCTCCCCGATATTGACCATCCTCTTGTCGGCCCCGGTTCCGACCGAGGAAATTTTATCCTCCATGTCATGGCAGAACACGGAGAAATCCGTTTTTACCATGGAACCGAATACCCGCGACGCCCCCAGGGTGTAGTTGACGCTCTGCTCCGACTCCAGACGAGGGTCGCCATTGGCCACCACGTTGTAGAGGTTGTTGAGGGTGGGGAAGCGGCTCTTGCGGGCCACGGAAGCGAACAGCCGGGTGCTGTCGGGGAAGGTATAGGAGAGGCCGATCATGGGATTGACGCTGTCGTCGCTGGGTCCGTAGATCTCCTCCTGGCGGATGAAATCGCCATTGCCCGCGGTCACGTTTTTCTTGGCTTGAGTGACATCGAACCAGTCGTAACCGATGCCCAGTACCACCGAAAGATTCCGGACCCAGGAAAACTCGTTCTCCAGGCCGACCGACCCGGTGTAGGAAAAGTATTTTTCGTAAGGCAGGTACTCATCGGCCACTTCCCGGTGCGACTCCCCCCGATAGCTGACGGCCAGCCGAATCGCATCCCAGGAAACCGGCTGGTAGTCCAGCATCAAGGATCCGCCGGCCATATAATCCTTGTAGTGGCTTTTGGACAGAATGGTGTCGAAAGAGGGATCCTCATAGGAATAGAGGCTGTCCTTGTGATGGTGGTAAAACAACTTGGCCTTGGCCGTCAGCTGGTCGGTCAGGCCTTGGCGGGCGTCGAGATCGAGGCCCCACTGATCGTAGTCGGGGATGCGGTCGGCGTAAAAGCGGGAGAACACGGGGCGCGAGAAAACCATGTTGGACACGGTGTTGGAGGGAACGCCCTTTTCCTTTTTCAGGTAATGAAAGTTGAGGTAGTAGGCCGAATCCTGGTCCGGTTCGACGCCGACCTTGGCAAAGAAGTTGTGCCCTTCGTAGTCGGAGTTGTCCCGGGTGCCGCCGTTCTCAAACACCGGGTTGCTGACCACCGTCGAGCCGGTGTGGCGGTCGGTCAAGGTGCCCGGTTTCGGCTTGAAATCGTCCGACAGATCCCAACCGTCGGATTTTTCGTAGCTGTAACTGAGCCAGTAATTGAAAATCCCCTTTTTCAGGCCGTGGGCCAAAGAGGCCCGATAGGTGGCGTCCTCGGAAAACTCGAAGGTGGCGCTGGCGTAAGGTTTTTCGGCGGGCTTTTTGGTGACGATGTTAATGACGCCGCCCATGGCGTTGGCGCCGTAGAGAACCGAGGCCGCGCCCTTGACGATCTCGATCTTGGCGATGTTTTCGGTGCCGATGCTGTTCAGATCGAGGATGCCGTATTTGGTCTCGTAATAGGGAACCCCGTCGATCAGAACCAGCACCCGGCTCTGGTCGAAACCGTGCATCGAAACCGTGGCCTGGTTCTTGGCCCCGGTGGTCACGTTGATCCCTGGGGCGTGGGAAAGGGCCTGGGCGACCGTATGGCTGTTGGTGGCCTGGATGTCCTCCGCCGTCACCTCATGACTGATGGCGATATCCTTGACCGGGAATTTCGGCGCGGAAACCACCACCTCGCCGAGGCTGTAGACCTCGAACCCCGGCGCCGGCGCGGAATTCGGCGCAGCATCCGGCTCCGCGGCCCAGCCGATGGTGAAAAGAGAAAAGATCAACCCAGCCAGCGCCAAACCAATCCGGATCTTCCCCGTCATCCCGTCCCTCCTCCTGTTTCAGATCATTTCAATGGGCATCAAAAAAAAACGGCTCATTTCTCCGTGACCGCGTCGCGGAAATGCGTTGGCTTTTCAAAAATACAACGAGGCGTTGTATATCACGCCGCATAACGGCTGATCAAGTTTTTTTTGGTTTTTTTCATGGGAACCGCCCCCTGCCTGCGGGAGGGGCATGGGGGCAGGTTTTTGGGGGTAGGGGGATCGTTGAAGGAAAAACCCCTTTTTTTCTTTCTGGTCTCTTTGGCGACCTTTGCGGCTTGAGCGATTGGAACGAGCGGGCCTGAAACCAAAGACCTTGTCTCACGCGAAGGCGCGAAGACGCGAAGAAAGATAAAAACCGGAAAAAACGGGTTACTATTCAGCTGGTAGAAAAGACTGATTTTCTGGGGTGGGGAACAGGCCAAAACCATTCCAAAAACCTGGATCCCCGACAACACCATTCGGGGATGACACCGGAAGACCCCAAGCTGTCATTCCCGAAATCTTTTATCGGGAATCCAGGGATTTTAATTGCTTATGGCCGTATCGGTTCTGAAAAAATTTGCCTTTGGATGTGAGGGTCGCGAATAGTTACAAAAACGGATGATTTCCTTTGCGGCCTTTGCGTCCTTGAGGGAGTGGAACGAGCGGGCGGTGAAACCAGGTCTGACCTCAGGCGAAGCCGCCAAGAACGCGAAGAGAGGCCGCCAAAAAGCGCCTCGATAGGATGAACGCGGGAACCTGTAGGGATTGTGAAGGGTTACGCGACGGAAAAGGGGCGGCGGCGGCGAAAGGCGGGGGAGGGATAGGTTTCAGAGCGGTTTTTCCCGAACCGGGGGCCGGGACCGGGCTCGGGGAAGGCCGCCACCGGGGGAAATCGGCGGCGGATCAGCGGCCATCCTCCGCGGATGCCGATTTTTCGACCAAGGCCCTCAGGCGCTCGTCCACGGCGAGGAACCGCTCCTGGGCAAAGGCGGTCACTTCCTTTTCATAGGCGATATAGATCTCGATGAATTCAACGGCCAGGGGCGTCAGTTCCGCGCCGCCGTGTTCCTTGCCGCCGATCTGGCGCTTCAAAACCTGTCCATGGAGATTGGTTTCGATTTTTTTGATGATCTTCAGCGCCTTGGCATAGGAGAGGCCCATTTCCTTGGCCGCCTTGTTGATGGAGCCGAGGCGCTCGATGCCCTGCAGCAGCTCCCGCCCCCCCTTGCCCATGAAAGGCATCTCCTGGTCATTCAGAACGATCAGCTTGAGATTCAACTTCATGAGAAATATCACCCCCCCGAAATGGTCGGCAGCCTGAAGCCCGGCGCAAAGCGGCCGTCCATTTTCAATAGTTCGGGGGGTGGCGGAAAGTCAAGGAGAAAAGGGACAAAAGGCTTGACTTTCCGTTGTGTAAAGGGATATACAACGTGGCGTTATGGGCGACAAAATTGAACGCTTGCCAGCGAACCTCTCTCATGACAAGATCCCTCAGAAGCGAACCAACTCAAGCAAGGAAGCAACCATGTCAACGACGGATAACATGCTGGACTTCGAAACCTGCCTCAACGCCGTCCGAGCCTTTCATGGGCATTGTTGCGCCGGTTCCATCCTCGGCACCCGGATGGCCATCCTCGGCCTAAACGAAATCGGCATCGCGGACCCCAAGGGCGCCGACCGAAAAAACCTGATCGTCTTTGTGGAAATGGACCGCTGCGCCAGCGATGCGATCCTGGCGGTGACCGGCTGCCATCCGGGCAAACGGACTCTGAAGATCCTCGATTTCGGCAAGATGGCGGCCACCTTCGTCAATCTCAAAACCGGCAAGACGGTCCGCGTCGCCGCGAAAAACCGGGACGGGAACGCGGTCCAAACCCGGGAGGATATCGAAAAATCCCCCCATACCGAGGAATACGCCCTGCTCCCCTGGGAGGAGCTCTTCGAGGTCCGGGAGGTCCGGGTCGAGCTCAAGCCCGAGGATCTGCCGGGGAGACCGCTTCTGATCGTCACCTGCGAAGCCTGCGGGGAGCGGGTCATGGATATGCGCCATGTGCACCGGGATGGGAAAACCCTCTGCCGCCCCTGTGCGGCAGGGAAGAACTACTATCTCGGATGGGAGAAAGCGGCGCCATGAATCCCGAAACGCCGTCAGCGGCGCCCGATACCGGGCATTCCCAAAAGCCGGAGCAACGGGATGAGCTCGTCGATGTGCTGGCCATCGACTGGAACCGGGCGTGGCAGGCCCAGCTCGCCCGGCGCGGCTTGCGCAAGCGGGATGCCCGCTACTGGGACGGCCGGGCCCCCTCCTTTGCCAAGGCGGTTTCGGAAACGGACTTCTCCGACCGTTTCCTGGCCATTTTGAAACCGGAGGCGACGTGGACCGTGCTGGACATGGGGTGCGGCAGCGGCGCCCTGGCCATCCCCCTGGCCAAACGGGTCCGTTCGGTGACCGCGGTCGATTTCTCGGCCGAGATGCTGGCCGTACTCCGCGACCAGTGCGCCGCCGAAGGCCTCGCCAATGTCGCCACCATCCAGGGGAGCTGGGAACAGGACTGGGACCAGCTCGGCATCGGCGCCTGCGATGTGGCCATCGCCTGCCGCTCCCTGGTCGTCGAGGATCTGCGGGCGGCCATCCTGAAGCTCGACGCCGCGGCCCGCAAAGGGGTCTACATCGTCACCGTGGTCGGCGACGGCCCCCATGACCGCCGCCTCTTCGATGCCGTGGGCCGGCCCCTGATCCCCAGCCCCGACTACATCTACACCTACAACCTGCTCTACCAGATGGGCATCTGCGCCAATGTGGCGTTCATCGAAGAAATCCGCAACCGGAGCTACGACAGCCCGGAGCAGGCCGCGGCCTCCCTGCGCTGGATGTTC
>JAFGOW010000055.1 GCA_016926265.1 Deltaproteobacteria bacterium | reverse complement strand
CTAGGTGGAAGAGGTGGAACCGGGCTTCGGGATGGCGCTGCCGGGCCAGGGCCACGGCCGTGGCCGGCCCCCCCTGGTTGACGGTGCAGGCCCGGCCGAGGGAGCTTCCCGGCCCCGGCAGGAATTCGATCTGGGGGGCGAGGATGGTGCCGTGGGGCTCCCCGGCCAGGCGCAGCAGCTGGCCGACGGCGCCGAGGAACGGGGCGCAGGCGTCGACCGGGAAATGGGGGCGGCCGGCGATGATGTCCTGCTCGGCGATGGCGTCGACGTGAACCGGGATGCCGAGCGGCAGGAAGAGGTGGGCGAAGAAGGGGGCCCACTCCGAGATGGCGAACTGGCGCGGGATCACCAGCCGCTGCGGATCCTCGGAGCGGGGGAGCTTGGCGGCGCTGAACTCCCACAGCTCGCGCCAGGTGTCGGGCCGGGTCGCGCCGCTGCGGCCGGCGCGTTCGTTGATTGCGGCGCATCCCCCGAGCAGCAGTTCGGTTTTTTTCCCTTGGGGATTGACGGCGGAAAGCCGGGAGCGGCGGCAGCGCGCCTCGGGGTTGCCGCAGGCGTTCCCCGAGCACTGGAAGAGCCGTTTGTCGTAGGTTTGATCCAGAAACCGGCAGAGGGGGAGCGCCACGCTGGAGCCGAGCCGCTGCTCGGCCAGGGTCCGGATCAGGCCGAGGCAGGCGCGGTGGCCGGGGTAAGGGGGGACCAGGCAGTAGGCCGGGGCCCCGAGGTATTCCTGGAGCCGGGCCGCCACCGCCGTCGGCAGCGCTTCGCTGAGCATGGTCTGGCCGTGGAGCAGGGCCACGGCCCGAACCGGCAGTTCGAGCCGGCTCCAGAGGCCGCGCGCCATGTTCTCGGCCACGGCCCATTCGGCCGACGCCAGGATCTCGCCGCGGGGCACGCCGAGGGCTTCAAGGCGGCGGGCGCTCTCCAGCAGAAAGACGGCGCAGGTGGCGTTCAGGGAATGCCCCTGTTGCGCCTGCCAGGCGAGTTCGGCCCCGGCGCCGCAGTCCGGGAGCCCGAAATGGAGGGCCTGGGCATCGAGCAGGCTCCCGGTCCCGGCCGAGCATTTGCCGTTCATGACGTTGTCGAAAAGCTCCCCTTCGTCCAACAGGACGGTGGAGACCTTGGTGTCCTCGCCGCCGACGTCGATGACGATGGCGAACTCCTCGTCGATCCCCTCGATCCCCCATTCTTTGAGACGACCGATATGCGCCCTGGCCAGATCGAGGGAGCCGCGGGCGTGGGCGTAGTTCTCCACCAGCACTAGCACCCGGTCGGCCAGCTCCGGGTAGACGTGGAGCAGGGCCTGGCGCACCTGATGGCGGGCGCTGCCGGTGATCCCGATCCCGGCCACCTCCAGGGTTTCGGCGCCGCGCCGGGCCAGTTCGCCGAACAGGGCCTTGACCGTGTCGAGGGTGTCCCCGGCGTTGCTATGGGCGGCGCAATGCAGGGGGACGCCGTTTAAGTCGGCGACGACCAGCTTGGCCATGGTGGAGCCGACGTCGAGCCCGATCAGGAGCGGCCGTCCCGCCGGAATAGACGCGCTCGCCGGGAAGGTTTCCGGCTCCAGGCGGTGGTAGAGATGGCGCTCGGCCAGGTCACGGTGCACCGCGGCCAGGGCCGGGCGGCCCCCCAATTCCAGAGGAGGGAGCAGGGCCGGTTCCGGCCGGAACAGCCGTCCCGGCGGGATCCGGTCCCGGAGCCAAAGCAGCCCCTGCAATGGCAGCTCCCCGGCCTCGTCCCAAGGGATCTCTCCCACCCCCTGGCCGTTGAGATAATCCCGGGCGCAGTCCCGGGCGAATTTCCAGGCGAAGACCCCCCCGGTCAGCCACACCGTTTTGAAGCCTTCGGGGATGGTTTTGCAGGCCTTGACCACCTCCGACTTGAGGGTGGCGGCCAGGGCGTCGGCGACGGGTAGCCCCTGGTTCTTGTCCGAGACCGTGGCCGAAGAGGCGAAGACGCCGCAGCGATCGCTGCGCAGCGGGATCGCCCGGCGGTGCTCGGCTCCCGCCTTGCCGAGGAACTCCGCCAGCAGCGGATCGACCTCGGTCCGGGAAACGCCGAGTTTCTGTAGGACGCGGTCCAGGTTGATGCCGGTCCCCGAGCCGCAGCGCGGCGGGGCCGCCAGCAGCTCGCCATGGAGCTCGCCGGAGGAATTGACGCCGACGGCGGTGTAACCGGAGGCCGAGACCTCCAGCACCGCCAGCGGGTGGTCTTTCGCCAGGGCCGCGGCCGCCGACCACAGCGCCGCCTCGGGCAGGATCGGATCGCCGTAGCCGAGCAGCTCCCGGACCGTGTCGCGGAGCCGGCCGGTGATGAGGAGCTCGGGCCGCTCGGCGCCGTTTCCCAATCCCCAGGCCGCGGCCGCCGCCTGGAGGTCGGGACGGCCGGGGAGGGTGGCTTTGGCCAAGACCTTTCGTGTAGCGTCGCAGAACCTCAGGCGCAGCCGTTCCATCCCGGCGTCGATCAGGATCAGGCGCGTTTCAGGCGGCAGGAGGGGGAGTGGCGGAGCGGGTTCGGTAATGTTCTTCATCGGCTTAAAAGGGCGGCATCCGGTTTCCGGGCATTATATCGGAAAGGATTGGGCCGGGTCGAGAAGCATTCCCCGCCAAGCCATGGTCGAGTTTCGTGTCGTCGAGTTCCGTTGACCCTTTCCGGGGGGTGTGATTAAATGGCCACCGGGAAGGCGGGGGATGAAAGAGAACAAGGAAACCGTACTGCTTGCTCTCGGTTCCAACCTGGGGGACCGGCGGGCGGCTTTGAGCGGCGCCCGGGGCGCCCTGGAACGGAACGGGGAGATCCTGGTCCGGGCCTGGTCCCGGATCTTCGAGACGGCGCCGCAGGGCGGAGCGCCGGACCAGCCCCGCTATTTCAACGCCGTCCTGGCCGTGGCGACCCCCCTGAGCCCGGAGCAGCTCCTGGCCCGCTGCCAGGCCGTGGAGCGGGAGTTCGGTCGGGAGCGGCGCGAGCGCTGGGGGCCGCGGACCCTCGACATCGACATCCTTGCCTTTGGCGACCGGATCTCCGAAACCCCGGCCCTGATCCTGCCCCATCCCCGGCTCCATCTCCGCTCCTTCGTGCTGCTGCCGCTCTTGGAGGTGACCCCCGAGTGGCGCCATCCCCGCCTCGGCAAAACCGTCCGCCGGATGGTCGCCGAACTGCCGGAAACGGCGCTGGATCATCCCCTGGCCGGGACCTGGTGAGGATATGCTGCGTTTTCTCTGGTTGCTGCTGATTGTTTTTCTGATCTACCAGCTGGTGCGGTCCCTGGCCGGTCATTTCTTTCCAGCGCCCCGCTCCGACAAGGGGAGCGCTGGCCAGAGCGGCGAGGAACTGGTCAAGGATCCGCAGTGCGGCGTCTATTTTCCCAAATCGCAGGGGGTGACCGTCGAAATCGACGGCCGGAGGCTCCATTTCTGTTCTCCGGCCTGCCGCGACGCCTTCCTCCAGAAAAAATAAAACAGCGTTATTTTTTTGTTGATGTTTTATATTTTCTTGAATAGAATTTTTAAAACATCTGGAATTGTTGAAGGCAATTGACTTCTAAAAAATAAAACGATGTTCCCAAAATATTTCTGAAACCGCCGAGCGAAGCAAGGGAGAGACGATGAATATCCACGAGTACCAGGCCAAGCAGGTGTTGCGGGGCTTCGGGGTGCCGGTGCCCAAGGGGGAGGTCTGCTTCCATCCGGCCGCGGCCCGGGAAGCGGCCCGCAACCTGGGGGACGGCCCTTACGTGGTCAAGGCCCAGATCCATGCCGGGGGGCGCGGCAAGGGAGGGGGCGTCAAGGTGGTCCAGACCCTGGACGAGGTCAAAAAGACTGCCGCCAGGATGCTCGGCATGACCCTGGTCACCCATCAGACCGGCCCGGCCGGGAAGGTGGTGCGCCGCGTCTACGTCGAGGAAGGGTGCCGCATCGCCCGGGAACTCTACGTCGGGATGCTGCTGGATCGCGCCACCTCCAGGGTGACCCTGATGGCTTCCTCCGAAGGGGGGATGGACATCGAGGAGGTGGCGGCCAAGACCCCGGAGAAGATCTTCAAGGAGGCGATCGATCCGACCATCGGCCTCGGCCCTTTTCAGGCCCGGCGCGTGGCCCTGAGGCTGAACCTGGAGAAGAAGCAGCTCGGCCAGGCCGTCGATTTCTTCCAGAACCTCTATCGCGCCTTTGTCGACAAGGACTGCTCGCTGGTGGAGATCAATCCGCTGGTGGTCACCGCCGAAGGAAAGCTGCTGGCGCTGGATGCCAAGCTCAACTTCGACGACAACGGCCTGTTCCGCCATCCCGACATCCGCGCCCTGCGCGATTTCGACGAGGAGAATGAAAACGAGATCGACGCCTCGGAATACGACCTCTCCTACATCTCCCTCGACGGCAACATCGGCTGCATGGTCAACGGCGCCGGGTTGGCCATGGCGACCATGGACATCATCCAGCTCAGCGGCGGCGCCCCGGCCAACTTCCTCGACGTCGGCGGCGGCGCCTCGCGGGAGAAGGTCACGGCGGCCTTCAAGATCATCCTCCGCGACCCCCAGGTCAAGGGGATCCTGGTCAACATCTTCGGCGGCATCATGAAGTGCGACATCATCGCCCAGGGGATCATCGACGCGGTCACCGAGGTCCATCTCGCCATCCCGCTGGTGGTGCGGCTCGAGGGGACCAACGTCGAAAAAGGGAAGGAACTGCTGAGCCAGAGCGGCCTCAACATCATCACCGCCGAGGGGATGACCGACGCCGCCAGGAAGATCGTCGGGGCCGTGGCCGCCGGGAGGGGGAACGCATGAGCATTCTGGTCAACAAGGACACCAAGGTCATCACCCAGGGGATCACCGGGGCCCACGGCCTGTTCCACACCATCGCGGCCCTGGAGTACGGCACCCATGTGGTGGGCGGGGTCACGCCGGGCAAGGCCGGCACCGACGTGCAGGGGGTGCCGGTGTTCGACACCGTGGCCGACGCCGTGAAAGCCACCGGCGCCACCGCCTCGGTCATCTACGTGCCGCCCCCCTTTGCCGCCGACGCCATCCTTGAGGCGATCGACGCCGAACTGCCGCTGGTGGTCTGCATCACCGAGGGGATCCCGGTTCTCGACATGGTCAAGGTCAAGCACTCCATGAGGGGCAGGAAGACCCGCCTCATCGGCCCCAACTGCCCCGGCATCATCACCCCGGGCGAATGCAAGATCGGCATCATGCCCGGCTACATCCACAAAAAGGGGCCGGTGGGGGTGGTCTCCCGCAGCGGCACCCTGACCTATGAGGGGGTCTGGCAGCTGTCCAGCCGCAACGTCGGGCAATCGACCTGCATCGGCCTCGGCGGCGACCCGGTCAACGGCACCAGCTTCGTCGACGCCCTGGCGCTGTTCGAACAGGATCCGGCCACCGAGGCGGTGCTGATGATGGGCGAAATCGGCGGCAGCGCCGAGGAAGAGGCGGGCCGCTTCATCCGCGACCACATGACCAAGCCGGTCGCCGCCTTCATCGCCGGGCTGACCGCCCCGCCCGGCAAGAGGATGGGGCACGCCGGCGCCATCATCTCCGGCGGCAAAGGGACCGCGGCCGAGAAGATCGCGGTGCTCGAGGAGTGCGGGGTCAAGGTGGCCCGCTCCCCGGCGGACATGGCGGATACCCTCCTTTCCGTATATAAACCCTGACGCAATCCCGAACCAACCCAACACCGATGGCCATGAGAGGTAATTATGACTAAACCGACCGGAAAAATCATCTATACCCAGGTGGACGAAGCCCCGGCCCTGGCGACCTACTCCCTGCTCCCCATCATCCAGGCCTACACCCAAGGCTCCGGGATCGAATTCGAAACCCGCGACATCTCCCTGGCCGGCCGCATCCTCGCCAGCTTCCCCGAGCGTCTGACGCCAAGCCAGAAGCAGCCCGACGATCTCGCATTTCTGGGCGAGCTGGCCAAGGCTCCCGAGGCCAACATCATCAAACTCCCCAACATCAGCGCCTCGGCCCCGCAGCTGACCGCGGCCATCAAGGAGCTCCAGTCCCAGGGCTACGACGTCCCCGATTATCCGGCGGAGCCGAAGAACGAGCAGGAAAAGGAGATCAAGGCCCGCTACGCCAAGGTTCTCGGCAGCGCGGTCAACCCGGTGCTGCGGGAGGGGAACTCGGACCGCCGCGCCGCGGTGGCGGTGAAAAACTACGCCAAGAAGAACCCCCACCGCATGGGCCCCTGGAGCCCGGATTCCAAGACCCACGTCGCCCACATGAAAAGCGGCGACTTCCGCTCCAACGAGAAGTCGGTGGTGCTGGCCAAGCCCTGCAACGCCCGCATCGAGTTCGTCGCCCAAGATGGCGCCGTCACCGTGCTCAAGGACAAGCTGACCTTGAAGGAAGGCGAAGTCCTCGACTCCACGGTCATGAACTGCCAGGCGCTGCGGGCTTTCCTCGCACAGCAGATCGAGGACGCCAGGGCCCAAGGGGTGCTGTTCTCCGTCCACCTCAAGGCGACCATGATGAAGGTCTCGGACCCGATCCTGTTCGGCCATGTGGTATCGGTCTTTTTCAAAGAGGTCTACGACAAGCACGCGGCCCGCTTCCGGGAGTTGGGGATCAGCCCCAACAACGGCCTCGGCGAACTCTACGCCAAGATCCAGAAGCTGCCCGAGGCCGAGCGGGCCGAAATCGAGGCCGACATCCAGGCCGTCTACCAAAAGCGGCCGCCGCTGGCCATGGTCAATTCGGAGAAGGGGATCACCAACCTCCACGTCCCCAGCGACATCATCGTCGACGCCTCGATGCCGGCCATGATCCGCGAATCGGGCCAGATGTGGGGGCCGGACGGCAAGCTCCACGACACCAAGGCCTGCATCCCCGACAGCTGTTACGCCGGGGTCTATCAGGCCGTGATCGAGGATTGCAAGCGGCACGGCGCCTTTGACCCGGCCACCATGGGAACGGTTCCCAACGTCGGCCTCATGGCCCAGAAGGCCGAGGAGTACGGCTCCCACGACAAGACCTTCGAGGCCCAGGGGGATGGGGTCATCCGGCTCGTGGACGAAGCGGGCCAGGTCCTGCTGGAGCAGCAGGTGGAAGCGGGCGACATCTACCGCAGCTGCCAGACCAAGGATCCGGCGATCCGCGACTGGATCAAGCTGGCCGTCAGCCGCGCTCGCCTGACCGGGGCCCCGGCCGTGTTCTGGCTCGATCCGAGCCGCGCCCACGACGCCCGGTTGATCGAGAAGGTCAACAGGTACCTGCCGGAGCACGACACCCAAGGCCTCGACATCCGCATCATGGCCCCGGTCGAGGCGACCCGGTTCTCCATCGAGCGGATCCGCCAGGGCCAGGACACCATCTCCGTCACCGGCAACGTGCTCCGCGACTACAACACCGACCTGTTCCCGATCCTGGAGCTCGGCACCAGCGCCAAAATGCTCTCCATCGTCCCGCTCATGAACGGCGGCGGTCTGTTCGAAACCGGCGCCGGCGGCTCCGCCCCCAAGCATGTCCAGCAGTTCCAGGAGGAAGGTCACCTGCGCTGGGATTCCCTGGGCGAGTTCCTGGCCCTGGCCGAATCGCTGGAGCACTTCGCCCGAACGACCTGCAACGCCAAGGCCAAGGTCTACGCCGCCACCCTGCATTCCGCCAACGGGAAATTCCTCGACAGCAACAAGTCGCCGTCGCGCAAGGTGCACGAGCTCGACAACCGCGGCAGTCACTTCTATCTGGCCATGTTCTGGGCCCAGGCCCTGGCCGCGCAGAACGAGGATCCGGAACTGAAGGCCCGCTTCAGGCCGCTGGCCGAGCAGCTCACCGCCAACGAGGCCAGGATCGTCGAGGAGCTGAACGCGGCCCAGGGGCGGCCCGTCGACCTCGGCGGCTACTACCATCCCGATTTCGAGAAGACCAGCAAGGCGATGCGGCCCAGCGCCACCTTCAACGCGGCCCTGTCGGCTCTGGTCTGATTCGGCGCCCTGACCGCCGATCCGCAGGAAAACCCGGAGGGATCCGTTCCTTGCCGGGTTTTTCTTTTGATGCTGGCAAGCCCCTCGGCTGGAAGCGTTTTCGGGTCGGCCTGGACCGGATCTGGACGAGAAGGGAGCCGGGTGGAGGTTGACAGGCAGTCAGGACTCGATTAAAAAACATGGAGACGGTGGCAGACGGGATGTCATGATTTTAAATGTCTTCTAAAGGGAAAACCGGGGAGGGGCGATGATCCGAAAACTGTTGGCTGTCGGGGCGATGGTCTTTTTTTCTACGTTAGTCGCGTATGCGGAACCGGGGGACGATCTTTCCAGGGAGGTGGGCAGTCTTATCCAGAAGGCGGAAAAGTTTTTTTTTAGCGGCAACCTTCCCGAAGCCGGGGACCAGCTGAATCAGGTGGCCGTGAAGTTGGGCGAGCTCAGGGCTCAAAACCCTGGCCATAAGTCGATTATTTCCCTGGACAGCCGGTTCAAACGCCTGAAACAAAAGTATGAGGCGAAAGGGGCGCCGGCATCGCCGGGTGCGGCCGAAAAGCCGGCCGCGGCCGCGGTTCCCGCCGCCGGGGGTCCGGAGCTGAAGCCGGCGGCGGTTCAGACCCTCGACCGGGCCAACAAGGAACTGGATGCCGCCGAAGCCTCGCTGAAGCAGGCCCGAGAGAGTATGAACAGCCATGATTTCAACAAATTCGGTTCCAGGCTATACAAGGCTGAGGGCCATCTCTCCAAAGCCAAGGATCTGCTGGAGCGGGCCGAACGTTCCTACAAGGTTGAGGCGGACCATCCCCAGGCCCGGCCTTGCCACCAGCGCTTTGCCGCGCTTGGGCAGGAAATTGGGAAAACCAAAAAGGAAGGGGAACTCCGGAAGGGCCAGGCCTTGGCTTCGAAACAGGAGGCTGAAGGGAACATCGCCGCCCTGGACGAAAAATGGCTGCCTCGCATCCAGGAATTCATCCGCCCCGGAGCCGCCGCGTACATCGACTATCCCGTGACCCATGACCCACAGCGCTTGGCGGAGCAGGACCGGACCGTTGAGAAGGCCAGAGGGCTGCTGGCGGAGTATGAAAAGGAGGTTCCGCAGGGGGGCGCCGGCCCCCGGCTGGAAAAAACCGCCAACGACCTGCGTTCCGCCATTGAAAATTACCACCGCCAGAGGAATGCCGGCTTCGGCGATGTGCGCCGGGTTGTGGAAGATGAACTGGGCGAGTGGGAACGGAGGTTCGGCGAAAACAGGAATTGGCGGGAGGATTCAGGGCATTCCCTTTTTATCGTGCGGCCCGAGAGATTTCAGCGCCTGGAACGGGAAATCGAAAAACTCAAAGCGGCTGCTCCCGGCGAGGCCGCGTCCTATTCCGGACGTCTGGCCGGATTGCGGGAGGAGAACAGGGGCTGGGTCGAGAAACGCACCGCCTGGGAAAATCGCTCCCGCCCTTTCCCCGCCGCCAAGATGACCAGCGGGGCGCTGGAAAAGAACATGGCCGATCTGCTGACGGACCGCGGCTGGAAGGTGGAAAAGCTGGTGATTGTCGACAAGGACTGGTGGGTACTCAAAGGGGAGTACCGCTATATTCATGGGGCGGCGTTGTCCCGCGACGGGGACGGGCCGTTCTGGTCCCAGGTCAGTTTCAGGCAGATTCAGACTCTGGCCGGGTACGGGCCGACGGAATTCTGGGAGGCGGGAAAAAAAATCCGCCTGCCCTGACCTTCCCGGCATGATGGCGGGATAAAAAATGCCCCTCGGCCAGGAGGGCGGCCAAGGGGCCAATGGTTTCGGGAGTGGGGCTTGCCGGCGGTGACTCCCGTTTTGATCCCGGCGGCAAGAGAGGAAAGCAACAGTGTTTTTTATTTGTCGTTACTATAGCCGGGAACGGAAAACGGGGGTGTTAAGTCTTCTCTGCCTTTTGTAAAGTTCTTTGAAGGGACAATACAGGAGGAGGCCGGAGTGGGCGGAGGAGGGCTGAACCGGCTTCAGCCACCCGCTTTGGCGGTATTCGCCGATCGGCTGGGGGGGCGCCATCCCCTTCTCAGCCTTCAGATTTTTCCCGCCAGCGCCAGCCCGGCGAAGGCATCGATCTCCTGCTCCAGCTCCCGGCCCTCCCTCAACCCCTCCTTGAGCTCCGGGGGAATTGCCGTGGCCGTGGCGCCCAGGAGCAGCCCCAGGATCATGCCGCGGTGAACGTTGTCGCCGCCGGTGTTGGCGTTGGCGAGCAGCGCCGCCCGCAGATCGAAGCCGTGGCGTTGGGCGAGATAGAGCAGCAACGGGACGCCGTGCTCGGGATAGCAGGCAGTGGACAGCACCCCCCGGATCACCTCGTGGTCCGTTTTCTCTCGCGCCATTCTCTCCAGATCGAAGGGCTCTCCCTCCAGGCCGGTGTGCAGTAGCCACATTTCATCCGCGGGGATGTTGTTGGGGCCGTTGTATTCCCAGTAGAGACGGGAGAGCCGTTTTCCGGTCGTCCTCG
>JAFGOW010000054.1 GCA_016926265.1 Deltaproteobacteria bacterium | reverse complement strand
CCGGCGTAGGCGCCGGCGGCAAAGGCCGCGGTGACGCCGGGCACCACCTCGAAGGGGATGCCGCGGCGCGCCAGGTACAGGGCCTCTTCTCCGCCGCGCCCAAAGATGTAGGGGTCCCCTCCTTTGAGGCGGACCACTTTCAATCCCTGTTGCGCCCGCTCCGCCAGCAGGGCGTTGATCTGCTCCTGGGGGGTGGGATGACAGCCGCGGCTCTTGCCGACAAAAATCCGCTCCGCCTCCGGCGGCGC
Organism: Deltaproteobacteria bacterium; assembly: GCA_016926265.1. Lineage (GTDB taxonomy): Bacteria > Desulfobacterota > Desulfuromonadia > Desulfuromonadales > JAAYDE01 > JAAYDE01. The sequence goes on along the minus strand of JAFGOW010000054.1, from coordinate 3,713 downwards.
CTGCTCCAGCAGCAGCGGATTGGCCAGCAGATCGTAGACCACCACCTCCGCCTCTTTCAGACAGCGCAGCCCCTTGACGGTGATCAACCCCGGATCGCCGGGGCCGGCGCCGACCAGATAGACCGTTCCCGGTCGCGCCGTCACAACAACTCCCCCTCCGGCGGGTGCTCCGGCTCCATCTCCCCCTCGCCGCTTGCTTCGCAGGTTTCGAGATCGAACAGATACCTCAGGGCCTCGGCGTGATAGTCCCCGGCGCGGCGTTCACGGCACGATTTCAGGGCCGCGATGGGAAGGTGGAGCAGCTTTCCGGCGATGGCCGCCGCCATCGCCGCGACCGCCTCCCGCTCCCGCTCCGAAACCCCTTCCAGGGCCGCCAGCGCCTTGTCCCGTTCGGCGTCGCAAATCCCCTCGATCCGTTGCCGCAGCGCCCGGATCGTGGGGACGGCCTCCAGGTTGCGCAGCCAGCGTTGAAAGCCGGCAACCTCCTCTTCGATGATCCGCTCCCCCCTTTCGGCCTCCCGGCGACGGCAGACCTGGTTGCTGGAAATGATTCCCTGCAGGTCGTCCACGTCGTAGAGATAGACCTGGGGGATAGAGCCGGCCAAAGGGTCGATATCCCGCGGCACCGCCACGTCGATGAGAAACAGCGGCCTTCCTTCCCGCCTCGGCAGGACCCTTTCCAGATCGGGAACGCGGAGAATAAAGTGAGGAGCGGCCGTGGAGGAGAGCACGATATCGGCGGCGACAAGCTGTTCGGGAAGCTCCTCGAAAGGGAATACCCGCCCGCCGAAGCGCTCCGCGGTCTCGCGGGCCTTTTCAGGGGTCCGGTTGACCACGGCGATGGCGGCGACCCCGTGGCTCAGGAAATGGCGGGCGGCCAGTTCGCCGATCTTGCCGGAACCGATCAGGAGGATCTTCTTTCCCTCCAGCCCCCCGAAGATGCGACGCACCATCTCCACCGCCGCGAAGGGGATCGACACCGCCTTGCCGGCGATGGCGGTTTCGCTCCGCACCTTTTTGGCGGCGGCAAAGGTCCGGTGCAGCAGCCGGTTCAGAATCAGGGCATTGGTTTTGGCGCGGCAGGCCTGGGAATAGGCGTTTTTGACCTGGCCCAGAATCTGCGGCTCGCCGATCACCATGGAATCGAGCCCCGAAGCGACCCGAAACAGGTGCCGCACCGCCGCCGCTCCGCACCAGGCGTAACAGTGGGGGCGGACCGCGGCCGCTTCGACGCCGTGGAAACTGGCCAAAAAGGAGGAGATCTCCGCCGTCCCCTGTTCGATTTGGGGAGTGACGGCGTAGACCTCCACCCGGTTGCAGGTGGAAAGAATCAGCCCTTCCCGGATAGTCGAGCATTCCATGAGCCGCGCCAGCCCCTCAGGGATGCGGGAGGGGAGGAAAGCCAGACGCTCCCTGACCGCCACCGGCGCGGTGCGGTAATTGAGGCCGACAACGACAATATTCACAGTTTCTTCACCTTGCTCATATCAATTTTCCGGGAGCCGGCGCCCGTTCCCCGGCCCCCTTCAGGTCGAGCCCCAGGCTGGAGAGGGAGAGCCCTTCCCCCCCCACTCCGGCCAGCAACCGGTCGATGCCGGCGGCATCCCCTGCAGCCAGCAGATCGAGAATACCCACCGCCGCCAACCGGCGGCAGAGGGCGGCGTGGTCCACGGCGCCGAGTCGCTTGCGGAGCGCCGCGGCAAGGGCGACGAAAAGACCCAACTCAGGGCCCAGCACCCCTTGCAAGTGATCACGGACCAAAGCCGCGGCGGCCGGAGAGCCTCCGGCCGTCGCCACAGCCACCGTCAGGGGCCCGCGCCGCAGCAGCGCCGGCAGGGAAAAATCCCCCTTGGCGGGGTCATCGACGACATTGACGGGGATCCCGCCCCTGCGGGCTTCCGCGGCCACAGCAGCATTGACCGTGCCATCATCGGCGGCAGCAAAGGCGAGACAGGCGCCGCGCAAATCCCCTGCCCGATAGGGGCGCCGCAGCCATTCCACACCTTCGGGAAGCGGCCCTTCGCTCCCCAACGCGGGCGCAACCAGACGCACCTTGGCCCTCGCTGCGATCAGGCCGTGCACTTTGCGCAACCCCACGGAACCCGCGCCAATTACGACGCAGAGCTTTCCTTCGATATCATAGACGATCGGATAATCCATCGGCGACGGGTCCGCGAATCCAGTGCTGAAACTGTATGATAGGATGTCGTTTCAAAAGGTGTCAAGAAACGGATGGCGGCGGACCCGTGACGGCGGCCCGATTTTAAAACCTTGATTTTTTTGGCCTGTCCATTATATTGAGGAAAGCGAATATATCATTGACCGTTTGACGAAGGAGAAATCGCCATGGCAAGTCAACATGTTCTGCAATTGACCGACGGCAATTTCCAGAGCGAGGTGCTCAAGGCCTCGGTTCCGGTGCTGGTCGATTTCTGGGCCTCCTGGTGCGGCCCCTGCAAAGCCATCGCCCCCCTGATCGACGAAATCGCCGCCGAATACCAGGGCAAGGTCAAGGTCGGTAAGGTCAATGTCGACGAAAATCAGGCCACCCCGGCCACCTACGGCGTCCGCGGCATTCCCACCCTGATTCTGTTCAAGGATGGCAAGATCCTGGACCAGATCGTCGGCGCGGTGCCCAAGAGCCAGATGAAAAATCTCCTCGACAAAGCCCTCTGAAACTCCTCCAGACCGAAACGGCCCGGCGAACCGGGCCGTGGAAACTTTTGAGCTGGCCCCTTACGTTTTCAGCCCGGCGCCGCCCCAGCATGGCGCCGGGCTGTTTTATATGGCCCCGACCCCGGAACCGGAACAGGCATCCATGACCCGCCGCCGCTACTCCAACGTCATCGGCTTCGACGACGCCCCCTTCGACCGGGAGAGCCGGGAGCCGGTCTCCATCGTCGGGGCGGTTTTCGCCGGACCACGGTTCGACGGGGTGCTGATCGGACAGGTCGAGCGGGACGGCACCGACGCCGCCGCGGCCATCGTCGGGCTGCTGCGTCGCTCCCGCTTCGCGGAGCACGTCCGGCTGATCCTGCTGCAGGGGATCACCCTGGCCGGGTTCAACGTCGTCGATCCCTTCGCGGTCCAGATAGAATTGGGGGTGCCGCTGCTGGTGGTGAGCCGCCGCCGTCCTGATCTCGCCGCGGTCCGGGAGACGCTGCTGACCCATATCGACGGCGGCCCGGAGAAATGGGCCGTCATCGAGCGACTGGGGCCCATGGAGCCGCTCGGCGCCCTGTTCGTGCAGCGGGTCGGGCTCTCCATGGAGGAGGCACGGGAGACCATTGAGCGCTTCGCCCTGCACGGCCGGATGCCGGAGCCGATCCGCGCCGCCCACCTGATCGCCGGGGCGCTGACGCGGGGGGCAAGCCGCGGCGCTCCGTAGTTTTCCTCCGGAAACGGCTCTTTTCCGCAATCTCGGCGTCAATCCGCGCTCTGGTTTGTGCGACGTACCATTGGTACGACTCCGCGCCAGAGCCGGAACCAGCGCCTGAGATGACAGCATGAATAATTTTTTCCGCCTGGCCCTCGAAACGAAAAAACCTCGTATTTGATGTAATGGTCGTTCCCCGGCCTCCAGCGAACAGAAAATGGGCGGGCTAGAATCAATTTGGCCTTTTGGCTTTCACCCCCATTGTTGACGCAGCCGGAATGCCGCCGCCGGTTCGGGTGGATTTCATAGAGCGGCAAACTGTTTGACCGCAGGGAGT
>JAFGOW010000053.1 GCA_016926265.1 Deltaproteobacteria bacterium | reverse complement strand
GACGCAGCCGGAATGCCGGTGCCGGTTCGGGTGGATTTCATAGAGCGGCAAACTGTCTGACCGCAGGGAGTTTTTGCCGCTCCCCGAGCCGGCGGCGGCATGGAGGGCACCCGCCGACCTGTGGCGGGCCAGTCAACGGGGCGCCCTTTTTCGCTTCCTTTTTGGGCGCGCAAAAAGGAGGCCGGGCGCGGGGCGGAGCCCCGAAGCAGAAGCAGAGAGGGAGAAGGTAGCTGGTATCCGACAGCAGCTTTCTGCTGAATTGAAATTTTTGGTTTTGCCTTAAAAAGAAAAAAAGGTTTTTTGTTTCATGGGCCAGAAATTCTATCTCGAGACCTTCGGCTGCCAGATGAACGTGGTTGATTCGGAACAGATCGCCGCCCTGCTGGCCGACCTGGGTTTTTGCGCGGCTTCAAGCGCGGAAGAGGCCGATCTGATCATCCTCAATACCTGCAGCATCCGGGAAAAGGCGGAGCGCAAGGTGGTCGGGCACCTGTGGCGTTTCAAACCCCTCAAGGAGGCCAATCCCGAGCTGGTGATCGCGGTCGGGGGGTGCGTGGCGCAGCAGGAGGGGGAGCGTCTGCTGCAACGGCTTCCCCATGTCGATCTGGTGTTCGGGACCCACAACATCCACCGCCTTCCGGAACTGCTGCGGCGCGTCCGCCGGCAGCGGGAGCGGATTGCCGAGGTCGCCTTTCTGGACCGGGAAACCCGGCTCGCCCTGTTTCCGGAACGCCGCTCCACCGGCGAGGTGGTCCGCTATGTCACGGTCATGCAGGGGTGCGACAACTTCTGTACCTACTGTGTCGTTCCTCATGTGCGGGGCCGCGAGATCAGCCGTCCCAGCGGCGCGGTTCTGGCGGAGGTGGGGCGGTTGGTCGGCTCCGGGGTCCGGGAGGTGACCCTGATCGGCCAGAACGTCAACTCCTACGGTGGCAACACCCCCGGCGAGCTCTCCTTCGCCGAACTGCTGGCGGCGGTTCATGACATCCCCGCCCTGGAACGGGTCCGTTTCGTCACCTCCCATCCCAAGGATATCTCCCAACGGCTGATCGACTGTTACGCCACGCTTCCCAGGCTCTGCCGCCATATCCATCTGCCGCTGCAGAGCGGCTCGGACCGGGTGCTCCGGGAAATGCGGCGCGGCTACACGGCTGCCGATTATCTGGACAAGGTCGCCCGGCTGCGTTCCGCTTGTCCGGAGATCCGCTTCACATCGGATATCATCGTCGGTTTTCCAGGGGAGACGGAGGCCGATTTTCTCGACACCCTGGCGGTGGTGCAGGAGGTCGGCTACGCCGATATCTATACCTTCCTCTATTCCCCTCGCCCCGGCACCCAGGCGCCGCTTCGTTCCGACGGCCTGTCTCCGGAGGTCCAGCAGGAACGCTTCGACCGTCTGCTGGAACTCCAGGAGCGGATCGGCCCCGCGATCTGGCGGCAGGATGTCGGCCGGACGCTGCCGTTGCTGGTGGAAGGGGAGAGCCGGCAGGGGGGCGGGCAGCTGTTCGGGCGCACCACCTGGGGGCGCATCGTTAACTTTGCCGGCGGCCGGGAGCTGATCGGGCAGGTGATTCCGGTCACGATCACCGCTTCCTACCGCAATTCCCAGCTCGGGGAGTATTGGGAAAGCAACGCTTCGGTGAGGTGTTATGGCCAAGGGTAAGATTCTGGCGATCGACGATGAGCGGTTCTTCCGGGGCTTCTATCGGGTGCTGCTGGAGCAGGAGGGCTACCAGGTCGTCACCGCCGACAACGGCAAGGAGGGGGTGGAGCGCCTCTACCATGAGGAGTTCGATCTGGTGATTCTCGACATGGAACTGGGGGAGGAAAACCCCCTGGAGATCACCGATGCCATCAAGCGCCTCAACCCCGACCAGGAGATCATGGCGGTGACCAACCGCAACGATGTCACCCTGGCGGTGCGGGCCATGAAAAAGGGGACCACCGAGTATCTGCTCAAGCCGATCGATCCCGAGGCCTTTCTGCTGCTGCTCGGCAAGATCCTGTTCCGGCAGTCGCTGCGGCGCGAACACGCCAAACTGCTCGACGAGAATATCGATTATTTCTCGATGGTCGCTTCTTCGCACAAGTGCTTGGAACTGCTCAAGATCAATGATATCGACCGGCTCTCGGACCATATCGCCGACCTGATGATGGCGCTGTTGCGCGCCGACGGCGCCTGTCTGTGGCTTTATCGGGAAATGGCCCGCCATTTCCGGCTCCGGAGCGTGCGGGGGCTTGCCAAGGCGCGTCCCGACGAGTTGGTCTTCCCCTTCGGCGAAAGCGAGCGCAAAAGGTATCTGACCGGGGAATCCTCTTTCGAGTCGGAGGCGCTGAGGATCATGACCCCGATCAATTTCGGCGGCGAAACCATTGCCCTCGTCCGGATTGAAGAACCCTCCGGGCGCGAGCACTTCAACCGCAAGGACCTCAAGGTGGCGGACATGGTTGCTGAATTCGCCGCCTGCGGGCTGCACAACGCTCTGCTGTTCCGGAGTCTGGAGCAGAATGTGCTGCGGGCGCCGAGCGGCGAGTTCTACAACATGGCTTTCTTCCGCGACCATGTTTCCAAGGAGCTCTTCAAATCCCGCCGTTACCGCCGTAACCTTTCCATCCTCAAGCTTAAGATAGAAAACTATGGGGAACTGAAAGGAAAACTTACCGATCTGGAAGTGGAGGAGAAACTGCGCCGGATGGCCGCCGCCGTCAATACCACCCTGCGGGAGGCGGATATCATGGCTCTGGATGAGCCCGATCAGTATTACCTTTTGCTCCCCGAAACCGATTTCTGGGGATCGCTGCTGACCCAGCGCCGTATCCTCCGGCTGCTGCACCCGGTGCTCCCCGTGATCCCCCAGGAGCGGGACTGCGTCCTGAAAGTCCGGGTCCGCTCCGCCACCTTCCCCTCCGACGGGGTTTCCTTTCAGCAGTTGGCTGAAGTGGCGGAGAAACGCCTCAATCAGATGGCTTCGAGCCTTGCGGTCCGGGGCGGCATCGAGGATGTTCCCTTCTGGACCGCCATGGAACGACTTTTCGCCGAGGGGGGTGGCGGCCTGGCGCCGCAATCCCGGCCGGGAGGGAGCGGCGAGAGCTGTTTTTTCACAGTGGCGGAAGGGACCATCGAGGGCATCATGCGCTCCTTTTGCCTGGAACTGGTGGAATCGAAGCAGGCGCGGGGTTTTATCTACCGGGGTTGCGACAGCTTCGCGGCGGTGCTGGAAGGCCTCTCCCGGGTCGAGGCGATAGAAAGGTCGGCCACCTCGGTCTTTCTGCTGGGAGGGAACCGGAGGGAGGAATGGGATTTCCAGCGGATCGTTCCCATCTATATCTCCGATCCCGGTTTCGCCCGCTATCCCTTTTTCTTCTACCTGAGCGAGGAGTTCGCCTATGGCCTCATGACCTGTCGTCAAGGCAGTGAATGGCTCGGGTTTCACAGCTCGGACTACTATTTCGTGGAGAACATGATTCTCAAGCTGCAGGAACAGTATCGTCTCCAGGAGCAGATGTGACGCCATGGCCTCGAAAAATTTTCATCTGATCATCGCCGGCGATATTCCCGAGCTCTATCATCTCCCGGCGCTGGTGACCAAGCAGGGGTTCAACGTCCGGGTGTGCATGAACGGCACCGAGGCGTTGCAGGCGATCGTGGCTTCCCCCCCCCGGCTGCTGGTGCTGGACCTGAATATTTCGGTGCTGGGGGCGCCGCGGCTGGTGCGCATTCTGCGCAAAAACCCCAAAACCGCCGAGATCGACCTCCTGATCCTGGGAACCCCGGAGCGGGAGAAAGAGGTGACCGCCCTGATCCGCGAGGGGCGCGACGCCTTCGTTCCCTGCCCCTTCAACCCGGAGCAGCTGGCGGGCCGCATCATCCGCTCCCTGAAACGGTTCGGTGGGGAAGGTTCCGAGGAAGGGCGGACGGTGATCGAGGGGAACCTCAAGCAGATGTCGCTGGTCGATCTGCTGCAGGTTTTCAATCTCAACCGCAAGGACGGCCTGCTGACCCTCGAAAAGGGGAAGAGCCGCGGCAAAATCTTTCTTCTGGAAGGAAACGTGATCAACGCCCAAACGGGATCGGTGAGCGGGGAAAAGGCCTTTTTCCGGCTCCTTTCCTGGATGACCGGCAACTTCCGTTTTGTGCAGGGGACCCCCAAGACCGAAATCCGTATCCAGCTTCCCACCGACCATCTGATCATGGAGGGGCTGCGCCAGAAGGACGAGATGGAATCGATGATCGACACCCTGCCGCCCTTGGAGGGGGTGGTCAAGTCCCGGATTCCCAAAGAGAATCTCCCCAAAGGGTTGCGCCCTTCCACCCAGGAGGTGGTCAACCTGCTGGAATATTATGAGAAGGTCGAGGATATTCTCGACAAGGCGTCCCCGCCCGATTTCGAGGTGTTGCACATTCTCAAGGTTTTGATCGAAAAAAAGATTCTCGAATGCCGTCAGGACCCCGATTCGAGCCGCCAGGACAACCGGCCGCTGCTGGGCAATGAGGAGGTGGTCAACATCCGGGACTGCCTGGGGGAGAAAGACCAGTTGCTGGAGGAGGGGTCCGCCAAGATCCTGGTGCTCTATTCCGAGCAGGAAGCGATCCGCCTGTTTCTGGAATCTCTCAAAGGGGTGCGGGAGTTCGAGGCCGATCCCGATCTGGTCCACCACGACCAGCTTTTCGGGGCCGCGAACCTGGGACGTCTCCAGGTTGGGGAGGTTTTTTCCCTGCGGCTGGTGGGTCTGTCGGCGGCCATGGCGGCCGCTCCGCTCTGGTCGCCGTTCTGCCGCCGCCTGGTGGGAGTCCTCTCCCTTCCCCCCCATCCGGACAAGGGGGAGGCGGAGGCCTTTTTCCGTTCCCGCAACATTCCGGTGCTGCGGGTCTGCCTCCATTCCGGAGAGGAGAGCGGCATCCGCCTCGACCCCGGCGGGAGGGGGGCCTGGCGGCGGCTGCTGGCCGGTTTGACCGCGGCTTTTTCGACGAACTGCTTTGCCAAGAGAGAGGGAAAATGATCGACCTCCATACCCATTCCATCTTCAGCGACGGCGAACTGATCCCCTCGGAGCTGGTGCGCCGCGCCGCCGTTGCCGGTTACCGGGCCATCGCCATTGCCGACCACGGCGATTTTTCCAATTTCGATCTGATCATCCCCAGGGTATTGAAAGGGATCGCCGGGCTGCGGGAGCATTTCGGGATCGAGGTCCTGGCCGGCATCGAGCTGACCCATCTGCCCCCCCCCATGATTGCCGCCGCGGTGGCCGAAGTCCGGCGGTTGGGGGCTCAGATCGTGGTCTGCCACGGCGAAACCCTTTCCGAGCCGGTGGCGCCGGGGACCAACCGCGCCGCCATTCTGGCCGGTGTCGATATCCTCGCCCATCCCGGCCTGATCGGCGCCGAGGAGGTGCGGCTGGCCAAGGAGCGGGGCGTGCTGCTGGAGATCACCACCCGCAAAGGGCATTCGTTGGCCAACGGCCACGTGGCGAAGCTGGCCATGGGGATCGGGGCCGGGCTGGTGATCGACACCGACAGCCATTCCCCCGACGATCTGACCCCCTGGGTCAAGGCGGAGCGGATCGCCCTCGGCGCCGGGCTCACCCCGGAGCAGATCGTTTCGATGCGGCGCAACGCGGAGCGGCTGGTGGAAAAGGTGACGGGGATGAAATTGTCCTCGTAGGGGGCTGGCGTCTTCTTTAAAAAAAAGCGGTAAACAGGAACTTTTCTCACGCCAAGACGCGAAGGCCGCGAAGAGAGGCAGCATAATCATAAACATTCGTTACTCACCATCGGCGAGATCTTTTACAGCAAGAACGCAAAGAAGGATCAATTAAAAAAATATGGGGTTTTTAAAAGACCGTCACGCCGGTTTGGTTTCTTTGCGGCCTTTGCGTCCTTGAGCGAGTGAAACGAGCGGGCGGTGAGACAAGGTCCAGGCTCACGCGGAGACGCGAAGGCGGTGAAGAGAGGCAGCATAATCCTAAACATTCAACCTTTTTGGAGCAGCTAAATGAATCAGAAAGATTTCGGATTTCTCAAGGAACTGGTGGAGGCTCCGAGCCCCTCGGGGTTCGAACAGCCGGCGCAGCGCCGGCTGCGGGCCGAGATGGAAGGGGTGGCCGACGAGATCCGCACCGACCTGATGGGGAACGTCATCGCCCGCATCCGCGGCAAGCGGGAGGGCGCCCCGAAGGTGATGCTGGCCGGTCACTGCGATGAGATCGGTTTCATCGCCCAGTATATCGACGACAACGGCTTCATCTATTTCCAGCCGATCGGCGGCATCGACCCCCACATCGTGCCGGGGCAGCGGGTGACGATCCATGCCGCCCAGGGGCCGATATTGGGGGTGGTGGGGAAAAAGCCGATTCACCTCATGGAAGCCAAGGATCGGGAAACGGTGGTGAAATTCAAGAGCCAGTTCATCGACATCGGCGCATCCGGCAAGGAGGAGGCCGCGGCGCTGGTGGCCGTCGGCGACCCGATCACCTTTGCCGTCGCTCTGGAGCGGCTGCAGGGGGATCGCCTCACCTCCCGGGCCTTCGACGACAAAATGGGGGCCTTCGTGGTGGCGCAGGTGCTGAAGGAGGTTCACCGCCGCGGCGGCGCCGAGGTCGATCTTTACGGGGTTTTCACCGTCCAGGAGGAGATTGGGCTGCGCGGCGCCAAGGCCAGCGCTTATGGGGTCGCACCCGATGTCGGCATCGCCATCGATGTCAGTTTCGCCACCGACTGCCCCGAGATCGACAAAAAGGAGCTGGGGGAGATCCAGCTCGGCAAGGGGCCGATCCTGAGCCGGGGGGCCAACATCAATCCGCGGCTGTTCCAGTTGTTGACGGAGACCGCCCGCGACAAGGAGATCCCTTTCCAGGTGGAAGCGGCCGCCCGCGCCACCGGCACCGACGCCAACGCCATTCAGGTCAACCGGGAAGGGGTGGCCGCGGCGCTGGTGAGTGTGCCGCTGCGCTACATGCACACCCCCGTCGAAGTGCTTTCCCAGGCCGATCTCGATGCCACCGTGCGGCTGCTGACCGAACTCCTGTTCCGGATCGGGAGCCGTGAGGAGTTTATTCCCAACTGAAGGGCGAAATTTATCTTTTGACCGCAATCCGAAGAAGGGGTACTATCACCGATTAATAATTTTTCGAGCCCCTTTACCCAGCCCAAGGAGAGCGCCATGTCTGAAACCCGTATCCGGGAAGGTCTGACCTTTGATGATGTGCTTCTGGTTCCGGCCCATTCCAAGGTTCTTCCCAAAGAGGCCGACCTGAACACCTGGCTGACCCGCGAGATCAAGCTCAGCATCCCGCTGGTTTCCGCCGCCATGGATACGGTGACCGAATCCCGCACCGCCATCTGCATGTCCCGCGAGGGGGGCCTGGGGGTGATTCACAAAAACATGACTCCGGAGGAGCAGGCCCTGGAGGTGGATCAGGTCAAAAAATCGGAAAGCGGCATGATCGTCGATCCCATCACCATGAATCCGCACCAGAGGATCCGGGACGCCCTGGAGATGATGAAAAAATACCGCATCTCCGGGGTGCCGATCACGGAAAACGGCAAGCTGGTCGGGATCCTCACCAACCGGGACCTGCGCTTCGAAACCGATCTCGAACAGCCGATCCACCGTGTCATGACCAAGGAGAAACTGATCACGGTGCCGCCGGGGACCACCCTGGAGGACGCCAAGCAGCATCTCCACAAGCACCGCATCGAGAAGCTGCTGGTGGTGGATGACCAGAATGTCCTCAAGGGCTTGATCACCATCAAGGACATCGAAAAGGTGCGCAAGTATCCCCATGCCAGCAAGGATCAGCTCGGACGGCTCATCGTCGGCGCCGCCGTCGGCCCCGGGCCCGACCGCTACAAGCGGGTGGAACTGCTGGTCAAGGCGGGGGTCGATGTGATCGTGGTCGATACCGCCCACGGCCATTCCCAGGGGGTGATCGACGCGGTTCGGGAAATCAAGCTCGCCTATCCGGGATTGCAGCTCATCGCCGGCAACGTCGCTACCGCCGAAGCCGCCCAGGCTCTCATCGAGGCCGGCGCCGACGCGGTCAAGGTCGGCATCGGACCCGGATCGATCTGTACCACCCGGGTGGTCGCCGGGGTCGGAGTGCCACAGTTGACCGCCATCCAGGATGTGGCGAAAGTCACCCGCCCGGGGGGGGTGCCGCTCATCGCCGACGGCGGCATCAAATTCTCCGGAGACGTGGTCAAGGCGCTTGCCGCCGGGGCCGACGTGGTGATGATCGGCTCCCTGTTCGCCGGCACCGAGGAGTCTCCCGGCGATACCATCCTCTATCAGGGCCGGACCTATAAAACCTATCGCGGCATGGGGAGCATCGGCGCCATGAAGAAGGGGAGCAAGGACCGCTACTTCCAGGCCGAAGTCGAAAGCGAGATCAAGCTCGTTCCCGAAGGGATCGAGGGGCGGGTGCCGTTCCGGGGGAGTATTTCCGACAACGTCCATCAGCTGATGGGGGGGTTGCGGGCCGGAATGGGCTACACCGGCTGTCGCACCATCCGCGAGTTGCAGGAAAAAGCCCAGTTTATCCGCATCACCAACGCCGGGCTCAAGGAATCCCACGTCCACGACGTGCAGATCACCCACGAATCCCCCAACTACCGTCTGTTTTAAAGGGAGAGCCGCCCGGAAAAACCGTCCGGGACGGGCGGCAGGCCCGTCCCGGATTTTTTTAGGAGAGATGATGCCTCGGGATATTCACGGCGAAAAGATACTCATTCTCGACTTCGGTTCCCAATACAGTCAGCTCATCGCCCGCAGGGTCAGGGAGAGCCGCGTCTATTGCGAAATTCACCCTTTCGACATGGGAATGGACTCGATCCGGAATTTCACCCCGCGGGGGATCATCCTCTCCGGCGGTCCCAAGTCGGTCTACGAACCGGGAGCGCCGGCGGTGGAGGAGGAGCTCTTCGAACTCGGGGTGCCGGTCCTCGGCATCTGCTACGGCCTGCAGCTGATGGTTCGCCACTTCGGCGGGGATGTGGTTGCCGCCGGCAAACGGGAATACGGCCACGCCGAGATCAGAGCCTGCGGCAAACCCGGCCCCCTGTTCGACGGTTTTTTCGTGGAGGGGAAAAATTCGGTTTGGATGAGCCACGGCGATCATGTCGAGAAGGTGCCGGATTGTTTCGAGGTGGTGGCCGGTTCCGAGAATGCTCCGGTCTGCGCCATCCAGAACATCAAAAAGCGCCAGTATGGCGTGCAGTTTCATCCGGAGGTGGTTCATACCCTGCGGGGGGAACTTTTCATCGGCAATTTCGTGCGCCACGTCTGCGCCTGTTCCGGGAAGTGGACGCCGGGGAGCATCATCGATGACGCGGTGGCCAAGGTGCGCCGGCAGGTGGGGAAAGAGTCCGTGGTGCTGGGTCTTTCGGGCGGGGTCGATTCCTCGGTGACGGCGGCTCTGCTGCACAAGGCGATCGGCGATCAGTTGATCTGCGTTTTCGTCGATACCGGGCTGCTGCGGCTCGGCGAAGGGGATCAGGTCATGGCCGCCTTCGCCGAAAATCTCGGGGTGAAGGTGATCCGGGTCGATGCCGAGGAGCGTTTTTTGGCCGCTCTGCAGGGTGTGGCCGATCCCGAACGGAAGCGCAAGGTCATCGGCGGGCTGTTTATCGAGATTTTCGAGGAGGAAGCCGGGAAACTCGGCGCCATCCGCTGGCTCGGCCAGGGGACCATCTATCCCGACATCATCGAATCGGCGGGGGGAAGGACCGGCAAGGCCCATACCATCAAAAGCCATCACAACGTCGGCGGCCTTCCCGAAAAAATGAAGCTGCAACTGGTGGAGCCGCTGCGGGAACTCTTCAAGGACGAGGTGCGGGT
>JAFGOW010000052.1 GCA_016926265.1 Deltaproteobacteria bacterium | reverse complement strand
CGGGGCGTAGCGCAGCCTGGTAGCGCACTAGCATGGGGTGCTAGGGGTCGGAGGTTCAAATCCTCTCGCCCCGACCATAAACCAATGTACATTCCCCCCAAAAAGAAAAGCCGGGTTTGCAGGTCGATCTTGCAAACCCGGCTTTTCTTTTTGGGGGTTTTCGGTTTCATCAATGGTTTTTCCAAGGGAGGTGGGCGATGAGGTGCCAAAGAAACGATTGGAGATCCGTGGCTGTCCGGTGGCGCTGGACGGTCGGCGCCCTGTTGATGGCAGGGCTGGTGCTGGGTTGTGCCGAAACTTCGGGCGACTGGCAAAACGCCATGAAAGGGTTGCTGGGGGCCAGTGGTTCCGGTACCGCGGCGGGGGCTCTTTCCATCGGCGAAATTGGCGGCGGGCTCAAGGAGGCGCTCAGGGTGGGGACTGAAACGGTGGTCGGCCGGTTGGGGAGAATGGACGGTTTCAATGCCGATCCCCAGATCCGCATCCCGCTTCCGGACAGCCTGAAGACCGTCCAGCAGATTCTCGGAAAGGCCGGGATGTCTTCTTTGCTGGACGATCTTCACCTTAAACTCAACCGCGCCGCGGAGCAGGCGACTCCCAAGGCCAAGGCGCTGTTTTGGCAATCCATCGAGGAGATGACCTTCGAAGACGTCAAGGGTATCTACAATGGACCGGAAGATGCCGCCACCCGTTTTTTCCAAAGGAAGATGACGCTTCCCCTGGCGGATGAAATGCGTCCCATCATTCAGAAAAGTCTGTCACAGGTCGGGGCGGTTCAGGCCTTTGATAACGTCATGGGGAAATACCGGGCCATTCCTTTTGTCCCCGACGTCAAGGCGAATCTCTCCGACCATGTCGTCAACAAAGGGATGGAGGGGATTTTTTATTATCTGGCCCAGGAAGAGGCCGCCATCCGCCGGGATCCCGCCAAACGGACCACGGAACTGCTGCAGCGGGTTTTTTCCCGATAGCGGGTCTCTGTGTAAAATCGGTGGTCTGAAATACTGCCGGCCAGGGGGTCAGCAGAAATGACACCCCTGCTGCAAAAAGGGGGCATGGTTGGAAGTGAAAACGGGCGGGTTGCGGTGGAGGATCGGCAGGATCGCGGCATCCCGCTTGAATTCCCGTTCCAGGAAGGAGCGCACCTGGCTCCGGTTCCAGCCCTTGGGATGGATGAAGTCCCGATAGAGGGAGAGATCCCCGGCGTAAAAAGGCCTGGTTTCCAAAGGGCCGGAAGCCGCTTCCAGCGCCGGCAGGTTGAAGATCGCCAAATTGAGAAAGGTGATGGCATCGGCGTGGCTGCGGGCGAAGGCCAGGGTTTTTCGGGCTTCCGGCAGGGATTCCGCCGGGGTGCCGAACAGCAGGTAGATGTAGGTGGCGATGCCGGCTTCTTTCAGGGCCGCCAGGGCGCGGGAGGCCATCGCCAGATCGATCCCTTTTTCCATCCGATCAAGTACCCCTTGATCCCCCGATTCGATCCCCAGCTTGAGCATGATGCATCCCGAACGGCGCAGCTCGCGGCAGAAATAACCATCGGCCAGATGTTCCGTGAGCCGGACGAAGCCGTACCAGGGGGTGGGGTCGGGTCGCTCCGCCAGCATCTGGAGCACGGCCGGGTGCACGGCGCTGTCCAGGAGGTGAAGCAGGGCCGGTTGGGTTTCAAGGATCAATCGATCCAGATCCGAGCGGATTTGTTGGGGGAGAAAAGAGGAATAGGGGTTCCCCTCGGCCCGTTCCGGACAGAAGGAACAGCGGTTCCACCAGCATCCCCGGGAGGCGGCGAAGGGGAGCACGAAGCCCGGCGCCAGATAGGGGTTGTCTTTCAAGGGACCGAAATCGGGAAGGGAATGGGGCTCTCCAGCCTGTTCCCCGAGCAGCGCCAGCAGCGGCATTTCCCCCGGACCCGGAATGAGATGATCCACCAGGGCTCGGAACGGATCGCGCCATTCCGGTTGCCGCATCCAGGAGGTCAGCAGGCCTCCTCCCAAGACCAGGGGGAGTCCGGGGAAGCGTTGTCTGAGGAAGCCGATCATGGCGAAGGTGGTGACGGCCTGGCTGAGAAAATTGAGGGAGAATCCGATGAGGGGTGGCCGAAGCTGTTCCAGCAGCGCGGTGAGGCGTCTGGAAAACCAGGGGTAGAAGGGGTTTTGCTCCGGATGCTGGGCAGCCCGGAGCAGATCGGCGCTGCTTTGGGGACCATGGTGCGGATCCTCAAAATTGGCGAAGGTCAAGGAAGTTCCGTATTTCCCCCCCGCCAGGTCCAGCACCCGCCCGAGGTCGGACACCGCCCTTTTGTAGCGGTCGAGGTTTCGGAACAAGGCCGGTGAACGGAGGGCGTTCAGATGAGCGGCGCGGTTATGGAGGGCTTGTCGCGACCAGGTGTCCGCTCCTTCCAACGGGGCCGCCAGGAGGTCGAGCAGCCCTTCGAGGTTGGCGTCCAGCAGGGTGACGGAATGGCCGTGTTGGCGCATGGCGCCGGCCAGGTAGGCGATGCCGGGCGGTGCCTCGCAGGGTTTGGCGACAGGGGGGTGGATCAATAACATGGTCGGGAATCGGTCCGTGGGAACCTAGTTTTGAAACCGGTCCGGCGATCATGACGCATTGCAAGCGCGGTGTGAAGGGTTATTCTTGGAAAATGTTGCGCCCGGTGCGAATTGATTATCCTTGAGGAGCGATTACCGGTAATATCCCCTCAGTGCCCGGCCCGGTTTCCAAGGAGGAGGAGATGACCAAAAAGGCCTTACTGATTTTGGCCGACGGCTTTGAGGAGATTGAAGCCGTCACCCCCATCGATCTGCTGCGGCGGGCCGGAATCGAGACGGTCACGGCGGGGCTGGGGAAAGAATGGGTTCAGGGCCGGCACGGGGTTCTCATCAAGGCCGACACGGTGCTGAACCGGGTCATCGGCTGCTTCGACGCCCTGGTTTTACCGGGCGGTCCCGGCCACAAAGCCCTGGCCGGGTCGGAAAAGGTCCTGAAACTGGTCCGGGATTATTGCCGCGAGCGGGTTTTCTGCTGCGCCATCTGCGCCGCCCCCAAGGTTTTCGCCGAGGCGGGGATTCTCGAAGGAAAGCGCTACACCTGCTATCCCGGGGCTCTGCCGGATTTTTCCGGCGGCGAATTTGTCGCCGACGAGGTGGTCCGGGACGGCCATATCATCACCAGCGCCGGTCCCGGCACCGCCATCTCCTTTTCCCTCGGCATCATCGAGGCGCTGCTGGGAAGCGGCAAGGCCGCTGAAGTGAAGGCCCAGATCCTTTTTAAAGGATAAAAATCCTAAAGTTCTCTCCCTCCCCGGTCGATAAGGGTTACGAACCGTTTTGCCGTTTTCGGCATTGCGCCATGGATGGCGCAATGCCATCAAACCCTTTCATCCCATATCAACGGAACCGCCAAGGAGGGCCCCGCCATGATCATCACCGATTCCAGCGTTGCACTCAACTCCAGCCATACCCAGATCGAATACCGCGAACAGCGGGAATCCCTGACCTTTTGGAAAGGGGAGGGCGAACCGGTTCGCATGGAATCCAACGGCAACGGGTCGTCCCTGCTGGATTTGGCGTCTGCGGTCGAGACCGGCGCCGTCAAGGTCAATCTGTCGGCGGAAGCCTTGGCCCTCCGGCCAACGGATCCGGCCCCTGCTGAAATCGAGGCCGCGCCCGTCGATGGCGGCGCCCTGTTCGACCTCAAGTACTCTCTGCTCCGGATGCTGGTGGAACGCCTCACCGGCCGGGAGATCACCACCTGCAGGCCCTGTGAGGCATCCGGAGCCGGCACGACTGCCCCGGCCGCCGATACCGCTTCATCTTCTTCTGCTGCTTCGGAGCCGCCGCTGGGGTGGGGGCTTTCCTACAGCTATCACGAAACCTCCTATGAAGCGGAGTTCACTCAATTTTCGGGGAACGGGGTGGTCCGCACCGGCGACGGCCGCGAAATCGCCTTCGATGTGACGCTGAACATGAGCCGGGAGCTACTGGAGACCACCGATCTGGCAATTCGTGCCGGGGACGCCCTCAAGGACCCGCTGGTCATCAATTTCAACGGAACCGCGGCCCAGCTTACGCAAACCTCCTTTTCCTTCGATCTCGATCTGGATGGGCGGCAAGACCAGATGTCTTTTGTCGCGCCGGGGAGCGGGTTCCTGGCTCTCGACAAGAACGGGGACGATATCGTCAACGACGGCGGCGAACTGTTCGGGGCCGCCACCGGGGACGGTTTCCGGGAACTGGCCGCTCACGATGACGACGGCAACGGCTGGATCGATGAAAAGGACGAAGTCTTTCAACGGCTGCGGATCTGGGAAAAGGACGCCTCCGGCAATGACCGGCTCGGCGCCCTGCTCGAAATGGGGGTTGGAGCCATTTATCTGGGCGCCGTTTCCACCCCCTTCGCCCTCAAGGATGGCGGTCAAAATCTGTTGGGAGCGATCCGCAGCAGCGGCCTTTATCTGAACGAGAACGGCGGCGCCGGAACGGTGCAGCAGCTCGACCTGGTCATCTGAAAAACGGCATAATCCTCCAAAAAAAATGGCCCGGTTCCCTCGACCGGGCCTTTTTCACAATAAAATCTCCCCCTAATTTCGTCGATTTGTTCCCTTGGCAGGCACCGGGGCAACGGTTTATGATGGCCACCATGGCTGCCGGCCATGGCCGGTTTTCCCCTGTTTCGGACGAGGAGACAAAATGTCGTTGCTGTTGGCCCTGGTCGCCGTTGTCGCCGGCCTGGCGTTGCTGGTCTGGAGCGCGGACCGTTTCGTGGAAGGGGCCTCCGCCGTGGCGCACCACGCCGGGATGTCCCCCCTGCTGATCGGCATGGTGGTCGTCGGTTTCGGCACTTCGGCCCCGGAAATGGTCGTTTCGGCGCTGGCGGCTTTCCAGGGGAATCCCGGTCTGGCGCTGGGGAACGCCTACGGCTCCAATATTACCAACATCGCTCTGATCCTGGGGATCGCGGCCCTGATCCGGCCGATGGCGCTGCACTCCCAGGTATTGCGCCGGGAACTGCCGATCCTCTGTCTGGTGACGGGGCTGGCCGTGGTTCAGCTCTGGGATGGGAGCCTGACCCGGATCGAAGCCTGGGTGCTGCTGTCGGTTTTGGGAGCCCTGATGTTGTGGGCGATGCTGCCGGTGTTGCGGCAATACGGCGATCCGGTGTCGGCTGCCATCGTTGAGGAACTCGAGGCGGAGATCATGCCGCTGAGGAAGGCCCTGGTTTGGCTGGCCGTGGGAATTCTGATGCTGGTCGCCAGTTCCCGGCTGCTGGTGTGGGGTGCGGTCCAGGTTGCAACGGGATTCGGCATCAGCGATCTGATCATCGGCCTGACCGTGGTGGCGGTCGGCACCTCCCTCCCGGAACTGGCTTCCTCCGTGGTGGCGGCGCGCAAGGGGAAACACGACATCGCCCTGGGAAACGTCCTCGGCTCCAACCTGTTCAACACCATGGCCGTGGTGGGTATCGCCGGGGCCATTCATCCCCTGGAGGTGGCGCCCGAGGTTTTGTCCCGCGACTGCGTGGTCATGGGGGGGTTGACCCTGTCCCTCTTTTTCATCGGCTGGGGTTTCCCCGCCCCCGGCCGGATCGGGCGGATCAAAGGGGCTCTGCTGGTTGCGGCCTACCTGGCCTACAACGGGGTCCTGATCGCCTCGGTACTTGGCCGCTGAACAAGGGCGGCTCCTCCCGCAGCCAAAATACATTCACGCCGCTGCGTTTATCCCACCTCCCGGTATGATATCAACCCCTGTTTCAGGCAGTCCTCCGCCGATTCTCTTGAAACGCCGATCATGACCTTGCCGCTGCTTTTGCTGGCCAGAAACCAGGCGAACTGGCGGGCCCTGGGGGTGGGGTTGCGGCACAGCTCCAGATCACCGTTTAAGTACATGGCGCAGAGCAGGGCATGCGGGGTCACGATCAGCTGGGAGCGGTAGGCCACGGGCAGGATCTCTTCGCCGGGCGCAAAGGTTTGCCCGCAGTGAGGGCAGATGCGGTCCCCGGTGCGTTTGCCGAACACCATTTCATAATTGAGCTTCCCCTCGTGGGGGCAGAGGGCCTGTTGTTCCTGGGTGATCTGGTAGTTCATGATGATGGATGGACCGGTCATGGCATACTCCCTTGATTTTTCAATTCATTTATCACGGCGGCGGTTACGCTACAGGGCAAACGGGGGCTTGTCAAGGCAGATGTCAGGATGGGCTAGGGCGTGAAGCCGGGAGGGAGACCGCCCGGAAAGCCGCCGGGCAAAACGCCGTCCTGTTCCGCATCCTTTTGGTGGGGATGGAGGCGGATATCGAGCCCCTTTAGAAGACCGTTCTCACGGGGGCGGGGGTCGTTGAGGCGCAGGGCGCCGACCGCTTCCACGACGATGGCTTTTCTGGCCGCCGGGCATTCATGCTCGCAGTAACCGCAGCCGGCGCAGCGGTTTGGAATCACTTCCGGCACCGAATTGGAGAGCCCCTGGACTCGAATCAATCGGATGGCGTCGAAGGGGCAGACCTCGTCGCAGACCAGACAGGCCTTTTCCTCCAGCCAGGCCAGGCAGCGTCCCTTGCGGATATGGGCGGTGCCGGGGCGCGCCCAGAATTTTTCTGCCATCGGAAGGGGAAGGATGGCTTCCGTGGGACAAGCTTGTCCGCAGCGGTTGCAGTCGGTGGCACAGGGGCCGATGACCGGTGTCAGCAGGGGGGACAAAAGGGCCTGCCAGGGGTGTTGGAACCCAGCCGGCTGCAGGGTGTTGGTGGGGCAGACCGCCATGCAGGCGCCGCAACCGAGGCAGCGCCGCAGAAAATCTTCCTCCGGGCGGGCGCCGGGAGGGCGCAGCAGGGAGGAATCGGGACGGGCGCGGCCCCAAGCCGTGGACCATAAAACTCCGCCGCCGGCCAGGAAAACCGCGCCGCCCGCAAGCAGAGCGCGTCTTTTGGGGTCGGGGGGGGAAGAAAGAAGCGGATGGGTTGCAGCGCCAAAGGAAAACCGGATCGCCTGCTGGGGGCAGATTTCCAGACACCGCCTGCAGGTGAGGCATTCTCCGTGCCGGGTGGCGCGCGGGTCGCCGGGGATCGCCTGCGCCGGGCATCGGGCCTGGCATTTCCCGCATCCGATGCAGGCCTCCGACACCTGCCGTTTCCAGGCGGGGTGACGGGCCGCCAGGGAGAAGAGGGGGCGCCGGCCGGGCAGATGGCCCGGCACCAGCAGCGGGGGGCAACCAGCGTCCCCAGCAGCGGCGCCAAGGTCAGGATCAGCAGGGGGGCCAGGGGCTGATAACCGGGGGTGCGGATTTGGGCAAAGACCAGGCTGTCCCAGTTCCAGTGCTGGGCGGCGGGGCGCGCCAGGTCGAGGGCGGCCGCGGCGCCTTCCCGGGCCAGGGGTTCCAGCAGCAGGGCGGTAAAGCGGGTGACGATGGCCAGCGGCGCCGCGAGAAAAAGCAGGGACACCCCCCCGGCGGCGATTCCCAAAAGGAGCAGGAGGATGATGGAACGGAGCCGGGAGAGGTTTGGCCGCAAGGGGTTGGCCCGGCGCGCGATCCGGTCGGACAGATCGATGAAGGTTCCCAACGGGCAGAAATGGCCGCAGAAAAAGCGCCCGAAAAGGCCAGTCAGAATCAAAAGGACCCCTGCCGCAAACATTCCGGGGAAGAACGCCCGCGCCGCCAGAAAGGCGCCGAGGGAGGCGGCTGGATCGAGGGCCAAAATCCAGGGAAGCAGCAGCCGCTCGCCGAACGGGGCGGCGGCGCTGGCGATCACGGATGCGAAAATCAGCAGACTGAAAGTCTGAAGGAGACGTTGCGCGCGCATCGGAGGCGGTCAGGCCCTGCTTTCCAAGACCGTGAGATTGGCGATGTCCATGCGTCCCAGTTTCCGTTCTTGGGCCAGCCGGATGTGGCGGACCTGGGAGGCTTTCAGCCGCTGCCCGTACCAGGGGAAGCGCTCCACGGCGAAGGCGTCGGCCGCCACCATGTCGCGCGAGGCGATGATGGTGCGCGGCTCCAGCACCAGGCCCGGCCCGCCGGGCCCGTTGCTGCTCAGCACCCGGCTGGCGTCGATCACCACCAGATGGGGTTTCAGGAGGGAAGCCAGATCGACGATGGCGGCATCGAGGTCATGGTCGCGGTGCATGGCACTGCGGTCCCAGATCAGGCCCATCATCCCCTTCATGGAGAGGCTGACGCCGGTGGTGCCGTGGGATTTGGCGACCGGCACGGCGATCAGCACATCGGCCTTCAGCACCTCTTCCATGACATCGGTGGTTTTCAGGGTTTCCCCTTTGGGGATGGCAACGGGGGAGAAGAGGCTGCGGTTCTGAACGGCGTGGACAATCCCTTTCCCGTCCAGCCGGCACGCATCCCTGATCCCTTCGATGCAGCGTTCGGCCGGACCCAATGGGTTATCCAGAACGCTGATCCGCGCCGCTCCGGCCTCGCGGCACAGGGCCGCCAGGGTGCGGACCACTTCGGGATTGGTGTTGGAGGCCCTTTCGGGAGCAGCGCTGAAGCTCATGTTGGGCTTGATGACCACTCGGCTGCCGGACTTGACAAACCGGTTGATTCCCCCCAGCAGCCGGACCGCTTCGCGGGTGGCGGCTTCCGGCGCGCCGATGGCCACCGCCAGGTCCGCCGCCGTTCCCGATGCCCGCCCCGCCAGGGGAAAGAGGTGGAGGCCCCCTGCGGTCAGACACAGACTGCCGGCCTGCCAGGCCAGAAATTGGCGGCGGTTGAGGGTTGCCGGAGGGTTTGGGGGGAGGTTTTTTCCCTTCATGGCGGCCTCTTTCCGATTGGCAATATAGAAGGGTTCCGGTCTTGGCGCCGATTTTTCCTTACCGTGGAATTCTATCAACAAATGACGGTTCGCGACACCCTGTCGATAACCCCTTCACTTTGGCGTTGAAATTATCCTTTAAAGGATTAACTTATTTCAGGGTGGGGGCGGGTCGGTGTGCCGTTTTCTTCCCCGTTGCAACGATCTTTTCCGAAAGGCGGCGCCGTGGCGGACAGCACTGAAAATCAATGGGGCCGACACCTCCCGGCCCGGGTTCCGGACCTGTTGCTCTATTTCGGAAACGGCGCCTGGCGGATCGGGCGGCTTTCCCCCAAGGTTGAGAAGTACCTGGGGGGGGATGGCCGCGACCGTCCCATCGATGAATTTTTTCCCGATGCCTCGCCGCGGTTTTCAGAATTGGCCGATGAGGTTGTCGCCGGCGGCGCGGTGTTGAAAGATATCCGCGTCAGCCTCCAAGGGAAACGTCACGGGGCGGTAATGGCCGCCGAGGTTCGGCCGCGTCCCAACGGGGCCGGGGAAGCGTCGCTGCACATCGAATTTTTTTTCCGGGAACTGGCCCCTTCCGAAGCCCTTGCTCCCCGTTTTTTCCATGGCATGGTCGGTGCTGCTCCCGCCGTTCTCGAACTGTTCCGCAAGATCGAGCTCTACGGCGCCTCCGACGCTTCGGTGGTGATCACCGGGGAGACCGGCACCGGCAAAGAACTGGTGGCCAGAGCCCTTCACGAAGTCAGCCCCCGCTCCAACTGTCCCTATGTCGCCGTCAACTGTTCGGCCATCTCCAAGGAGTTGCTGGAGTCGGAGCTGTTCGGCCATGAAAAGGGCTCGTTCACCGGCGCCG
>JAFGOW010000051.1 GCA_016926265.1 Deltaproteobacteria bacterium | reverse complement strand
TGGCTGATGATGCCGAAGGTGCGGCGCCGTTCGATCTCTTTGAGCTGGTTTTTATCCACGGATTTTCCCGCTCCCCCTTGCAACGAAAAACGGGCCGCAAGGCCCGCGATCCGGATGTTTGAAACAGTGTAATTTTAAACCGGCTGAACTCAAAAAATCAATCCAGCGGACCGGTTTCATCCACCGTCAGCCAGAAGGTGGCGCCCCCGCCGGGGGTTTCCTCGACCCAGGCGAAGCCTCCGTATTGACGGGCGATTTTCCGGACCGTGGCGAGGCCGACGCCGGTGCCGCCGGTTTTCTTTTCCCCCGAACCTCTCGAAAAAACGTCGAAAATCCGCTTACGCTCGGCAGCGGGAACCCCCGGCCCATGATCGCGCACAAAATACCGGAGCTTGCCGTTCGATTTTTCCCCGCCGATTTCGATGGGGCTCCCGGTCTTGCCGGCGTAGAGGATGGCATTCTGGATCAGGTTCTCAAAGACCTGCTTGAGCAGGGTCTTGGGGACCTGGGCGTGGGGGAGGGGAACCTGCTTGATCTCGATCCCCTCCTGCTGAATCTGGTGGCAAAACTCCAGAATCACCTCCCGCACCACCGCCCCGGTATCGACCGGCTCCGCCGGGCGCTCCAGATAGCCGGCGCGGGCCAGCCGCAGCAAATCCTCCAGCAAGGCCAGCATATTCCTGCCCTGCTGCTCGATACAGGAGATCATCTCCCGGCCGCTGTCGTCGAGCCGGTCCAGGAAACGCTCCTCCAGCAACTGCGCGAAGCCGATGATGGGGGTCAGCGGCGTCCTCAGGTCATGGGAGACCGTATAGACGAAGGCATCCAGCTCATGGTTGGCTTCCTCCAGGTTTTCCAAAGCCCTTTTCAATTCATGGATGTCCCGGATGTTGGCGCGAATCCCCAGGTATTCGTTTTTCATGCTGTAAATCGGCAGCCATGAAACCGAAACCCAGCGCTGGCTTCCCTGCCGGTGCCGCATCCGGAAGGGGACATTGTTTCCCGACGATTTCTCGGCCAGCGCCGTCATCATCGCTTCCTTGATCGCTTCCCGGTCCTCATCATGGATGGATGCGAACAGATGGTCGGCCAGCTCCCGGCATTCCTCGAAGGTGCGGCCGGTAAAACGTTCGATGGCGCGATTGGCCCACAACAACTCGCCGTTGACTCCGAACCAGACCCCGAGGTCGAAGCTGTAGTCGGCAATGGCGCGGAATTTCTCCTCGCTCTGCCGCAACGCCTCCTCGGCCTGTCGGCGTTCCTGGACGAGCTTCCATTCCCGCAGCGCCCGTTCCACCAGTTTCGGCATCGTCAGAAAGGTTTCCGCCGACTTGACCACATAGTCGAGGGCGCCTGCTTTCAGAGCTTCCACGGCCAGCTTCTCGTCCCCATGACTGGTCATGAGCACGAAGGGGCAGGAAAAAGCCCGCTCGCCGTCGCGCAGCAGCTCGGTTCCCTTCCCGTCGGGAAGCAGGAAGTCGAACAGCACCAGGTCGAATTGCTTCTCCGTCAGCAACCAGGAGGCATCCTTCAGGGTGTTGGCCACCGTCAAACTGAAGGCGTCGCCGCAGTCCTCGAAAGCCCTCCGGATCAGCTCGACATGGGCGTGTTCATCTTCAACCAGTAGGATATCCATCACAACGGACACGCTTTTTCAAAGAGCCTGAATACGTCCCTCATGACCAGGGATTATAGTTCCACCCCAGCCAGTAGAATCCCAATTCTTCCATCAGCTTGGTGAACAGCTCGAAATCAAGGGGTTTGATCAGATAGCTGTTGGCATGGTAGTCATAGGCGCGGGAGGCGTCGATTTCCGCCTGGGAGGTGGTCAGAATCACCACCGGAATCCGTTTCAGCCCTTCGGCGCTCTTGATCTCGCGGAGTACTTCGAGCCCATCGATTTTGGGCAGGCGGAGATCCAGCAGCACGACATTGGGGCGCGGGCATTTTTGGGGGTTTTCATAGTTGCCGCGCCGAAACAGATAGTCGAGGGCCTCCTCTCCGTCCCAGACATGAAAAATCTTGTTGGCGACCCGTTGGCTTTCAAAGCTGCGCATCACCAGTTCGGCATGAGCCGGATTGTCCTCCACCAACAATATAGTCAGCGGTTCCCCTTTGATTTCACCATTAATTTTCATCTGCCTTGTCCTCTTTCGTTTCTGATGGCAATGAGAAGATAAAAGTCGATCCCTTACCCTCTCCTTCGGATTCGATCCAGATCCGCCCGCCGTGGTAATTGATTATCCGCTGCACCAAGGCCAGGCCGATGCCGGTCCCTTCGAGATTCTGGTCCAGCCGCTCGAAAAGGCCGAAAACTTTGCTCTGGTAGCGAGGATGGATGCCGATGCCGTTGTCCCGGACAAAGCAGAGCACCTCTTTCCCCCTGTTTTCCACCCCGATCTCGATGTGGGGCGCCGGCTGATCCCCCATGAATTTGACCGCGTTGTCGATTAGATTCTGAAAGACCTCCAACAGCCGCGGCCGATCCCCGAAAACCGTCGGCAGGCCCGGCTGTATCGTCACGTCCACCTTCCCCTTCGAAATCCTGCCGGAGAGCATCTCCACAGCCTCCCGGGCAAGGTCGGCGAGGGAGATATTTTTGGACGGGTTGACCAGGCGCCCGATCCGCGACAGTTCAAGGAGTTCCTCCAGAAGCTGCTGCATCTTGTCGGTGGCGCGCTTGATCTGATCGACGTCGCCGGAAACCCGGACCATGTCCCCCTTTTCCGCGTCCTTGGCGAGCAGGCCGGTGAAGCCCCGGATGGTGATCAGGGGGCTTTTGAGGTCATGGGAAACCGTATAGGTAAAACGCTCCAGTTCGGCGTTCTTGGCTTCCAGCTCCAATACCAGCCTCTCGCGGGCCTCGGCCACCCGCTTGCGTTCAGCCACCTCGGCGGAGAGTTTTTCCGCCAACAGCTCCACCTGGGAGGAGCGCCGGAAGGTGGTGACCAGGTAAGTCAGAAGAAGGGTCGTCATCAGCAACCCGACAATCAGGGTCGCCTCGGGATGCCACGACATCCTGCGGCCAATAAAGCCGGGCAGGGTCTGAGCCACAACCACCAACTCCCGATCAGCCAGGGAGAAGGTTTCCACATTGGAAAGCCTTCTTCGTTTGCCGTTATCGATTGCCTTGGCGTCGGCTTCCCGCTGGAAACGCTCCCCATCGTAAAGAACGGCGGAAACCCCTGAGCCCTCATAACGGGAGACGATCTCCTTGACGACCCCCTGCATGGGAAACAGTCCGAAAATGACCCCCCCCAGGGTATCCTCGGAACCGGGGGAACTCCCGGAAAAGAGATTTTTCCCAAAGACGGGAAGAAAGAACAGATAGGAGCCCCCATTGGCTTCGTCGGCGCCAGGGTAGGGGACCGAGGTTTCCTTCCCCTGCGCCGCGGCGTTTTTCAAGGCTGCCAGGATTTCGGCCTGCAAGGCCAGATCAGCCCCCGGCACCAGCCGGGAGCAGGATCTTCCCTCCAGATAGCAGATGGGAAAATGGTCGGGGAGGTCCGACTGTTTTTGGCCCAGGTTTTTCTGGGCGACAAACCCCTCCCCTTCCATGGCGCGGAGAAATTCGGGCCACTGGCTGTGGCTGACGGCCTGGATCCAGCCGAGCGAAACGATATGGGGATTCCGGGACAGAATCGGTTTGACGAACTCGGCGAATTCCTCCCTGGTCACAAATTCGGAACCATGGAAAAGAGCCCGAATCAGGGGAAGGGTGTCCAGGTTGTTTTCCAGCCGCCGGCGCAGATCCGTCGTCAGGTTTTTCGCGGCCAGGCCAAAATCG
This sequence comes from Deltaproteobacteria bacterium, assembly GCA_016926265.1. Taxonomy (GTDB): domain Bacteria; phylum Desulfobacterota; class Desulfuromonadia; order Desulfuromonadales; family JAAYDE01; genus JAAYDE01. Next base: position 32,068 of record JAFGOW010000051.1, on the reverse strand, counting down.
CCCCGAATCGTCTCCAGCTCTTTTTCCCGGACCACCACAAAAGCCGCCACGGAAAAGGTGATCCCCAACAAGACCACCAACCCGAGGGGAATGAGCCGTTGGGAAAGCATGTCTTTTCTGGAATTTTTCATGATGGCCTTGAGAAAATCAGCTGCCGTCTCGCCAAGGGGAAACAGGTGTGAGCTTGGGAGGGGAATAGCCGTTTAAGGCTCAAAAAGGTCGCTGAAAAACATGGATTCGGTTTTCTTGGAAAAATCGCGAGGATTTTGGAGCACACTCGCTTTTCAAAAATATTTAAAAAAGGCCGGCTCCCTAGAGCCCAAGGCGCGGCCTTTCAGCGACGCGCCGACAGTGGGAACCTGCAGGGACCATCAGTAGGGGCTCCTTTTCTTCCTGGACATCTTTCCGAGTACCCATCCGCCGGCCAGAACACCGCCGCCGGCCAGAAACCATTTGATAGCCGCGGAACGGAACAGATCGGCGTTTTCGGCTTCGACCTTCTTCAGGCTGGCGCCCAATCGCTGGTTTTCCTCCGCCAGCCGGTCCCGCTCCGAAACCACTTCCACGACGCTTTCGGATGACGCCCGCAAAGCGGCGAATTCGGTGTTAACCTTCTCCAGTTCCCGCTGGGTCTCCAGGCGCCGGCGTTCGGTCTCCGCAAGCTGCCCCCGCAAAACCTCCTCCTGCCCTTTCAGCACCCCTAAACGCTGTTCCAAATCATTCCCTTTACTCTGAAGATTGTCAACCATTTTCTGGAGTTGCGTCACTTTTCCGGTCAGTTGCGCTATGACCGCCGATTTGGGAATGTTATAGGTGACATATTGGCTCAGGACATACCCTTCCTCCCCTTCCGGAGTCCGGACCCGAAAATAGTCCTTTCCTTTTTCCAAAACCTCCAGCGGGGTGTCGGTTTTGATGGTGCGGATCATTTGGGATCCCGTGCTTTGGCCGGTTCGCAAGGTGATAAGGATCTGATCGGAAACATAGACCGTTCCGGCGAAGATCGGAGCCGCCGCGCCCAACACCAAAACCATGCCTAAACCGAGTCGCGCGAAATGCATGGAGTGATTCTCCTTCCTGGAAAGGATTTAAATTCCGAGGAAACAGCGAAAAACAACGGGGAGCAATACCCCCCGGTCTTATAACATTTCTGGGTTGTCAGCGAAATCCGGAATGAGGCATGGGAGAGATTCGGCGCCGGGGGGGAGGGAAAATCAAGGCCGATCCCGTCACACGAAAGACCAGTCCTCAGGGGGGGGCGAAAAGATGTCCACAAACCATAAAACCGAAGAGCGTTCGATCAGAATACGTCTCTTTTTTGATGCCGCCCCTGTTTTCCCAACAGGCAATCAGGGGAATCCTCAATAAAGTTATCGATAATATAATCGTCTTCCGTGGGGTTGTTGCCCGACATCACCAGACTCAGGGCAATGCCTCCGACGAACAGGAAGGAAATCACCCCCACCCCGAGTTTGACGCCAAAATAGGTGATGACCTGGTAGCCGAGGAATACTGCCAGCAGCAAACTTCCCAGCAAAAGGTATCTTCCCAGTTTCTCCATTTCCCTGCCCCTCCCTTAGATCAACCGTTCTTCCCTGAATTGTCAATGTTCCGTGGTCTGGAGCTGATTGAAAAAAGCGAAACGGTCCACCAGCACCTTATGTTTATCGGTCAGCTCAATCTCGGCTTCGATTTTATAGGTTCCCGGCTCGGTACAATAGATGCCGGCGGCATAACCCCCTTTAAGGGGAAAACCTCCCGATTCGAGGGTCTCCTTCCGAGGACCCATGATCCGATATTTGACCTTGGCGTCCATGACCTCTTTCCCATCCGAGTCGGTGATGAAAAGAACCAGTTGCGATTTTTCCCGGTTCCTAGAAATACCCATTTGGGGAGATGAAGTCAACTGGTAGGGCACCTGCTGATAAAATACCGACGGCCCGGGGGTTTGAACCATCCGGTAGGAAAAATCGTATCCTCTGACCTGGCTTTCGTGAATCCGGCGGCTTGGGGACGGCGCGCCATCCCGCTTCTCGCCGTCAAAGCCGGTCTGGCCGGCATAAACCACCAAAGCCATGAAAACCCCAAGGGCCAAAACGATCAAGGTGCGAATCATGATTGCCGCAATAGCCTCATCGGAAAAAATTTCGCATTAAAACAGGGAACAACCTGGCCCTCCCAGAAACTTAATCAAAACTGCCGAAAATTCAAATAAATTTTTTATCCTGCCTCGATTTGTCGTTAAAAGGAGACAGAGATATCGCCTTTCGATTATTTTCCCCGTAAAACCGGCCCCATCTCAGTCGTCGATTGGAGACCCGGAGAATTTTTCCATCTTTTTCCCTGACACCACGCCGTTGCTCCGCCCCATTCCTATAAATTGAATCCGTGGCCTTCGAACTCCTTGAAAAGGCTGGGAACAATATGGTGGCGATTCAAAAGCTTGTAAAATTCCGTCCGGTTTCTTCCCGCCAAGCGCGCCGCCTGACTGACTTTGCCATTGGTGATTTTCAGCAGACGCACCAGATATTCCTGTTCGAACTTCTTCCGCGCCTCGCAAAACGGAGGAATCTTCTCGCTGTTCTCCTCCAAGGCGTTGGACAGCAGATCGGCGGGCACCACAGCGGAGGTCGAAAGAGCCACCGCCTGTTCCACCACATTCAGCAACTGCCGGATATTGCCCGGCCAGGGAGCATGCAGCATCAGTTCCATGGCCTCGGGGGAAAAGCCGTTGATGGTCTTCCCCGCTTTCCGGGAAAGCGTCTTCAGAAAGTGGGTCGCCAACAAGGGAATATCTTCGCGGCGTTCAGCCAGGGAGGGAATATTCAACTGGACGACATTGAGACGGTAGTACAGATCCTCGCGGAAAGTCCCCGCCTTGATCTCATCCTCGATATTGCGATGCGTGGCCGAGATGATCCGGACATCCACCGAAAAAGCCTCGGTGGCGCCGATCGGGCGCACCTGCTTTTCCTGCAGCACCCTCAACAGCTTGACCTGAAGCTGAAGCGGCATGTCAGCGATCTCGTCCAGAAACAGGGTGCCGCCGTTGGCCGACCGGAAAAGGCCGGGATAGTTCTGCAGCGCCCCGGTAAAGGAGCCCTTGGTGTGTCCGAACAATTCGGATTCCAGAAGGCTGTCCGGGATGGCGCCGCAGTTGATGGCCACAAATGGTTTCCCGGCCCGGTTGCTGGCGCGGTGAATGGCCCTGGCAAGCAATTCCTTGCCGGTGCCGCTCTCTCCCCGGATCAGAACGCTGGAACCACTTTGGGCTGTCAGAAAAACCTTGCTGAGCAGATCTTCCATCAAGGGACTGCGGGTGATGAACTCCGCTCTCCAACTGTCGTCATTGAGAGACGGAGCATCTCCGTTGTGCCCGCTCAATTCGATGGCCCTCTCGATGTCCCGCAGCAGATTTTTGCTGTTGAGGGGTTTGGTCAGGAAGGAAAAAACCCCCTTCTGGGTGGCTTGAACCGCCTCGGGGATGGAACCGTGTGCGGTCAGGATGATGACCGGCACCGAGGAATTGGTTTCCCGCAAGGCATCGAACAGAGCCAAACCGCCCATCCCTTCCATCCGCAGATCGGCGATCACCAGATGAGGCCGGAACAGAGAAAACCTCGCCAGCGCCTCCTCGCCGCTCTCCACGGCATTGACCTCATAGCCCGCGCCGCTGAGCCGAATGGATAACAGGCTCAGCATATCGGTGTCGTCGTCGACCAGGAGAATCCGGTAGCTGGGTTTTTTCACGTCATTTACTTTGGAGTTTGTGGTTTTCACGTTCATAAATGATCTTTTCAATGTTTTTGAGTTCATTCAATTGGTGTGCCAACCTTTCCGAAAACTCTTTCTCTTCATTGAGTTTGATTCGGAGACGCTCATTTTCCTGCAACTGGCCCAGGGCCATGTTCACCAGGACGGCCACCCCCCGAAACCCATTCCGATCGTTCGCATAGCCCCGATCCTCAAACTGCTTCATGGCTGCCTTGATCTGCTTGGCTCCTTTTTGGGGACATCCCAGCAGAGCATGCAGAAAAGCCGCCTCCAGGCCGTTCGCGGGATTCGGATGGGCGGCCAGATCCAGAAGGGCGCCGTCATATTCCCTGGATAGTTTCTCCAGAGGCAGAGTCATGAAGAGGTCGAAGCGGGCCAGAAGGCGGCCCAACTCTTCCTGATGAGCCCTGGACTCCACCGCTTCCGGTTTCATGGGGATGTATTCCCGCCACATCCCGCACCCTGCCACCATCCAGGACAGCGCCAAACCAATCACTATTTTCAGTATTCTTGTCATACCGATTGCTGTTGCAGATCCAGAAGAAAAGAAACCCGAAACAAAGCGCCCCCCAACTGGCTTTCGCCTACGAAAACCTGGCCGCCATGTTCTGAAACATACTCCTTGACGATGGAAAGACCCAGGCCGGTTCCTTTGATGTAGCCATGGGAAGGGGTACCGCCCTGATAAAAAGGCTGAAAAATCTTTTCCCGCTCCGATTCGGGGACTCCGGGCCCGGAATCGGCCACTTCCAGGATGCCGATGGAGCCCTGGGGAAAGCTTTTCAGCAGGATGCTTCCTCCTGCCGGGGTAAATTTAACCGCATTGGAAACCAGATTGTCCACCACGATTCGGACCCGGTCCCGATCCCCCAGAAACTCCGGCCCCTCCAGTTCCGTTTCGACGTTGAGCTCCTTTTTGAGAATCGCGGGATGCTGATCTTCCAGTACCTCCTCCACTATTCCTTCCAGATTCACACGATGATAGTAAAGGGAGGCAAGTTTGGCCTGCTCGGCGCTGAAGCCGAGCAGATTTTCAATCAATTTCTGCAACTGGATGCTGTTTTTACAAAGAATCTTGGAAACCTCCCGCTGCTGTTCATTCAAATCCCCTACCAATTCTTCCGACAACAGCTCGGATCCCTCGCGGATGGAGGCCAGCGGGGTTTTGAGTTCATGGGAGACGTGGGCCAAAAACCTGGATTTTTCCTTTTCCACCTCCCCCAGCCGTTCCCGCAGCCAATCCAGACGTTTCCCCAGGAACTCAAGATCCTTGGGGCCGGTCACGGTGATGGGTTTTCCATAATCCCCTTCACCAAGCCGGCGGATGCCCTGATCGATCTCCCCGATGGGGCGGGAAATCAGCCGGGAGAAAACGATGATGGAAACCACCGTCAGGCAAATAAAGAAAAACGCCTGCAGAATGAGATCCCGCCTTTTTACCTCGGAGGCCTCCATCATGTGGCCGATGTCCCGGACGATCAGATTCTGGCTCTCCAGATGAATGCCCCGCGCCAGCTGATTCAATAACGGAAATTCATCCAGAACCCCCTTCAGCATCGGATCGTCGCCAGGAGCGTCCTGCAAGGCCCCGAATAAGGCCTCCACGCCGCGGAGGATGGCGGCCAGTTTTTCCTTCTGGCTCGTTGCCGCCATCAGCCGTTCCAGGGTATTGAGAGAGGTCAACAGCTCCTTTTGTTTTCCATCCAGATTGGAAAGGATCTGGGAATCCTTCAGAACGGAGTATTGTCTCGCCATCCGTTCCAGGTTGACGACCTGCTCCACCAGTTTGGCGCTTTCCTGGGTCACGGACACCGAATTGAGAACCGTCCGGGCCCCCTGATCCGCCAGCCGATACATGGAAATTTCAGCGCTGACCAAAACCGCGATAAGCGGCAGGGCAATCACCAGAAACCCGATCAGAACCAAAAAAAGAAACGATTTCGGCCAGAAAAAATGCATGGTCCCGTCAGTTACGGCGAAAACTCCGAGGAACCGGTCTGCGACATCCAACTCCGATCGACCGGGAGGCTAAAAAGAATTTTATGAACACTGTCGCTAAGAATACCACAAAAGGATCTCGCCACGACAGGGCGCAAACGGCCCAAGACACCGCTGGGGCAACGGCTGTCTGAAGGAACTAGACGGGCAAAGGCCAATCGGCCTCAAACCCCGGCGGATAAAACGCCTCCTTGGTCCGATTGAAGTAACCGAACTGAATCCGGGGTATCCGGGTTTTGATCTGATCCAGCATGGTTTTCATGCCAACCCCTTCGCGGCCCAGAGAGAGGGCGTGGGAGTAAAGGCCGGGGTCGATGCTGAGGTTGCGCATCTGGATCATATCAAGGCCGGTTTCCTCCACCAGCCGCAGCAGCGTGTCAATCTCTTCGGGAAGATCGCTGAGGCCCGGGAAAACCAGGTAGTTGAGCATGGTGAACAAGCCGTTTTGCTTGGCCCTGCGGACGGAATCCAGGACATCCCGGAAGGAATAGCACCGCGGCCGGTAATAGGCCTGGTAACAGGGTTCCCGCACCGAGTTGAGGGAAATCCGCATCGAATCGATGCCCGCCGCGGCAAGCCGGTCCACCGCTTCCGGCAGGGAGCCGTTGGTGTTGAAATTGATGGTCCCGCGGCCGGTCCGCCGCCGCATCTCCCGGACCGCTTCGCAGATCCGATCGGCCTGCAGAATCGGCTCCCCCTCGCAGCCCTGTCCGAAGGAGACGATGGCGTGCTCGGCCCGCTCCAGATGCGGCACCGCCACCCCGCACAGCTCTTCCACCGTGGGGACGAAGGTGATGCGCTCCTGGCTCGCCGGGCAGCACTCCGATTCCTGGAGGGAGATGCATCCCAGGCACTCGGCGTTACAGACCGGGGAAGTTGGAAGCGGCGCCTCCCAGCGCCCCAGAAACAGGTTTTTGGCCGCAAAGCAGTGATAATCGAGGGCGCAGCGGGCCAATTGCTCGATTAAACGGTTGTCGGGATGCTCTTTCAGCGCCGCCCGGGTATTGGGCTCCACCAGGCGATCGTCGAACTGATCCGGATCCCATTGGCGGCTTTGGTCCACTCTCACCGCCGCGACATAGAAACGGGCTTCCTCCAGACACCAGCCCACGGCCGTATAGGCCCACAGCGGCAGATTCCTCTCCGAGGGGGAAAAATCCGCGGCGGGAAGCAGGGTACGCATGTAAGCCGGGGCCACGAACGCGGAAACCGCTTGGATTTTTCCTCCCCCCCAGCGCCTGGGAAGCTCTCTCTCCGTTCTGGCTCGGCCGGTTCGCCGTTCAAACCCCCGCAACGGCTTTCCGGGCAGCGTGAAGAGCCGGCTTCCGGCGGGCAAGGGGATCATTTCCTCGGACCGGGGAAGCCGGACCCGGCCGCCGTTCATGCCGGCCGCCAGGAGTTCGGGGTGTTCGAAAACCTCCCCCCGGCAGTTGGCGGCCACGGCCAGAATTGTTTTGTTTTTGCTCATATTTCCATGGGTTCTATTTCAAGCCCGGCAATGATAACATAACCGGCAACCGTGGACAATGCGGCTCCGGACTCCTTCCCCGGCGCCGGCCTCCGCCCCCAACCCCGTCATCCGCCATGCGCGTTTTATTGGCCACCCTGCACAGCAAATTCATTCACCCCAGCCTGGCGCTCCCCTATCTCGCCACCTTTTGCGGGGAAGTGACGAACTGCGAAATCCTGCTCCGTGAATTCACGGTCCACGAACCCAAGGATCAGATCTTCGCCGCCATTCTGGAACAAAAGCCCGATCTCCTGGCGTTTTCCGTTTACATCTGGAACCGGCGGGCGGTCCTGGAACTGGTGGACGCCGTCGCGGTCGCAGTCCCGGAGCTCCCGATCATTCTGGGGGGGCCGGAGGTCTCCTTCGATGGGGAAGAGCTTTTGGAGCGCCATCCCGGCATCCGCGGTCTGGTCAGAGGGGAAGGGGAGGCGCCCTTCCGGGAGATCCTGAAACGCCTCACGGCGGGCGCCAGCCCGGCCGGCACCCCCCGGACCCTTTGGAGAACGGCATCAGGGCCGGCGGAAGGGGCCTGGAGCCCCCCCCTTTCCCGTCTGGACGACATCCCCTCCCCGTTTGCGGCGGGATGGGTCGATCTCAACCGCGGCTTCGTCTATCTGGAAACAAGCCGCGGCTGTCCTTATCGCTGTTCCTTCTGCATGAGTTCCCTCGACCCCATGGTCCGCTCCTTCTCCATGGAGCGCATCCGCTCCGATCTCCTTTTCCTCATGGAGCGGGAGGTTCCCAAGATCAAGCTGGTGGACCGCACCTTCAATTACGATCCGGACCGGGCCCGGGAGATTTTCTCCTTTATCCTCGAAAACAACCGCGGCAGCCACTTTCATTTCGAGATCGGCGCCGAACGGCTTGACGACGCCACCCTCCAATTGCTTTCCCAGGTTCCCGAAGGAATGTTCCAGTTTGAAATCGGGATCCAGTCCCTCTCCCCGGCAACCCTGGCCGCCATCCGGCGCCGGGTCTCCCCGGAAAAAACCTGGGATCAGCTCCGGAAACTGCGCCGCGACACCCGCATCACCCTGCATCTCGATCTGATCGCCGGACTTCCCGGCGAGGGAATGAGGCCGTTTCTGGCCGCCATCGATCAGGTGCTGGCCTTCGAACCCCATCATCTCCAGATCGAGCCGGTCAAACTGCTCCCCGGCTCCCCGCTCCGGGGCGAAGCAGCCGACCGAGGGCTTCGCTTCGACCCCAACCCACCCTACACGGTGCTGGCGACCCCGGATCTCTCCTGCGCCGAACTGGAACTGCTGCGGAAAGTCGGTCGCCTCGTGGACCTGATTTACAACAGCGGGGTTTTCCCCAGGGCTTGGAAGGGGCTTAGCCGCTCCTGCGGCTCCGCCGCTGAGGCGCTGCAAGCGCTGTGTGAATTCTGGAAGGATCGCGACCTGTTCCGGTTCCCTTTGCAGCAGCGCGATATCTTTCGGAGGCTCGGCGAATTCATCGGGGATCGGTTCCCGGCCGGCGAGGCCGCTCCCCTGATGGAACTGCTGGCCCTGGATTGCGCCCGCTCGGAACGCCCGGCGGAATCACGGCCGCCGCTCCCTTTCGACACCAGCCTGACCCCGGAGGAAAAGGCCGCCGTACAGGACCGGGTCGGGCAGGAACTGGCGCGGATCAAGGGGCAGGGGATCAAGATGCAGCACTTCGCGGCGGCGTTTTCGCAGCGGCCCGAATTCCGCCCCCGCACCGTGGTGCTGTTCCTCTATTTCACCCGGACCGGAGCCAAAATGACGGTGGCGGAAATCCCGCTGCCGTGCCCTGGAGAATCGCGCCGCGGGGAATGAGGGAAAACCGGGGAAGCCGGATTCAAAAAATGGAGGCCAGCCGCTCGAAGGACTGCTTGAGCCGGGAGGAAAGGCTATGAACCATGCCCTGAAAAAGGTCGAGGGCCAGGCGGGGATGGTGGTTCACGATGTCGTCGAAATTACTCCGATCGAGGATCAGGATGGAGGTCTCTTCCAGGGCCCGCGCCGAAAGCGGACGGGGACTGCCGTCCAGAAAACTCGCCGCGCCGATGATGGAGCCTTTGCCGTGAATGCCGACGATGACCTCCTTGCCGGGGAACTCGGTCTGCTTTTTCATGTGAATGCGGCCGGAAAGAATAAAGCAGATGAAATCGGAGTGTTCCCCCTCCCGCCACAAAGTCTCCCCGGCGGCCAGCAGCCGGCACGCCATATGATCCCGGAGCGAAGCAATCGCCTCCCCGGAAAGAAAGCGGAAGGCCGACAGCCCCTCCTTCATGCCGCGGCACAGATCCTCGGAAACCGGGCGGTTCATTTGGCGCCCTGGGGAGGAGCGGTCTTCAACTCCGCCAGCTTCTGTTCCATTTTTGAGAACAGCCCCTGGAAACCCTCCTTGGCGATGATCTCGGAATAGGTGGTCCGGTAGTTTCTGACCAGACTCACCTCCTCGATCACCACGTCATAGACCCGCCACTCCCCATTCCGGACGATCATCTTGTAATGAACCGGGATTTCGGCAGTGGGAGTCGCGATGAAGGTTTGAACCAAGGCCCGGTCCTGCTCGATCTGCTCCTGGACGTAGCGGACATTTTCCTTGCCATAGCCGCCGGTATAGCTTTCAATCCGCCCGGCGTAGGTGTTTTCCAGCAGGCGGGTGAACAGATCGATGAATTTATCCCGTTCTTCCGCTGTGGCGCGGCGCCAGTGGATTCCCAGAATCCATTGGGACATGACCTGAAAGTCGAACCGGGTGCGGACGATTTCGACGATCATATCCTCCCGCTTCGAACGGTCCAGGGCCTTGTCGTTGAGGATTTCTATGATCCGGTCGACATCGAGGCGCAATTGCTCGGTCGCCTTCGGGGCCGCAACGCCCGGCGCTGGAAAAAACAGCAGGAGCATGGCCAGCGGCAACAACAGCTTTATTTTTTTCATGGCTACCAACCCAAAATTCTTTTATTTGTTGATCAAGCCCTGGCGGCGCTGCGCATAGGCATTGCGGAGGAACAGGTAAGGATCCAGGGCGGCCTTTTTGATGCTTTCGTAGCTGTCCTTGTCCAGGGAGAGGAAATTGACCGTGTCCAGGGCTCGCCCTCCAAGCCGCCACCATGGGGTGAGCAGATAGGTCTGAGGGTCGAGAAAATTGTCGGCCACCCGCCCGGTCCCGTCCCGCAGGCTGGAGGAACCGAACAACGGCAGCACCAGATAGCAACCGTGGCCGACTCCATAATATCCCAGGGTCTGTCCGAAATCCTCTTCTTTCTTCGCCATCCCCATAGTTTTGGCGGGATCGAGAAAGCCGCCCATGCCGACGGTGGTGTTGAGGACAAAGCGGCCTGCCTCGGTGCCGGCATCCTTCACCTTGAGCTGGAGCAGGGCGTTGGCGAAACGCACCGGCGTGCCGAGGTTCGAGAAGAAACGGTCCACGGCCGTCCGGGCCGGCTCGGGGACGACCCGGAAAACCCTGGCCACCGGTTTCAAACAATAGAAATAGAGCTTGTCGTTGAACCAGAAAATCCCCCGGTTGATCGGCTCAATGGGGTCGGCGATGCGGAGCTCCTGAGGCTTGTCATCAAAGGGGTCCTTTTCAAAGGGATCGACGAATTCTTCTTCCCCCTGCCCCGGCGATTGGCCTGAAACCGCCTCCCGAGAGCTTTCGGACCCTTCCCGGCTTTGGCTCCAGCCCGGCGCGGCGATAACCCAGAACAGCAAAACAACAGCAAACACAACCCGATTTTTCATGAAGGGGCAGTCTCCGGCTATTTCTTTTCAAAGATGTATTTGCTGACCATCTCCTCCAGATTGATGGCCGATTCGGTTTCGACGATCCGCCCGCCCGGCTTGATGATTTCCGGGGAGCCGCCGGGGGAGATGTTCACATATTTATCGCCGATGATGCCGGCGGTGCGAATGGAGGCGATGCTGTCCTCCTGCAAAATGACGCCGCGGTTGATGCCCATCTCCACCTGCGCCTGATAGGATTCCGGGAGCAGGGTGATCCGCGCCACCTTGCCGATCTTGACCCCGGCAATTTCCACCGTGGCGCCCTCTTTGAGCCCGGAAATCGAATTGAAGCGGGCGACAACGGAATAGGTTTTATCGCCGAACAGGCTCACGTCGCCGAGTTTGACCGAAAGATAGGCAAAGCACAAAAAACCGGCCACCAGAAAAAGGCCGACCGCCGTTTCAGCGTTGATCCGTTTCATAAAAACCCATTTCCTCCTCTTCGCTCGAGTATATGGGACCCATGGTTTCCTTGACAAAGGCTTTGATGGCCGGGTTCTGAGAAAGCTGGAAATCTTCCGGGGTGAGGCACTCCTGAACCTTGCCCCCCGCCACCAGGGCGACATAATCGGCCAGCTTGAAAATCTTGGGAACGTCGTGGCTGACGATCACGGCCGTATACTTCAACTGGGCCTGGGTCTTGTAAAAAAGCCGGTAGATCTCGTTGCTGCGGCTGACATCGAGCCCAGTGGTCGGTTCGTCGAAAAAAACGATCTTCGGATTCAGCATCAGCGCCCGGGCCAGCCCCACCCTTTTTTTCATGCCGCCGCTGAGCTGGGCCGGGAATTTATCTTCCGTTCCCTGCAGGTCCATCAGGGCCAGTTTCTCTTCGACCCGGCTCCGGATTTCCGCTTCGCTGGATTTGGTCCGCTCCCGCAACGGCAGCGCCACATTGTCGTAGACGGTCATGGAATCGAAGAGCGCCACATTCTGGAACAGCACCCCATACTCCTGGCGGACCTCCTTGAGTTCCTTGCCGCCGATTGTGGAGAGATCCCGGCCGAACACCAGTACCCGGCCCCGATCCGGCTTCAGAAGCCCCAGCATATGCTTGAGCAGAACGCTCTTCCCCTGGCCGCTGGCCCCGACAATCACCATGGTGGTTCCTTCCCGGATGGTCAGGTTCACCCCGTCGAGAACCTTCTGCTGTTTGAAGGATTTTTCCAGATCGATCAGTTCAATGATTGCCTTGCGGTTGTCTTCGACCATCGTCTTTTCCCCGGCGATTCCGCACCGTGCCCCCCCCAGAGGCCGGAGCGGCCGCCTCCCGTCACAGCAGAATGGCGGTGATCAGGTAATTCCAGACCAGGATCGTCACCGACGAGAGTACCACCGCGTTGGTAGTGGTCCGGCTGACCCCTTCGGCCCCGAAACCGCCGCTGCGCTCAAAATGAAGAAAATAGCCTTTGGCGGCGGCGATCCAGATGATGAGCAGGCCGAATGCCAGCGATTTGACGATCCCCATATGGATATCCGGCCAATCCACGCTGGAATACATCCCCTGAAAATAGGCCCCCTCGTTGACCCCGAAGAGGCCGACCCCGACCACGTAGCCCCCGAAAATCCCGATGACGTCGAAAATGAAGGTGAGCAGCGGCAGGGAAAGAATGCCGGCGATGAATTTCGGCGCCATCAGGTATTTGTGGGGGTCGATGGCCATGCATTCCAGGGCGTCGATCTGCTCGGAATTGCGCATGATGCCGATCTCGGCGCAGATCGCCGAGCCGGCCCGGCCGACCACCATGAGAGCGGTCAGCACCGGACCGAGCTCCCGGATCAGGCTCAAACCGACGGCGGAGCCGAGAAAGCCCTCGGAGCCGACCTTGCGCAGGGCGTAATAGCCCTGGAGGGCGAGGACCATGCCGGTGAAGGCGCCGGTAAAGAGAATGACAAAGATGGAACGGGCGCCGATGAAGTGGAGCTGACGGATGGTGGGCCCCAGCTTGTAGGGGGGACGGAGGATGCCGAGCAGGCAGTTGAACAGAAAGATCCCCATCCGTCCCGCCTGTTCCAGGAAATACAGGCAATCGTCCCCCACCCGCTCCATGAATTTCAGCATGAATTTCCCGCTCCTTTTACAGCTTTTCCGCCATCAGCAGCAACGGCGCCTGCTCCCGGTTCAGCATCCGGGTTTGCATTGTCTTCCACCGGGCCGGCGGCAAGCCTCCAAAAAAATCCGTAATCCGGTCGGCCTCCTGGCGGCCGCCGGGATGACCGACATAGGCGATGACCGCCAGCCGGCCGCCCGCGGACAGCAGCGGCAAGGCGTCCTGCAAGGCCTGGAGGGTGGTTTCCGAGCAGGTAGCGAGGCGTTTGTCCCCTTGGGGCAGATAGCCCAGATTGGCGATTACCGCCTGCACCGGCTCCCGCACATAGCTACCGACCCGCTGATGGCCGTCATTCACCAGAAACACCCCGTTGCCGCGGGGGATCTCGCCGCAGCCGAGATAGCAGCAGATGAGGCCATGCTCCCGCAGCAACGCCTCGGTACGGCGGAGGGCGTCCTGCTGGATGTCAAAGGCGTAGACCCTGCCCGCCGATCCCGTTCTTCCGGCCAGAAAGAGGGCGTCCCGGCCCCCTCCCGCCGTCAGGTCCACGGCTCGGTCGCCGAAAGACAAAACCTCTCCCAAGAACTTGTGGGCGAGACCCACCATCCTGTCCATGATGTTACACCCCGTTTTTTCCTCCGACCTGCCGATTATGAAATCCCTGCCCCGTCAGCGTCAAGCATCCGGGGACGCGGAACGGATTTTATCTTGAAACCGGGGGCCGTCTCTGCTATAAAATAGTGCTGTTAGCACTCCCTTCTGATGAGTGCCAAAAAAGGAGGCCCCGAAGACATGAACCATCTTTCGACCCTTGCCGCTTCCGATTCCCTGGAATACTACATGAGCCAGATCAAACAGTTCAAACTCCTTTCACGGGAGGAAGAACAGGAACTGGCATCCCGCTACCGGCGCCACGGCGACCTGGAGGCGGCGCAACGGCTGATCTGTTCCAATCTCCGTTTCGTGGTCAAAATCGCCCATGAATATCGGGGTTACGGCATGAAGACCCTCGATCTGATCCAGGAGGGCAACATCGGGCTGATGATGGCGGTGAAGAAATTCGATCCGGACAAAGGGCTGCGGCTCATCTCCTATGCGGTCTGGTGGATCAAGGCTTACATCAACAACTTCATCATCCGCTGTTGGTCTCTGGTCAAGATCGGCACCACCCAGGCCCAGAAAAAGCTGTTCTTCAAACTGGGTCAGGTCCGCCGCGCCTTCCGGCAGATGGGGGACGAATACCCGAGAATCGAAGCGGCGCGGGAGCTGGATGTGGCCCTGGAAGAGCTGGAGGAGATGGAGTGCCGGGTCAACGGACGCGACGCCTCCATCGACATCCCCCTGATGGAGGGAAGCGACTACACGCTGCTGGACACCCTCCCCGACCCGCGGGACAACCAGGAGCAGGAGTACCTCCAGCAGGAACAGGAGGAAACCGTCGCCAGCCAGGTCCATGGGGCGCTGCTGCAGCTCAACGACAGGGAACGGGCCATCATCGAGGCGCGGATCCTTTCCGAGCGCCCCGCCACTCTTCAGGATCTGGCGGACCGCTACCGGCTGAGCCGGGAACGGATCAGGCAACTGGAAAGCAACGCCTTGAAAAAGTTGCGGAATATCCTGGAGCCCGAAGCCGCCCAGCTGCTGGCCTGAGGGCGGCGGCGGGCCGCCGGGCCGGAGCGACCGGCGCTGCTTGACGCGGCCCAAAAACGCCATTGACAGCGAGGAAAGGGTCCGGATACATTGGTGCCGTCCACTCGGTCGTCCCTGTGCCCAATTTCCCGGTCAGCGTGCATCCTATGAAATGGCTTGTCCCTTTGCTGCTGCTCCTGCTTTCCGCCTGCTCCCTGCTGGAAAAAAAGCAGACCTATTTCTCGCCGGAGGAGCATTTCCAGCGCGGGGAACAGCAGATGGAAAAGGGGAATTACCGGGAGGCCATTGAAAACTGGCAGAAGGTGCTTGACGCCTACCTCTCTCCCCAGCTCAACATGCTGGCGGAATTAAAGATCGCCGAAGCCCACTTCAAAGCCAAGGAATATCCCGAAGCCACCGCCACCTACGAAAACTTCCTCAAGCGCCACCCCGAAGCCCGCAGAACCCCCGAGGTCATGTACAAGCTTGGCCTCTGCTATTTTCATCAGAGGCTCACCCCCGACAGGGATCAGACCGCCACTTTCAACGCCCTGGTCACCTTCCAGAGCCTGATCCGGATGTTTCCCGACGATCCCCAGGCCGCCAATGCCGCCGCCAAGGTCGCCGAGCTGCGCCAGGAATTGGCCGAACACGAATTCTACGTTGGCCGTTTTTATCTGCGGACCAAAGAATATCCGGCGGCCATCGGGCGTTTTCAGGCGCTGTTCGCGGAGTTCCCCGATTTCGGAAGAAAGGATGAGGCCTACTTTCTGCTGGGGCAAGCCTACTTCCACAGCGCCAACCTGCCGAAAACCGTGGAAACCTTTCAACAGCTAGCCAAAGAATTCCCTCAGAGCCCCTTCGTGGCGAAAAGCCGAAAACTGCTCCCCGACAGCTGACCGCCACCGGCAATCGGCCCTCCCACCGTCCCCCCTTTCAGCGTTTGGCCAGCTCCCGAAGGACCAGAAACGCCTGCTGTACGTAGGGATCCCGTACCAGTTGTTCCGAGAGGGCGCTTTCTTTCTGGTCCGAAAGCCCCGCTTCCCTGACCTGGTAATCCTCGAACCGGAGCTCCTTGCCGTTGCGGATCTGTTCCAGCGCCTTCCGCTCCGCCCGAATCTGGTCCAAACTCAGCGGCCGCAGGGTGTTGGCGATTTTTTTACGTTCCAGAGCGGTCTCTTGGAGAATACGGGCGAAGGCGCTATTCTTCTCCACCCGTTCGAGACTCTCCCGCCGCAGACCGTCAAGACCGCCGGCCGCCGCCGGCCATGGCTCGTAATGGACGGGGGGCACCCGGTCCCACGGCAGCGAATGGGTCAGGTACCGCTCGCCGCTTTCCAGAACGGCGAGGCGATCGGGAAGCACGATATCCGGAATCACCCCGCGGGATTGGGTCGAGTCGCCGTTGACCCGATAAAACTTCTGGATCGTCACCTTGAGCGCCCCCAGCGGCCCGTATTTTTCCATCTTCCGGGAAAAATAACCCTGATCCAGATCGATCAGGGCCTGGACCGTCCCCTTGCCGTGGGTGTGCTCCCCCCCCAGAATGACGGCGCGACCGTAATCCTGGAGAGCGGCGGCCAGAATTTCCGAAGCCGAAGCACTGAATTTGTTGACCAGCACCACGACGGGAGCGCCGAAAACCACCCCCTCTTCGGGGTCCGAAAGGGTTTTCATCTGCCCCTGGCTGTCTTTGACCTGAACGATGGGCCCCTTATCGATAAACAGACCGGCGATGTTGACGGCGTCCTGCAAGGCGCCCCCCCCATCATTGCGCAGATCGATAATCAGTCCGCGCACCCCGTCCTTCTGCAGCGTCTCGAGCGCTGCCCGAAAATCATCGGTGGCGTTCCGTCCCCGCTCCCCCTTGCCGTTGGCATTCAGATCGCGATAGAAGGCCGGAATGTGGATATAGCCGAATCGGGGGCGCTCCCCTTTCGGGTCCACCAGGGAGGCCATTTTGACGAAGGTCGCTTCGATGTTGACCACATCCCGCACAATCGGCACCACCAGGATGTCGCCGTTCGGTTTCTGGGCCGTCAGCCGGACCTCCGTCCCCTTTTTGCCGCGGATCAGCCTGACCGCATCCCGCAGGCGCATTTCCGACACATCGACCGGCTCGCCCGCTCCCTGGGCGACCTTGAGGATGGTATCCTCCTTGGCCAGCTGCCCCTGACGCGCCGCGGCGCTGCCGGGAATGATTTCGACCACCTTGATGAAACCGTCATCCTCGCGCAGACTGGCGCCGATCCCTTCCAAAGAGCCCTTCATGCTGATGTCGAAATCCTCTTCGGTATTGGGATCCAGGTAGTTGGTATGGGGGTCGAAAGCCCGGGCCACCGCGTTGAGATAAAGCGAGTAGTAGGTCCGGATATCCTGCCGGCGCAAGCGGGAAAAGAGGTGCTGAAAACTCTTGCGGGTCTTTTCCTGGGCCTTTTGCCAGAGCGCCTCCTCGGAATGGCCTTTCCCCTGGCCGCCGCGGCCCCCCTCTTCGCGCTGCTGCTCCGAAATCTCCAAATAATTAATAATCGTCTGATATTTCAGAAGTTTACGCCATCGCTCCGCCAATTCCGAAGCCGTGGCGCAAAAGGAGCGTTTTTTCGGATCGGTCTCCAGCTGTTCCTGGAGGTTGAAATCCAGACCGGCGCGGAGCAGGCGGTCCACCATCTGCTCGGCCTTTTCGACCCGTTTTTTCATCAGCCGGTGAGAAACCACGGGCAGATCGACCTGGCCGAGGACCATTTCATCGTCGATCAGATTTTCGAATGCCTTCAGTTCAAGAACATCGGACTGGGTCAGAAACCTCTTCTGATAATCGATCTGCTCCAGGAAAAGGGAGAAGGCGGCCTGGGACAGACTGTCATCGAAGGTTTTGCGGCTGAAATGGTGGCGGGACAGATGCTGCCGGATGATGAAGCTCAAAACCTTGACCCGCTCGGCCTCGTAGGAGGCGGGACGTTCCTCGGCAGCCGGCGAGAAGGAAGAGGAAAACAGGAATAACAGGATGGAGACGAAAAAAGTCCGGAAAATCAACCGTTTCATGGATGGTCCTGGCGAGAAGGCCTAGAAAGTAATTATACTATCACCCTTTGTCAGGCCAGGGGAAGACCCATCGCCGGAAACATCTTCCAGGGCCGCCGGCTCAGGGGGCCAAGGGTTGGCGGCAGCCGAAAAAAATCCCGGGAGCCTTTGAAGGCTCCCGGGATTTTTCGGAGATGGCCGGCGAAAAATAATGAACAGCTCTTGGGAAGGGCCGGTCAGGGAACCTTGTCGACGTCAACACCGATGGTCATGGTGCCGACATGCATTTTCCCCATCATGACCGGAACGGAAACCTGGGCGATGTTTTTGCCGTCTTCCTGCTCCACCTCGGAAACCAGCACATCTTTCTTGAAAACATCCTTATGTTTGGCCTCATCCCCCTGCCAGTAGTCGCCGGTCAGGTCGGTCTGGCAGACGTTGGCGCCCATCTTGTTGCAGACAAAAATCTCGGTGATGTAGGGATGCGCCGGCATTATCGTTTCCTTGAGATACTTGGCGCAGGCGTTTTCCAGTTTCTCTTTCATCAGAGGAATGGTCTGCTTGGCCTTCTTGGCGGCAATCCACTCCTCGTCCATTTTCTTGATCTGGTCCAGGGTCAAGCCTTCGGCATTGTCGGCCCTCACAGCCTTGACGATGACCTTGTCCTTCCCGAGTTCAGCCAATTTCCCCTTGCCCAGATCGACAACCTTCTGGGGGGCCGGAGCCGCGAATGCTACCGAACTAACCACCACAAACAACAACGCAACAAAAAAAGTAACGCCTTTCATGGTTTTCTCCTTTGAAAACGATCCAGTTTTTTGAAGCCTGCCTTCTCACCCACAGCGGTTAGCAACCTTGATTTTTCTTCCCCTCCTTCTCGGCACCATCTCCCTTCGACCATATTACCGTTTACCGTTTGCCGTCGTTTCAGCGGACGCCTTGCGGGCGCCCGGGTCAGCCATTCCCTTCAGAGCTTCTTCTTGCAGAAAAACCAGTCGGTGTATTCATAGCCTTCGCCGGCCCGTTTTTCCGCGTCAGCCACCGTTTTCGGCGGCGGCACGATGACCATCTCCCCCGGCTGCCATCCTTCAGGGGTCGCCACGCCATGTTTATCGGAGGTCTGCAGCGCGGCCAGCAACCGGACGAATTCGGCGATGGAGCGCCCATTGCTCATCGGGTAATAGACCATCGCCCGCAGAATCCCCTTGGGATCGATGAAAAAGGTGGCCCGCACCGCCGAGGTATCGCTGGCGCCGGGCTGAATCATGCCGTAGGCATGGGCCACCTTCATCGACAGATCCTCAATGATGGGGAAGGGAATTTCGACCCCGAATTTCTCCTTGATGGCCAACACCCAGGCGATGTGGGCGGCACGGCCGTCGATGGAAAGCCCGAGCAGTTCGCATCCCAACTTTTTGAACTCTTCGTAATGCCGGGCGAAACCGATGAATTCAGTGGTGCAGACCGGCGTGAAGTCGGCGGGATGGGAAAAAAGGATCAGCCATTTGCCCCGATAATCGGACAATTTCCTGGTGCCGTGGGTGGTGACGGCCTCGAAATCCGGCGCCGGCTCATTAAGGCGCGGGAAAACGGCCTCTTTGCAGCATTCCGTTTCGTTCATTTTATCCCCCCTTCCCATCGTGTAAAATAATTAAAATTAAAATTTTTTCTTAAAATATCCGCTTCCTTTTCGATCCCTTTAAAAGGATATCCGTCATCGCTAAACCGGGTGTAACTATACCACAGCACCAGAAAAAAGAAATATCCCGAATATTATTCGCCGCTACCCGACAAAAATTTTCAAAACCATCTCTGCAATTTTTTTAATCCAAATCTTCTTTAATAAAATAACAAGGGTCATAAAGACCCTCCCGCGACGTTTTTTCCTCTTCAAAGAAACAGGGTCGTCAAGCCGCCCCCATCGCCCTGGATTTCGACCAAAGATTCCCAATGGATCCAAGCTTAATAAACTCCGCGCCAACGAATGAAAACCGAAGCCGGAGAGGAGCGGTCGTCTCCGAAGCCGTCAAGATTGAGCTTCGAGAACCATTGTGCTATATAGAGGGAGCCTCTCGCAGGCTCGAAATCATTGGGAAATACCCAGGAAAGAAGGAAAGGATGCCCATCTATTGGCAACAGGAACTGGAAACCATGCCCCGCTCAGGGCTGGCGACATTCCAGTTGGAACGGCTCCGGGAGACGCTCCGGCGGGCGGCCGGCTCCCCCTTTTACGGCGCCGTTCTGGCGCGGCGGGGGATCTCCCCGGAGGATATCCGCTCGCTGTCGGATCTCGACAAGCTGCCGATGACCACCAAGGAGGATCTGCGGGAACACTTCCCCTACGGCCTGCTCTCGGCGCCGCTCGACACCGTGATCCGCCTTCACTGCTCCAGCGGCACCACCGGCAACCCGACGGTGATCTTTCACAACCGCCATGACCTCGATTCCTGGGCCAATCTGGTCGCCCGCTCCCTGTTCGCGGCCGGCGCGCGCCCCGGCGACGTCTTCCAGAACATCTGCGGCTACGGGCTCTTCACCGGCGGCCTCGGCTTCCAGTACGGCGCCGAACGCCTCGGCGCCCTGACCATCCCGGCCGGCGCCGGCAACAGCCGGCGCCAGATCCAGCTGATGACCAACTTCGGCACCACCGTCATCCACGCCATCCCCAGCTACCTAGCGCGGCTTCACGAAACCTTCCGGGAGCTTAAGGTCGATATCAGCCGCGACACCCGGCTGCGGATTCTGGTCATCGGCGCCGAACCCCACACCGAAGGCCAGCGCCGGCGGATTCAGGATCTCTATGGCGTCAAGGCTTTCAACTCCTACGGCCTGTCGGAGATGAACGGCCCCGGCGTCGCCTTCGAATGCGAATGCCAGAACGGCCTCCATCTCTGGGAGGACGCTTACATCGCCGAAATCGTCGATCCGGAAACCTTGCAACCGGTTCCCGAGGGGGTGGTCGGCGAACTGGTCATGACCACCCTCGACCGCCAGGCGATGCCGATCATCCGCTACCGGACCCGCGACCTGACCCGCTTTGTGCCGGGGGATTGTCCCTGCGGCCGCAGCCATCGCCGCATCGACCGCATCACCGGCCGCACCGACGACATGTTCATCATCAAGGGGTGCAACGTGTTTCCGATGCAGGTCGAGAAAATCCTCATGGGCTTCCCCGAAATCGGCAACGATTATCTGATCGTCCTGGAGACGGTCAAGGGGGTGGATGAGATGCTGATCAAGGTGGAAATCAGCCCTCACTTCTTCACCGGCGAAATGGAGCCCCTGGAAAACCTGCGGCGCCGAATCCAGGAAGAGATCCGCGACGAGGTGCTGGTCACCCCCGAGGTGCGGCTGGTGGAGCCGGGAGCCCTTCCCAAATCGGAAGGAAAAGCCGTTCGCGTCCAGGACCTGCGCCACCGACAAGGAGAATAGCCATGCCCCGTCAAGTTTCGATCTTCCTGGAGAATCAGCCCGGCCATCTGGAAAAGGTGACCGGCGTGCTGCGCCAGCATCGGATCAACATCCGCGCCATGACCCTCTCCAGCAGCTCCTATGGCTGGGGAATCCTCAACTTGCTCCTCGACCATCCGGACCAGGGGCACCAGGTGCTGACCGCGGCCGGCTACAGCGCGGTGCTGAGAAGGATCGTCGCGGTGCGGATGCCCGACCGCCCCGGCGGCCTCCACGATCTCCTCGAACATTTGGCCAAGGCCGGCATCAACATCAAGAACGCCTACGCCACCCTGATGCCCAAGCCAGGATCGGCGATCCTGGTGATCGACGCGGAAAACATCGACCAGGTTGAAAAGCTGATCGACGAGGCCGGGATCAAAAAATTGAGTTGCGAGGAGATCTATCAGCTCTGAGGGAGCGCCCCCGCCTTCAGGACGGTGGCGGCCCGCTTCCCGTTCCTGCCGCCGGCGGCGGAGCCGGGCCTCCGAACAGGCGCCCGAGGTAGCCGAACAGCCGCTTGAGCCCCCGCCACAGCCGGGGAAGCAGCCAGATCATCAGCAGGATGAAGAGCAGCAGCAGGCCGAGGAACAGCCAGGGATGGTAGAGGGCGGCAAACAGCCCGCCGATGACGAGGAGATCCTCGGCCACCGAGGCGACCCAGTTGGAAAAGGGCTCGGGAGAGCTGTTGATGAGAACCCGCGAGCCGGCCTTGGTGGCATGCACGCCGGCGGTCAGCCCGCCGCCGACGATGGCCGCCGCGATGGCAACGGCCGGGTTGAGTTCCCCCACCGCCCCCGCGGCCAGGGCCGCTCCGGCCGGAATGCGGATGAAGGTATGGACGGCGTCCCACCCCGAATCGAAACCCGGTGTCTTGTCGGCGAAAAACTCCACCAGATACATGAAAGCGGCGGCCAGCATCACCAGGGGACTGGCGAGGATCTGGAGCTGCTCCGGCAACGTCAGGTGGCCCGTGGCGCCGAGCAGGCCGAGCAGCAGGATCGCGGCGTAGAGGTTGAGGCCGCTGGCCCAGGCCACCCCCATCGTCAGGGCGAGGGTTTGAACGATCGGGTTAAAGGTGGAATCCATCTCCTTCCTTTCCTTCCGCGGGCTCCGATTCTCCCTTGACAAGAACCTCTAATAGACTATTTTGTCAAAAAACAATTTCCTTTTTTTGAAAAGCAACCCCGGGGTCTCTTTGGCAAGGCGCGTTTTTCCAGCGCCCCGCTGCGTTGCTCCAAGGTTGCCGGAACTGCTTCTTGGCGCCAACGCTACGATTTCGCCGCCAGCCGCCGGAGGTTTTCCATGGCCATCGACATCCATACCCACGCCTTTCACCCCAAGATCGCCGACAAGGTGGTCCGCCAACTGGAAGAACACTACCGCATCGCCCCGGTCGGCAACGGCCTGCTGGAGGATCTGCTGCCGCGGCTCGATCGGGCCGGCATCGACCGCGCCGTGATGCATTGCGCGGCCACCAAACGGGAACAGGTCATCCCCGCCAACAACTGGGCGCTTCAGGTCCAGGAAACCTGTCCCCGCCTGATCCCTTTCGGCACCTTCCACCCCGATTTCCCGGAGTGGGAACGGGAGCTGGAGCGCCTGGCGGCGGCGGGAATCAAGGGGATCAAGCTCCATCCCGATTTTCAGGGTTTTGCGCTGGACGACCCGCGCCTCGATCCGATCCTGGAAGCGATCGGCGAGCGCTTTTACCTGATGATCCACATCGGCGACCGGCTGCCGCCGGAACTCAACCCCTCCAGCCCCCAGAAGCTGGCGGCCCAGCTCGACCGCTTCCCCAGGCTGAAAGTCATCGCGCCCCATTTCGGCGGCTTCCAGCACTGGTCTTTCGTGGTCGAATACCTGGCCGGCCGCGACCTCTATCTTGACACCTCCAGCTCCCTCAACGCCATCCCCTCCCGGCTGCTGTTCGACATCTTCGCCCACCACCCCCGCGAGCGGATCCTGTTCGGCAGCGACTACCCGCTCTTCGACCCCCTGGCCGAGATGAAGCTGCTGCAGATCCGGCTCCGGCTCTCCGATGCCGAAGTGGCGGAGCTGCTGACCAACGGCGAGCGTCTGTTCGCGGCCTGATCCTGCCGCTTCCTTTCCGGTCAATCCTTCGACGCCGCGAAAAAACGCTCCACGGCGGCGAACACCTCCTCCACGCCGCCGCTGACCAGGCAGGGTCCCGGCAGCGAGTCGAGAAAAATCCGCCCGTAGTTCTTGTTCACCACCCGGCTGTCGAGGATCAGCACCACCCCGCGGTCGGTCCGGCTGCGGATCAGGCGCCCGAAGCCCTGCTTGAAGCGGATCACCGCCTGCGGCACCGTGTATTCCCGGAACGGATCGCCGCCGGCCTGTTCCAGAGCCTCGGCCCGCGCCTCCAGAACCGGATCGGTCGGCACCCTAAACGGCAGCCGGGTGATGATGATCTGCTCCAGGGAACGCCCCGGCACGTCCACCCCCTCCCAGAAAGAGTCGGTGGCGAACAGGACGCTGGTGGAATCCTCGGTGAAGCTTTTCAGCAGCCGGTGGCGATCGTCATCCCCCTGGCGCAGGCAGTGGTAGCCGCGGGCGCCGAGTACCGGCGCGGTTTCGGCGAACACCGTTTTCAGCAGCGAATAGGCGGTGAAGAGCACGAAGGTCCGGCCGTCGGCGGCGATGATCGCCCGTTCGCACAGATCCCTCACCATGCGGGGGTAGCCGTCGCTGCCCGGTTCGGGGAGATCCCGCGGCACCGCCACCAGGGCCTGGCGCTGAAAGTCGAAAGGGGAGGGGAGCCGCAGCTCCAGCAGCCGACCCGTTTCGACGGCATCGAGCCCAACCCGCTCCTTGAGATAGCGGAAGGAAGAGCCCACGGCCAGCGTGGCGCTGGTCATGATCACGGTCCGGTGACGGTCAAAAAGGGCTTCGCGGAGCAGGGTGGCGACCTCCAGCGGCGCCGAGCAGAGCCGGCAGATGGTCCCCCGGCCGCGGCCGATGCGCCCTTCCGCCACCTCGATCCAGGCACAGAGAGACGCCTCCCGCAGCACAAACCCCCGCAGCGCCTCCGCCAGCCGCTCCAGCCGTCCGGCGGCCGCCCCGATATCGGTCATCGCCGCCAGCAGCTGCTCCTGAAACCCCTCTTCCAGAGCCTCGCATTCGGTGAGCAGCTCCCGCACCCCTTTCACCAGGGCACGGGTCTCCCCGGCCAGCCCTTCCACCCGGCCCCGGATCGTTTCCCAACTGTCGGAAGCGGCAAAGGTCTCGGTGATCCGGAAGCGGAGCTCTCCCGGCTCCCCGCCGCGGCGATCCGAAAAGGCCCGCAGCGTTTCGGCAATCCCCTCCAGCTCGGTGACGGCCAGACCGTACAACTCCTGGCAGCCGGCCCCCAGCTCCTGAACCTTTTCGAACAGGCGGGCATAGAGGACGTTTTCATGGGCCGGCAGCAGAGTCGCGAGCTTGACCAGCAGCTGGGCGAGGAAACCTTTGTCGGTTTTCCTCGGGTGGCGCAGCCGATGGAGAGGGCGGGCAAAGGAGAACCGGGTCACCTCCATGGAAAAGAACCGGGTCGCCACATCTTCCAGGTGGTGGGCCTCGTCCAGGATCAGGCGGTCGCAGGGGGGGAGAATGGCCGCCGCGGAGAAGTTGCCGGTCTGGGTCCGGATCGCAAGATCGGTCAGCACCAGCGCGTGGTTGGCCACCAGCAGGTCGGCCTGGGCCGCCTGGCGTCGCGCCCGGTGGAAAAAACAGGCGCCGAAATGCGGGCAGCGGACCCGCAGGCACTGATCGGCCTCGCAGCAGACCTCCTCCCAGACCGGATCGCTGGGAACGAAGGGGAGCCCGCTGCGGGACCCCTCTTCCGTCTCCAGACTCCAGTCCCAGATCTGGGCCAATTCCTGCTGCTGGCGGTCCTCGAACAGGCCCGGCTCCTGACGGGCCCCCTCCAGCCGGCGCCGGCACAGATACTGGCTGCGTCCCTTGATCAGCGCGGTTTTGAAGGACCGGCCGGTGGCGCGCCGCAGCAAGGGGAGGTCCTTGCCGAGCAGCTGCTCCTGAAGATTGATGGTGTTGGTGGAAACGATGACCCGCTCCCCGTTGGCCGCCGCCCAGAGAATGGCCGGCGCCAGATAGGCGAGGCTCTTGCCGGTCCCGGTCCCCGCCTCCACCAGCGCCAGCTTGTCCTGATTGAAGGCCTCCGCCACCAGAAAGGCCATTCGCAACTGTTCCGGCCGCTCCTCGAAACTGGGCAGCACGGCGGCCATGCGGCCGTGGGGGGCCAAAATATGCTCCAGATCGGCGAAGTCGATGGGAAGGGTGCGGCGGGGGGGGAAGGGCTCCACCACCTTGTACACATTTTCCACAGGGTTATCCACAATGTAGAAGGCCACCCCGAGGCCGGCCAGGCGTCCGGCAATCTCCAGGTCCGGCGCCGACGGCCGCAGATCGCCGGAAGGGTGGTTGTGGATAACCACATCCCCAAAGGAGCAACGGGAGGTCACCGCCGGCACCGCCTCCCGGGAACCGCGCGCCGCCACCACCACCCGCTCCACCCGCGGCGAGGCCTCCGTCTCCCCGATCAGAAAGACCTCGTTCCCCTGCGCCGCGGCGATCGCCGCCCGGATCCCATCGCGGGCCGACTCCGAAAAAACCTCGTTCATGAAACCCCGATTCCCTTTAAAAAATTGGTATTATAGGGAAATGGAAAGGGAATTCAAAGGCCAAAGCCCCCGGCCGGCTTAACCCAGGGCGCGGGAGGCGACAACCGGCTCCCTGGCCCCTGGCGCACGGCATTTGAAGGGCGAGGCCGGTGCTGAAACCGGTAGCCACCCCGCCCGCGGGCCCAAGGCCCGGTTTTCCAACGGTCCGTCAGGAGAACCATGTCATCCAGAGAAAAAAAGGAGAGCAGCAAAGGCGACGGGTTCGCCGCGCTGGAGGCACTCGAACTGCCGAGCATGACCTTCGGCGGCCTGCTGCGGAATTTCGGTCCCGGCATCATCCTCATGATGACCGGCATCGGCACCAGTCACATCATCACCGCCCCCACCGCCGGGGGGCGCTTCGGCTACGAACTGCTGTGGGTCATCCCGGTCGCCTACATCCTCAAATACTACGGCTACGAAATGGCGATCCGCTTCACCAACGCCACCGGGAAAAGCATCATGGAGGCCTACGCCACCGCCTGGATGAAATGGCCGCTCTGGTACCTGCTGGCGACCACCCTGATCCAGTGCTGCATCGGCCAGGCCGGCCGTCTCATCGCCGCCGCCGCGGTAAGTTACTATATCTTCACCATCTACTTCGAACTGCCGCTGTCGATGGGTGTCTACGCCTTGCTGCTGGCCCTGCTGTCCGTCATCATCATCCTGCGGGGCGGCTACCTGGCGGTGGAAGCGACCTGCAAGTGGCTGGCGGTGCTCCTGATCGTCTCCCAGCTCATGATCTACCTGGTGGAGCCGGCGCCGCTCGCGGCCTTCCGTCATTTCGCCATCCCGGCCACCCCGGAAGGATCCTGGATCATCATCGGCGCTTTCCTGGGGCTGCTTCCAACGGGGATGGACGTCTCCCTGCAGGCTTCCGAATGGGTGCGGGCCAAAAAAGGAGGGGTGGCCGGCATCCGCCCGCTGCTGGAAAACCTCCACCTGGCGCCCCGTTTCGACCCCTTCGCCCCCGCCAAGGAGGACTTGGCCGTCAACCTGGAACGGCTCCCCCCCCACGCCGCCGACTATTGCCGGCGCTGGATGAAAACCAGCCTCTACGACTACCGGGCGGGGCAGATCGTCTCCTTTCTGTCCGCCTGCATCTTTCTGCTGATCGCCGCCATCTGGATCTTCCCCGGTGCGGGCAACGGAGCCGACTACCCCCAGATCTTCTCCGTCGGCCCCTGGATGATGATCGTGCTGCTGCTGGGCGCCTTCGCCGCCGCCTTCTCCACCGCCTTCAACTACTTCGACGGCTGGCCGCGGGTGGTGGGAGCCTGCTGCCGGAACCTGTTCCGGAAAACCGCGGAACTGCCCGGCATCGCCTCGGCCAATCTGACCCCGGCCAAGCGCCGCATCTGGTATTCGGAATACAACATCTACCGCCTGACCATGCTGTTCTCCCTGACCACCTCGGTCATCATCATTTTCGGCGGCCCCAAGCCGACCGCCCTGGTCCTGACCGCCTCGTTGCTGGCCGTGGTCATCGCGCCGGTGATTTTCTTTCTGAATCTGTACTACTGCTTTGCCATCATCCCCAAAAACAATCGGGAATGGTACCCCTCTCCCTTCGCGACCTTCTTTTCTTGGGGGAGCTGCCTGCTCTTCATCGGCGTCAGCGTGGTTCTGATGGTCACCAAATTCCTGCGCTGAACGCACCGCAATCGGGCGCCGCCCTCCCGCCGGCCCCCCAGGACAACCCATTGATGCCCTTCACCATGACCGCCGCGGCCCTTAAAATCGATCATCTCGGCAAACGATTCGGCGCCACCGCCGCCGTGGACGATCTCTCGCTGGAGATCGCGCCGGGGGAGATCTTCGGGCTGCTCGGCCCCAACGGCGCCGGCAAAAGCACCACCATCAACATGATCACCGGCGTCACCCGCCCCCAAACGGGCTCGGTCTCCGTCTTCGGCTACGACAACCGCCGCCAGGCTTTGATCGCCCGGCGGCTGGTCGGGGTCATGCACCAGGAGATCGTCATCGACCACTTCTTCACGGTCCGGCAGGCGATCCGCATCCATGTCGGCTATTACGGCCTGCCCGACGACCCCGGCTGGCGCGCCACCCTGATCGAACGGCTCGGGCTCGGCCCCCATCTCGCCAAACCGCTGCGGGAACTGTCGGGGGGGATGAAGCGGCGCTTCATGATCGCCAAGGCGATGATCCACAAGCCCCGGCTGCTGATCCTGGACGAGCCGACGGCCGGGGTCGATATCGAGCTGCGCCGCTCGCTGTGGGAATTCGTGCGGGAGATCAATGGCCAGGGGACCACGGTGCTCCTCACCACCCATTATCTGGAAGAGGCCGAGAAGATGTGCGGACGGATCGCCATCATGAACCGGGGACGGCTGGTCGCCCTGGAGGGGAAGGAAACGCTGCTGAACCGGCTGGGGGGGCGGCGCCTCATCGTGACCCTGGCGCAGCCCCTCGCCACGCTGCCGGCAGCGCTGGCGGAAGACCGCTCCCTGCTCTCCTGGGACCCGGATCACCTCACCTTTGCCGTCGCCGGCCCCGGCGCCGTCGGCGAACGGCTCCGCCGCCTCGCTCTCGGCGGACTCCATATCGCCGATCTCGACATGCGCAAGCCTGACCTGGAGGAGGTTTTCCTGCAGCTCACCGGCAACGGGAATCACCACCCGGCGGCAGAGCCATGACCGGCCCCCTGCCGCTGCCGCCGTTCCAGCCCTGGCTTCCCTTCCTCACCCTCCTCAAAAGGGAAGTCCTGCGGTTCCTGCGGGTCTCCTTCCAGACGCTGCTGGCTCCGGTCATCACCGCTTCCCTCTACCTGTTCGTGTTCGGCGCCACCCTCGGCCAGCGGATCTCGGTCCTGGAGGGGTTCAGCTACGCCCAGTTCGTGATCCCCGGCCTGATCCTGATGGGGATCATCAACAACTCCTTCGCCAACACCTCCACCTCGCTGTTCATGTCCCGCTACCTGGGAAACATCGTCGATCTGCTGGTGGCCCCCATCACCGCGCCGCAACTGATTCTGGCCTACACCCTCGCCGCCATGCTCCGAGGGATGCTGGTTGGCGCCGTCATTACCCTGATCGCGCTCGGTTTCGCGCCGCTGCCCTGGGTGTACCCCGGCCTCGGCCTGGTGATGGCGCTGCTCTCCAGCTTTCTTTTCGCCCAGTTCGGCCTCATCGCCGCCATCCATGCCAACACCTTCGACGCCCTCAGCATGTTCACCAACTTCCTGCTGCTGCCCCTGATCTATTTCGGCGGGGTCTTCTACCCGGTCTCGATCCTGCCCCCTTTCTGGGAAGGGCTCTCCCGCTGCAACCCGCTCTTCTACCTCATCGACGGCTTCCGCTTCGCACTGCTCGGCAGCGGCGACAACCCCTTCTGGCTCTCCTTCGGGATTTCCGCCGCCATGGCCGGCGGCCTCTTCCTCTGGGCCGCCCTCCTCATCGCCACCGGCTACCGGCTGCGGAACTGACCCGGCGGCCACCGTTTGCGGATAAGGTCTGTTCAGTATTGCCGGGAGTGGCTCGATTCCTTGGCGGTTTCCCCTTGCCCGCTGCCGCCTCGATCCTCTAGCATGGCGGCATGGCGCACCCCCCGCCGCCCCTTTTTCCCCGACAGCGGCGGCCCCGGCGCCCCGTCCTTGAAACCCAAAGGAAAACAACGCCATGAAAAAGATCCTGCTGATCAACCCCGTCTACCAGATCAGCGCCATGAAGAACGCCAACCCGCTGGCGCTGCCGCCGCTGGGGCTGCTGGTGCTGGCCAACAACACCCCGGAGCGCTTCCAGGTCGAGATCATCGACGAGGCCTACCAGCCGGTCGATTTCGACGCCGCCGTCGATCTGGTCGGCATCACCTGCGTCTCCCACGTCGCCTCCCGGGCCTACCGCTTCGCCGCCGAATTCCGCAAACGGGGAGTGCCGGTGGTGATGGGGGGCGTCCATGTCTCCTTTTTGCCGGAGGAGGCGCTGCGGCACGCCGACGCCATCGTCATCGGGGAGGCCGACGAAATCTGGCGGACGGTGCTGGAGGATTTCGAAAAGGGGGCGCTGAAGCGGATCTACCAGGTCACGGAGCGCCCCGACATCCGTGGCATGAAACCGCTGCAACGCCGTTTTTTGAAGGGGAAGTATTTCGTCGATACCGTCCAGACCAGCCGGGGCTGCCCCCACAACTGCCATTTCTGCTCGGTGCCAGCCTTCAACGGCAGCCGCATCCGCTACCGGGACATCGATCGGGTGCTGGAGGAGATCCGGACCATCCGGAACCGGCACCTCTTCTTCGTGGACGACAATATCATCGGCTATACCGAGGACTCCCGGAGCCGGGCGATGCGCCTCTTCGAGGGCCTGGCGCCGCTGAAAAAGGAGTGGGCGGCCCAGGCCACCATCGATATCGCCCACCACGACCAGCTTCTGAAATCGGTCTACGATTCCGGGGGGCGTTTCTTCATGATCGGCCTCGAATCGATCAGCGCCGACACCCTCAACTCCATGAACAAGAGGGTGAACCTCAAGTACCTCAATTCCCGCGATTACTATCTCGAATCGATCCGGAAGCTCCACGACCACGGCATCGCCATCGTCGGCTCCTTCATCTTCGGTCAGGACCACGATTCCCCGGATGCCGTGGAGCGGACCCTCGACTTCATCCGAGAGGCCGAGGTCGACGCCGTGCAGCTCTGCATCCAGACCCCGGTCCCCGGAACCGCCCTCTATAAACAGTTGGCCGACGAAGGGCGGCTGCGCCTCACCGACTACCCCCACGACTGGGACGCCTACAACATGTTCACCCTGACCTACGAACCGGCCCGGCTGACGGAGGATGAACTCTATCTTCAGCTGTTCAGAGCCTACAAGGAACTCTCCTCCTTCCTCCCCTCCCTGAAGCGGGGGCTCAAAACCCTCATCAAGACCCGGAGCGGCTTCAGCACCGGCATCTCCTTTTTCTGGAACCACGGCGTCTACAAGACCCTCAAGGCGGTGCCGGAGCTGAAGAAGTGGACCAGCCAGGTGTAAGAGCTCCGCGTCTTCCGAGGGGCGACCGGTTGACAAGCCCTCAGGGGATGATTAGTTTTGGTTTTGTTCCCGACCCCAATTGACGACTATCCCAAAATTGAAACCGGTCCGTCGTTTTTTCTCCGCTGCGGCGGGGGAGCCGCCGGCGCCGCCAGGAGATCCCCGATGACCGATGACAAAAAAATTTTCGATCCCGAGCAGCTCTCCCCGGAAGAGCCTGCCGAGGCGCCCCAGGGAGGTCTGGTGGTGGCGACCCAGGTGCTGCCGGCCGCCATCCCCGTCATCCCGATCCGGCCGCGGCCGGCGTTCCCGAATCTGCTGATCCCCATCACCATCACCGGCAAGGATAAGATCGCGGCCTTAAAACGCGCCATCAACACCCCTTCCAAAACCCTCGGCCTGGTGCTGGCCCGGAATCCAGAGGCGGAGGATGCCCTCGACAACTTCTGTTCCGTGGGGGTGGCCGGAACCATCCTCAAGATGATCCAGGTAGACGAGGAGACCGCCAATTTTCTTTTCAACTGCCTGGAGCGGTTTACCATCGAAGATATCCACGAGACCCCCGAAGGCTTCTACGCCCAGGTCAAGTACCACTTCGCCGCCGAGCTGTCGGTCAACCAGGAACTCAAGGCCTATTCCATGGCCATCATCGCCGCCCTCAAGGAGCTGGTGCAGATCAACCCCCTCTACTCCGAGGAGATCAAGACCTTCCTGACCCGCTCCAGCATGGAGGACCCCGGCAAGCTGGCTGATTTCGCCGCCAACCTGACCACCTCGGAAGGACCGGAGCTGCAGAAGATCCTCGAGACCTTCGATGTCCGCAAGCGCATCGACCGGGTGCTGGTGCTGCTCAAGAAGGAGCTGGAGGTATCGCGGCTCCAGGGCAAGATCTCCAAGCAGATCGAGGAGAAGGTTTCCCAGCAGCAGCGCGAGTTCTTCCTCCGCGAACAGTTCAAGGCGATCAAGAAGGAACTGGGGCTGGAGAAGGAGGGGAAGGCCAGCGAGGTGGAGAAGTTCCAGGAGCGCCTCAAAAAGCTCAAGCTCAACGAAGAGGCGGAGAAGACCGTCCGGGAGGAGATCGAGAAGCTGTCGCTCATCGAATCCTCGTCGCCGGAGTACAACGTCAGCCGCAACTATCTGGAATGGCTCACGATCCTGCCGTGGGGCAAGTTCAGCAAGGATTCCTACAACCTGGAGCGGG
>JAFGOW010000050.1 GCA_016926265.1 Deltaproteobacteria bacterium | reverse complement strand
ATGCCGCCGCGCGGACCGCGCAGGGTCTTGTGGGTGGTGGTGGTGACGAATTCGGCATAAGGAACCGGATTGGGATGCTCCCCGGCGGCGACCAGGCCGGCGATGTGGGCCATATCGACCATCACCTTGGCGCCCACCGCGTCGGCGATTTCGCGAAAGGCCTGGAAATCGAGGATCCGGGGATAGGCGCTGGCCCCCACCACGATCATCTTGGGACGGTGTTCCTCGGCCAGCCGCCGTACCTCCTGGTAATCGATGCGGCCGGTCTCCCTGACGACACCATAGGGAACCACCTTGAACAGTTTGCCAGAGAAGTTGACCGGGGAGCCGTGGGTGAGATGGCCGCCGTGGGCGAGATTCATGCCCAGGATGGTGTCGCCCGGGTTGCAGGCCGCAAAGTAAACCGCCATGTTGGCCTGCGATCCGGAGTGAGGCTGGACATTGACGATATCCCCGCCAAACAGCGCTTTGGCCCTTTCGATGGCCAGCCGCTCGGCCACGTCGACGAACTCGCAGCCGCCGTAATAACGCTTGCCGGGATAGCCTTCGGCGTATTTGTTGGTCATGACCGAGCCCTGAGCCTCCATGACCCGGTCACTGACGAAATTCTCGGAAGCGATGAACTCCAGGCTGTACTCCTGCCGTTCCGTCTCACGGCGGATAGCCGCGGCCACTTCCGGATCGAAACCCTCCAACATCTCAGACATGATGACAACAACCTCCGTAATGGCGATCTCTTGGAAAACCAAAAAGCAGGCCGAGCCTGCTTCGTTCAAATCAGTTTACCGGCTTTCTTCAAAAAACTTCATCCTTTGAAAAGCTCTTTTTCCAGCTCGGCGATCTTGTCCAGGCGCCGCTGATGCCGGCCCCCCTCGAAATGGGCATCCAGCCAGATCCCCACCAGTTTGCAGGCGGTTTCGGGGGAAAGCACCCGCCCCCCCAGCACCACGACGTTGGCATCATTGTGTTCCTTGGACATCCGCGCCGAAAAGTCGTCGCTCACCAGAGCGGCCCGCACCCGTGGAAACTTGTTGGCGACGATCGACATCCCGATCCCGGTGCCGCAGATCAGGATTCCCTTCTCCATCCGCCCCTCCGAAACCGCCCGCCCCACCAATTCCGCGAAATCGGGATAATCGACGGAACCGTTGTCAAAGGTGCCCAAATCCCGGTAGGAGATACCCCGATCATCCAGACATTTTCTGATGGCGTTCTTGAGTTCCAGACCACCGTGGTCCGAGGCGATGGCGAACATCGGATCACACCTTCCGGAACACAAGAGCGGCATTGGTACCGCCGAAACCGAAGGAATTGGACATCGCGATCCGCACCTCGGCCTGGCGGGGCTCATTGGGGACATAGTCCAGTTGGCATTCGGGATCCGGCTCCTGGTAGTTGATGGTCGGGGGAACCACGCCGCGATCCATGGCCAGCAAGGTGTAAACCGCCTCGATGGCGCCGGCGGCTCCCAAGGCATGGCCGGTATTTCCCTTGGTGGAGCTGACCATTAAACGCGGGGCGTGCTCTCCGAACACGGTTTTGATGGCCATGGTCTCGTAAAGATCGTTCAACGGCGTGGACGTCCCGTGGGCGTTGATATAGGAAACCTCTCGGGGATCGACACCAGCGCTGTTGAGAGCCATCCGGATACAACGGGCCGCCCCTTCCCCGTTGGGCGAGGGATGGGTCAGATGATAGGCATCGCCAGTCAGGCCATAGCCGCAGATTTCGCCGTAGATCTTCGCCCCCCGACGCCGCGCCGCCTCATACTCTTCCAGAATGACGATCCCGGCCCCTTCGGCCAGGATGAACCCATCCCGGTTCTTTTCAAAGGGACGGCTGGCGCCCTTGGGGTCGTCGTTGCGGGTCGAAAGCGCCTTCATGACGCAGAACCCGCCGATGCCGAGGATCGTTACCGTCGACTCGGTGCCCCCGGCGATCATGGCGTCGGCATCACCGCGCTGGATAATGCGGTAGGCGTCCCCGATGCTGTGGGTCCCGGTGGCGCAGGCGCTGCAGACCGAAAGGTTGGGGCCTTTGGCTCCGTATCGCATGGAAATCTGCCCAGGCGCCAGGTTGATGATCAGCATCGGAATGAAAAAGGGAGAGATCTTTCTGTACCCCCCATCGAGACAGGCCTGATAACTCCGCTCGATGGTCGGCAGACCTCCCAGCCCGGCACCGACCAGAACTCCGACTCGCTCGGCGTTGCCCTCATCGATGACGAATCCGGAATCCTTGAGCGCCATATCGGTAGCGGCCACGGCGTACTGGATGAAGAGATCGTTCTTGCGAAGATCCTTTTTGTCCATGAACTGCTCGCCGTCAAAATCCTTGACCTCTCCGGCAATCTGGGAAGGTAGGCTCGAAGCATCGAAACGGGTGATGCGGTCGATTCCCGATTCGCCCGCCATCAAGGCGTTCCAATTCTTCTCCACCCCGGTTCCCAAGGCGGAAATCACCCCGACTCCTGTCACGACAACGCGGCGCATGCTTGTTTGGTCCCCCTTCCTGGTGATTCCCACCGGAAAACCGACGGCAGCCTCAGGCCTTCCTCAACGCCGGAAGGACTGAGGCTCCGTTTTCATAAAAAAGGGGGGGAGCCCCCCGATTCTACTTAGGTATGCTCGGTGATGTAGTCGACGGCGTCCTGTACGGTCCGTACCTTCTCGGCGTCCTCGTCGGAAATCTCGATATCGAACTCCTCTTCCAGGGCCATGACCAGTTCCACCGTATCCAGCGAATCGGCCCCCAGATCATCCATGAATGACGCTTCCTCGGTAACCTGATCCTCGTCCACGCCAAGCTGTTCCGCAACAAGCTGTTT
>JAFGOW010000049.1 GCA_016926265.1 Deltaproteobacteria bacterium | reverse complement strand
GTCGGCCATGGAGCCGGAACGGTCGATGACCAGGCCGAGGTTGAGTCTTTCCCGGTCGGCGGCGGTCGGCGCTCGCTCGGGAACGCGGAAACGGAGCAGCACCGAGACGGTCTGGTTGCCGTCGGCCAGCACGCAAGGGGTGACGATTTCAATCGTCGGGTTGAGTATTTCCGCGGCGTGGGCGGGCTGCCAGGGCGACAGCCCGCCGAGGAGCAGCATCGCAGCGGAAAGGCAGGTGGATTTTTTCATGGTGACCTCCTTTGGTTTGGGAATTTTTCGGGTGCAACCCCGCTTTGGCCTCCAGTGTGGCAGCGGGGAACCCCGTCTGCCAGACAAGGTTCTGTAAATATTGGGATGCCGAAATTTACCCATTCTTTACCTTCACGACTTGTCAGAACGGAGACAATAGGGGTACGTTGGGACGGGGAGGCCGGAAATGGGCAAGGATAAAATATCGCTGCTGGTGGTTGAAGACGATGCCGCGATTCTGGAGGGGCTCCTGGATCTGTTCGCCTTTCACGGCTATGCCCCGCGCGGCGCAGCGGACGGCGACACGGGGTTGCAGCTTTCCCTGGCGGAAAATTTCGATCTGGTGATTCTCGATGTGATGCTGCCGGGCCGCGACGGTTTTTCCGTCTGCCGGGAGCTGCGCGCCCGGAAGCCGTGGCAACCGATTCTGATGCTGACCGCCAAGGGCGGCGAGGAGGACGTGGTAACGGGGTTCCGCGGCGGCGCCGACGACTATGTGCGCAAGCCCTTCTCGCTGCGGGAATTGCTGGCGCGGGTCGAGGCGTTGCTGCGCCGCGGCGCCCGGTTTGCAGCAGGCTGGCGCCAGACGCTCGGCGATCTGGAGCTGGATGGCGAGAACCTGGCGCTGCGCCGGGGGCGCCAAACGGTCGCCCTGACCCCGCGGGAAATGGACATTCTCAGCTACCTGGCCCGCAACCGGAAGCGGACGGTGTCGCAGCGGGAGCTGCTCGGCGAGATCTGGCGCTACAGCGATCCCGGCATCGAGACCCGCACCGTCGACATCCACCTGGCCAACCTGAGGAAGAAGATCGCCGCCCTGTTCCCCGACGGTGGACGGGAGGGCTTTTTCATCCGCAACATCCGGGGCCGGGGCTACCGGCTGGTGATCACGGAGGAGGAGCGGGAATGAAACGGTTTGCGGTGCTGATGGCCGTATTCGCGGTGGTGCTGACCGTTCCTTTCGGGTGGCTGGCGCTGCGGGCCTATGGGAACCTCGACCGGGAGGAGCAGGCCGAATTCCAGTTTTTCGGAGAGGCCTTGTTCGACCGGATCGAGGAGCGGATGGCGGCGCTGCTGAAACGCGAAGAGGAGCGGCCGGTGGGCGATTATCTGGTGGGCCCCGGCGGGTCTTCCCCGCTGGCCTCCCTTACGGGGGAGAAATACATCGTCGGCTATCTGCAGTTGGATGCCGACGGGACGCCGCGCCCGATCATCGGCGCCGCGGCGGCGCCGGACGACGGGCGGCTGTGGCGGGCGGCTCTGGAGTTCCAGCGTTTTTCCTCTAATCGACACGAGCAGCGACCGGCGCCGTCGCCGGCCGGGGATGGCGATGGGGCCGCGGAGAAAAAAGGCCGGGCGCGGGACCGGGACCAGGCCTTGGCCGGCAAGTATTTCCGGGGCGCCGCGCCCCCGCGGGGTTATCTGGAGCAGCAGAAACAGCCGCGCTATCTGAAGGCCGAAGAAATCGCCCAATTGGCGGCCCAGGCCCCTGCCGGCGCCGTCTCCGACGCGGGCCGGGAGCGGGAGCCGGGGGCTATCGCCAAGAGCGGCGCGGCCCCGGTTTTGGCATACCGGTCCTGGGTCGCCCCCATGGAGGCGGTTCCCCTGCCGGACGACGCTCTCTTCCTGTTCCGGCGGGTCGGAACCGGAACCGGCGTCGTCGTTCAGGGGCTGGTGCTCGATGTCGGAAGCTTTCTCGACGAGCTCCAGAGCGCCTGCTTTGCCGGAGAGCCGGTGGCCGCCTTCTCCCGTCTGGAACTGACCTTCCTGACGCCGCATGGGGACCTGTCCCGGCGTTTCGGGGCCGCCTCAATCGCCTCCGGCCTTGAGCTGGAGCGGCGCTTCCCCCGTCCTTTCGGGCAGTTCCGGGCCAGGCTCGGCGCCGGCTCGCTGCCTCCGTCACCGGGGCGCTCCCTGCTCAACCGGCTGCTGCCGGCGTTGGGGGGCGTTTTGGCGCTGGGGCTGTTTTTGATCTACCGCAGCGCCCGCGCCATCCATGACTTGTCCCTGCGCCGCAGCGGTTTTGCCTCCTCTGTGAGCCATGAACTCAAAACGCCGCTGACCAACATCCGCCTCTATGCCGACATGCTCCGGGAAGGAGTGGCCGCCAGCCCTGAAAAACAGCGCCGGTATCTGGATGTCATCTCTTCCGAAAGCTCCCGGCTCACCCGCCTGATCAACGCGGTTCTGGAATTCTCCAAACTGGAGAAGGGGAGCCGGGTTTTCGATCTGCGCCCTCATCTGTTGTCCGAACTGGCGGCGGAGGTGGAGGAGGTGTTGGCGGGTCAGCTGAAACAGGAGGGTTTCGAGGTGCGTAGAGAGCTACCCGACGGTCTGCGGGTGGTCTGCGACCGGGAGGCCCTGGTCCGGATCCTGATCAGCTGCGTCGAAAACAGCATCAAATTCGGGCGCGGGGAGCCACTCCGGCAGATCCGGATCAGCGCGGAAAAGAAAGGGCGAGAGGTGATTCTGGAGGTTGCCGACAGCGGACCCGGCATCGCCGGGTCCGATCTGAAACGAGTCTTCGAGGATTTCTTCCGGGGCGACGATTCCCTCACCCGGAAGACCGAGGGAACCGGCATCGGATTGGCCCTGGTGCGCCAGCTTGCCCAGGGCATGGGGGGCCGGGTCGAGGCCCGCAACAATCCCGGTCGGGGATGCACGATCCGCGTCATCCTGCCCGATCGAGTCCCAGACCAGCGAAATCCGGCGCCGCAGCCCTGAAAGGCGGCACTGGCCGGCCGTTTTCCCAAGGCGGGTTTCAATGGATAGCCATTATTTCTAGGGCTCATTTTTTTAATAGGAAAAAATACGATTTACCAAAGGTGCAATTTTTATTTTTCGTGATAAATTTTAGATGTGCGCCCTTGAGAGGTCATTGGAGACTCCACGCCACCGGCAAGGGAAGGGGGCGCAAATCGAATCGCTGGACTGAAACCGTTTCAAAGGAGGAATGGAAATGTACAAAAGATCGATTGGAACTTTAGGGCTGTTTCTCGCCACAACACTATTGATCGGCTGTGCGACCATGTACCCGCCCCAGACTCCGCTGACCTTCACCCCCCAAAAGTTCGACGCCGGGAAATACAACCCCAAGGTCGACAACTTCCAGATCATCATCGACGCCTCGGAGAGCATGGATCTCAACAACTACGGCGAGCAGGAATATCCGACGGCGCGGAACTTCGTCAGCAGCGTCAACCAGAGCATCCCGGCCGGCCTCAACTACAATGCGGGGCTGCGCTCCTTTGGGCACCACCCCAAACAATCCAAGGAACCGACCGCGTTGGCCTACGGCATGGCCAAATACAGCCGCAGCGGTTTCGCCGCCGGGCTTGACGGCATCAAACATCTGGGCGGGGTCAGCCCCCTCTCCGCGGCTCTGGCCGCGGCGGCCACGGATCTCAAAGGCGCTTCCGGCAACAGCGCCATCGTGGTGGTGAGCGACGGCGTCTCCATGGAGGACTCTCCAGCGGCGGCCTCCCTGATCAGTAAAGAGATGGGGGGCAAACTCTGTGTCTACACCGTGCTGGTCGGAAACAGCGCCGAAGGGCGGAAAACCCTGGGACGCGTGGCCAAGGCCTTTCAATGCGGCAAGGCTTTTGAGGCCGCCGATCTGACCGATTCCGGGCGCTTCGCGAATTTCGTGGAGACGGTTTTCCTGGCTCCCGGCAAGAAGGCCCCCGTTCTTGATTCCGATCGCGACGGCGTTCCCGACAATCTCGACAAATGCCCCGGCACCCCCTGGGGTGTGAAGGTGGACGCGGACGGTTGCCCGATCCAGTTCACCCTGAATATCCAATTCGCCTCCAACCGGGCCGATATCCTTCCCGCCCACCATGGGGATTTGGCCAACGGCGCCAAATTTATCAAGGAAAATCCTGGGATTCCCCGGATTATCGTGGCCGGGCATACCGACAGCATCGGTTCGGACGCCCTGAATCAGGCTCTGTCCCAAAGACGGGCCGAGGCGGTTCGCCAGTATCTCATCCAGAACCATAATATCGACGGAGCCAGGCTGGCTGCTCAGGGCTTCGGCGAGTCCAGGCCGGTGGCCGCCAACGATACCGCCGCGGGACGTCAGATGAACCGCCGCGTCGAAATCTACTTCGCTTCGGATGTCACCGAATAGCTCCCTTGCAGGCCGGGTTGAAAAAAGGCTGCCCCGAAACGGGCAGCCTTTTTTTCCCTGGGGTGTTCTCCGGGGCTTCTCCGGCGGCGGAAAAAATCCGGCGCCGGTTGTTTTTCAGGGCGGGAATCGTTATTGACAATTTTATCATATGAGATTATCAATTAAAAAATTTCACTTCCAGATTTGGGGAGGTAGCGTGAAACCCTGGGTACCCGTTGGCGTCGGTTTGTTGCTGTTGTGGTGTTTTACCGGTTGCGCCAGTAAAATGATGGCCGAAGTCGCGGACGCCGAGGCTGCCTATGCCCCGGCGGCGGGCCAGGCGCTGGTGGTGTTTCTCCGCCCCACCCATTTTGGCGGCGCCATCCAGTCCTCCCTCCATGACATCACCGGCGATGGCTATCGGTTTGTGGGGATCGTCGCGGCCAAGACCAAG
Organism: Deltaproteobacteria bacterium; assembly: GCA_016926265.1. Lineage (GTDB taxonomy): Bacteria > Desulfobacterota > Desulfuromonadia > Desulfuromonadales > JAAYDE01 > JAAYDE01. The sequence goes on along the minus strand of JAFGOW010000049.1, from coordinate 16,280 downwards.
ATCGCCTATCCCTGCGAGCCGGGAGAGCGGTTGTTCATGGTGGTGGGGGAAAGCGCCGATTTTATGAAGGCGGAGTTGCTGCCGGACAAGGTTTATTATGTGGTGATCAACCCGCGCATGGGGGCCTGGAAAGCCCGGTTTTCCCTCATCGCGGCCCGAAAGCATGAAGACAACCCCGAGAAATTCATCAAACGGGTTCAGGAGTGCCAGTGGGTGGAGAATACCGAGGCTTCCCATCAATGGGCCCACCGGAATGCGCCCAGCATCCACAAAAAAAAGAACGCCTATCTTCCCAAATGGCAGGCCCGGACCAATCACGAGATGGATGTGCTGCTTCCCGAGGACGGATTCGACCGGGTCTTTTAGCCTTTCATCGCTGAGATTCCCAAGAAGGGCTTGCTCAGGCAACCCCTGCGGGCGATCGGGATCGTCCTCTCTCATGGTTTTCCTCATCCGCGACTCGGCATCGCGATGATCTTTTCTCCTTTCCGGGACCGTGCTACCCTTACGGTCGGCCCGCCGCTTACGGGGTCAGCAGTCATACCCCCAGCCCGGAAGGTAACTCCCGCCGCCATGGTTTTTCAACCCGTGTTGCTCCCCGTTCCCCGCATCCGTGTCCGCCCCCGCAACGAAACCGTTTACCAAGCCCTTCTAAATGAAGAAGCCGCCCCGTGGTTGGCCGATCTGCTGGCGCGGCGCCTGGAGCAGCCGGTTTCCTGGCAGGGGATCCTCCGCCCGGCGCTGGGTGCGCTCCCCGATCCCGCTACCATACTCGGCCTGGACCGGGCCGTGGCGCGAATTGTAAGGGCGATTGCCGCCGGGGAAAAGGTGATTTTCGCCTGCGACCACGATCTCGACGGCACCGCTTCGGCCGCCGTACTCTGGAGAGCTTTCAACGGCTACTTCGCTGTTCCCGAGGAGCGGCTCCAGGTGGTGACCAGCCACCGGTTGACGGAAGGGTATGGTCTCACCCAGCCGGTGGTGGAACGGATTCTCGGTTCCGGCGCCACGCTGGTCATCACCGCCGACAAGGGGAGCGCCGACGAGGAGCGGATCGGGCGCCTGAAAGCGGCGGGTCTCGATGTCATCGTCACCGATCACCACCTCCTGCCCGAAGAGGGGCCGCCGCCATCGGCCTTTGCGGTGGTCAATCCGAGCGGCGCCGATTCCGGTTACGATCCGCATGTCTGCGGGGCGGCGGTGGCTTTTCTGGTGATGGCCAAGGTGCGTGCCCAACTGCTGGAAAGCGGTCTCCGGCCCGAGATCCCCAGCCTCAAGGGGCTGCTCGACTATGTGGCGGTGGCCACGGTGGCCGACTGCGTGGCGCTGCGGCCGGATCGGAGCGCCGCCAACCGCATCCTGGTGCGGCACGGCCTGGCGCTGCTCAATGAGAAAAAACGGCTCGCCTGGCAGGTCTTCTGCGCGGAGCAGGAGGGGCCGGTGACGGCCGAAACGGTCGCTTTCCGGTTGGCGCCCTGCATTTCCGCCTCCGGCCGCCTCGACTGGCCCGATGCCGGGTTCCGGTTTCTGATCGCCGCCGATGTCGGGGAGGCGGTCCGGCAGTGGCGGATACTGCAAGCCGAAAACGAAGAGCGGCGCCGCATCGAGAAGGAACTGCGGCAGCGGGCCCTGGTTCAGGCCTCGGCCATGACCGGGCAGTCGCTGGTGCTCTATTTCGAAGACGGCCACTGCGGGGTCCACGGCATCACCGCCAGCCGTCTGGCGGAGGCTTTCGGCAAACCGGCGGCGCTGTTTGCCCCCAAGGGGACGGGGGGTGTAACCGCAGAGGGGCCTCCCCATCCGGATGACGGCCCGGTGCTGGCCTCGGGCAGTTTCCGCGGGGTGCCGGGCTTCCATGTGCGGGACGCCCTGCAGGCGGTCTCCGATCGCCGCCCCGGTCTGCTGCGGGGTTTCGGAGGCCACGAAGGGGCGGCCGGAGCGACCCTGGCCGCCGCGGACATCCCCTGCTTTGCGGAACTGTTCGAGGTCGCGGTCCGGGCTCAGTTGGGGGAAGAGCCGCGACGCCCCGACCTCTGGGTCGATGGCGACTGGCCGGCGGAGCGGCTCACCCTGGCCACCGTCGATTGCCTCGATGCGCTCGATCCGTGGGGAAAGGATTTCCCGGCGCCGGTTCTGTATGGGCGTTTCACGGTGCGTTCCAGCCGCGAATTGGGCAACGGCGCTCATCGGCGGCTGTTGTTGGAGAAGGAGGGGGTCTGCTTCGAAGCGGTCTGGTTCAACGTGGCCGATGGGGCGGGTGGCGGCTCCGGAATCAAGGTGGGGGAGACGAAGACCTTCGTCTACCGGCTGGGGGACAACCGCTTCCGGGGAAAACGCTCCCTGCAGCTCCGGATTCTGGCTTTGGGGGATGGGGAGGCATGAGCCGGCGAGGGATTGGGGATTTAAGGAAATGATGAAATTCCTAGAAAATTTTTGAATCTTTGGCACGGTATTTTCTATCGCATGTTTCTGTTATCAAGAAATAGCCTTATTTACAAAAAATTATTCGTTTTTTTGACTTTTAGCGGGGTTTGCTCCTGCCGGGAGTCAATTTTTGCGAAAGGATTTTATGAGGTTGTTTCACAAATCCCTGGTTTCCTCCCGCCTGGGATTGGGACTCTCCTTCCATGCGGGCGGTATCGCCCTGGCCCGCGTGGAATTCCCGCGGAACGCTTCGCCGATCCTGCGCCAAGTGCGCCACATCTCCTGCCCCGATCCGGGGGAAAGCGCCTTCCTGCTGAGGGAAGCTCTTCGCCAAGAGGATTTTCCCCGCGCCCGCTGTGTCGTTGCCCTCGATATGGGGGACTATCAGCTCTTGCAGGTGGAAGCCCCCGACGTTCCCGAAAATGAACTGGGCGCCGCTCTCCGCTGGCAGGTTCGCGACCTGCTGAGTTACCCGGTGGAGGAGGCGGTCCTCGATTTTTTTACCGTTCCCCATCAGGGAAGCCGCAACCGCTCCAAGGTGGCCTATGCGGTGGCGTCCCAAAAGGGGGTTCTTTCCCGCCGCATCACCTTTCTGCAGGACGCCAAAGTCAAGATCGAGGCTTTGGATATCCCCGAAATGGCGCTCCGCAATATCGGGCTCCGTCTGCCGGAATGTCGGCAGGGGGTGGCTTTGCTCTATCTGGAAGATCACAACGGGGTGATTCTTCTGATCCGCGAGGGGCTGATCTATTTGACCCGTAAGTTCGGTTTCGGCCTGGGGGGTCTTCACGCCTACGAAAATTATGCCGGGGAGGAGGGCGAGGGTGTTTTTCGGGATGAACTCTCCGAACGGCTGGTGCTGGAGGTGCAGCGCTCCCTCGATTTTTTTGAAAGCAATTTCCGGCTCTCCCCCATCACCACGCTGGTGATAGCCCCTCCCGCCCGCCATGGCTCCGCGCTGTTCGCCATTCTGCAGTCCGGCCTGGCCATCCCCTGCCGCTGGCTGGATCTGAAGGAGATCATGACCGTGGAGCAAAATATCGCGGCCTCGGAACGGGAAAGAGGTCTGATCGCGGTCGGAGCGGCTCTTCGGGGCGTGGAACCTAAGCCATGAATCAGCAGATCGATCTCTACCGCCAGTTCGCCCCCCGCAAAAAGGGCTATTCCCCGCCCGTTTCGGCCGCCATGGGGCTGGCGGCGGTGGCCGCCGCTCTGGTGCTGGTCTATCTGATCGCCATGCAGGAAAACCGGGCTCTCAACAGAGAGTTCAAGGAGCTTACCCAGAAGAGCGCGATGTTGGCGGAATCCCTTCGTCAGATACCCAGGAGCGCCGGGGCGCAGCCGTCGGGTCCGGCGCTGGAGAAAGAGATCCTGGAGATGACCCGGCGTATCGCCGACAAGGAACGCCTGCTGGAGAAGGCCAACAGCCTGCGGCGCTGGCAGATGGAAGGGTTTTCCGGCTATCTGGTCCATCTGGGCGGCAAGAACTCCCCCGGTCTGTGGCTGAACCGGATCGCCATCCGGGAAGGGGGCGCCGGCCTGGTGCTGGCCGGCAGCGCCCTGGCGCCGGAACTGATTCCCGGTTTTATCCAGGAGATGGCCGGGGATGAAAGGTTCGCCTTTCTGAAAACCGCCGTTCTCCAACTGAAGCGCCCCGCGGCAGGGGACGTCAGGGTCGATTTTGTGCTCGAAGCCGGGGGGGGCAAGCGGCCATGAAGGGCCTTCAGGACTGGCTCCAGCGATGGTTTTCACGCTTCAAGGCCCTCTCCCCGCGGGAGCGGGCGCTCGTCGTCTTGGTGCTGGTGGCGCTCCTCGGTTTCGCTTTCGATCTGCTCTGTTTGCAACCGCTGGGCAAGGAAAGAAAACGGCTGCAGGGGGAGGTCGAGCGGGTCGCGGCGGAAATCGAGGTGCGGCAGGCCGAGTTGGCCGCCGTGACCGCCGATTCGAAAGAGGGGGGGGCGGCCCAGGATGGTCTGGACCAGCTGAAAAGGTTGCGGGATCGGCAGGCCCTGTCGGAGCGGGAACTGCGGCGGGCGCTGGCCGCGCTGGTCGCCCAGGGGCGTCCCGACCAGATTCTCCGCGAGATCCTCGCGCCCTATCCGGGGTTGCGGGTCGTTTCCGCGGTCAAGGAAGAGGCCCAGCCCTTTTTCTTCGAGAAAGAGGGGGAGTTGGGCGAGGGGCGGATCCTGCGCCAGAACCTGGAAGTGATCTATGAGGGGAGCTATCTGGACTGCATCGGCTACATGCGGCGTCTGGAGGAGGCCTCATTGCAGATTTTCTGGGACGAATTCGAGCTGGAGACCCTGACGGCGCCAAAAAATCGTCTCCGGATAAAGCTCCATTATCTCTTTTACGATCGGGGGAAGTCCCATGCCTGACCGCCGTCTGATGCCGTTGTTGCTGGCCTGTCTCTGCGTGTGGCTCTCGATTCCGGCGGTCTCCCCGGCCGGCGCCGCGGAAAAAGCCGCGCTGCGCGATCCCACCCTGCCGCCGGTTTCCCGGGCCTCCCTGGCCGGCGGCGCCGGTTTCGATCCCGCCTCCTGGAAGCTCAGCGCCACCCTGATTGGGCCGAAGAGGTCCGTGGCGGTGATCAACGGGCGCATCGCGGAACAAGGGGATGTCATCGACCGGGCCGAGGTGGTGGCGATTCAGGCTGGCCGGGTCCGGCTGCGGATCGGTTCTTCCGACTGGGTGATTCGGGAAAATGACGGCGCCGTGAGAAAAACCCCCGCCAAAGAAGTCTCACCCCCGAAAAAGGGCAACCGCCAATGATAAGAAAAAATATTTTCCAGATATTCTGCGGGCTTCTGATCTTTCCGCTGATGCTCGGCGCCTGTGCCTCCCGCCGTCCCGACTTGGCGCCCAAAGATCTGGTCCAAGAGACCTTTTCCGCTCCCGCTCCGGAACCGGGGACGGCCCCTCCGCCCGATGAATCTTCGCAGGCGGCGCCGCAGCCTGCGATGGTGGCCCCGGCGGCGGCCGCGCCGCCGGAAGAGCGCTTTGACGTCTCGGCGCAAGGGGCGCCGGCCAGGGAATTTTTCTTGAGCCTGGTGCGGGGCACCCCCTACAACATGGTGGTCCATCCCAAAGTGGAGGGGACGATCTCCCTGACCTTGAAGAATGTCTCCGTCTCCGATGTCCTGGAGGTGGTCCGAAACAACTACGGTTACGATTTTCGGCGCATCCCCATCGGTTTTCAGGTGCTGCCGGCCGAGCAGCGCACCCAAATCTTCGAGGTCAACTATCTCAACCTCTCCCGCAAGGGGAGCTCCCAGACCCGCGTCAGTTCCGGCCAGGTCAGCGAATCGGACTACTCCGACGAAAACGGTCGGCGTTCCGGAGCCACCAAAACCCAGGGGGATGTGGTTTCCGGCAGCCGCATCGACACCGAATCCCAGACCAACTTCTGGACCGAACTCAGCGCCGGTCTGCGCGCCCTGCTGCCGCCGGAGGAGGGGCGCCGCTTCTTCGTCCAGCCCCAGGCCGGCCTGGTCGTGGTGCGGGCCTATCCCCACGAGCTCAAGGAGGTCGCCGATTATCTGGCTTCCCTGCAGACCAATCTGCAGCGCCAGGTCATCCTGGAGGCGAAGATCCTCGAGGTTCAGCTCAACGACGGTTACCAGACCGGTATCAACTGGTCCGCCATGTTGGGAGACAGCGGCGTGCTCGGCCAGACCGGCGGCGGCACGATCTTTTCCGATGGGGTTTCGGAGATCGCCGGCAACAGTGGCATCCTCAACCCGGCCATGGCGTTGCTCCCGGAAGGAACCGCCACCTCCGCCTTCGGCGGCGTTTTCAGCCTGGCCCTGCAGCGCGGGGATTTCTCCGCCTTTATCGAACTGCTTCAGAGCCAGGGGGACGTGAAGGTGCTCTCCAGCCCGAGGATATCGACCCTCAACAATCAGAAGGCGATCATCAAGGTCGGCTCGGATGAGTTTTTTGTCACCGACATCTCCAGCGACACCGTGACCGGGACCACCTCCTCGACCTCTTCCGACATCACCTTGACCCCGTTCTTCTCCGGGATCGCGCTGGATGTCACCCCCCAGATCGACGCCAATCGCGTCGTGACGCTGCATATCCATCCCACGGTCAGCGAAGTCACCGACCAGCTCAAAACCCTGACGGTGGACGGCGAGGAGCAGAACATCCCCCTCGCCTACAGTTCGGTGCGGGAATCGGACAGCGTGGTCCGCGCCGCGCATGGCCAGATTGTCGTGATCGGCGGCCTCATGAAGGACAGCGTTCAGAAACAGAACGCCGGGATCCCTCTGGTGAGCCGCCTACCCTATGCCGGGCATCTTTTCAGCCACAGCCAATATGTCGCCACCAAGAGCGAACTGGTGATCCTGCTGCGGCCCCTGGTGGTGGGCCGAACCGAGGAGTGGCGCTCCTCCTTGGCCCCGACCGAGGGGCGGTTTCGCGAGTTGCAATCCCAATTTCCCTCGGCATGGTGAATAAGCCGGGCCGCGGGCAGGAACCATTCAGAGGAACCATGGCGACTCAGGCAAACCCCCGGAAAAAAATCCGCATCGGCGAGCTGCTGGTCCAGCACAAGATCATCACCGAAGAGCAGCTTCAGGCGGCCCTCAAGGCGCAGGCCCAATCCGGCCAGAAAATGGGCGATACGCTGATTGAACTCGGCTATCTGAGTTCCCGGGAATTCCTCGAATTCCTCGGCCGCCAGCTCGGCATCCCTTACGTCGATCTCAACCATTTCCAGTACGACCTCAAGACCGTCCAGCTCCTGCCCGAGACCCACGCCCGCCGCTACCGGGCCGTGGTGCTCAAGGAATATCCCGACAAGATGCTGGTGGGGATGGCCGACCCCACCGACATCTTCGCCTTCGACGCCCTGGAGAAATACCTCAGAAAGCCGATGGACCTGGCCGTGGTCCGGGAGACCGATCTGCTCCGGGTGCTCGACACCGTCTACCGCCGCACCGGCGAGATGGTCAGCCTCGCCACCGAACTCGACAAGGAACTGGCGGCCGGGGACTCCGACCTGTTCCGGGTGGCGGCCGGCGGGGATCTGGACAACGCTCCGGTGGCCCGGTTGCTCAAGACCCTGTTCGAGGACGCGGCGGCCCACGAAGCCTCGGACATCCATATCGAGCCCGATGCCGAGTCGCTGCGCATCCGGCAGCGGATCGACGGCATCCTGCACGAACAGGTGATGAACGAAAAACGGATCGCCGGCGCCCTCGTCTCCCGCCTCAAACTGATCAGCGGCCTCGATATCTCGGAAAAGCGCCTCCCCCAGGACGGCCGCTTCAATCTCAAGGTCAACGGCAAGAGCATCGACGTGCGCCTCTCCACCATGCCCCAGTTTCATGGGGAAGCGGTGGTGATGCGACTGCTCGATCATTCCGCCGACCGCTTCAACATGGCGCGGCTCGGCATGGCCGAAGCCGACCTCCATCTGTTCCGCCGCCTGATCCACGGCCCCCAGGGGATGGTGCTGGTCACCGGCCCCACCGGCAGCGGCAAAACCACCACCCTCTACGCGGCCCTGGATGAACTCAACCGGGCCGAAGCCAAGATCATCACCGTCGAGGACCCGGTCGAGTACTGTCTCTCCCGCATCAACCAGGTCCAGGTCAACCCCCGCATCGGCCTGACCTTCGCCGGGGTCCTGCGCTCGGCCCTGCGTCACGACCCCGACATCATCATGGTCGGCGAGATGCGCGACCGGGAAACCGTGGAGATCGGCCTGCGCGCCGCCATGACCGGGCACCTGGTGCTCTCCACGCTGCACACCAACGACGCCGTCAGCACAGCGCCCCGGCTGCTCGACATGGGCGCCGAAGGGTACATCGTCGCCGGCGCCCTGCGAGGGGTGGTGGCCCAGCGCCTGGTGCGCAAGGTCTGCGCCTCCTGCGGCCACGAGGTGGCGCCGGAGGCGCAGGAGCGGGTCTGGCTGCGGGCGGTGCTGGGGGAAAAAGCCGAAGGCTTCCGGTTCCGGAAGGGGGACGGCTGCTCCCACTGCAACAACACCGGCTATCGGGGCCGGATCGGGGTCTTCGAGATCCTGACCATGGACGAGTACCTGGCCGATGCCCTGCGCCGCGGCGACAGCGCCGCCTTCTGCCTGGAGGCCCGGCGCCGTCCCGATTTCCAGTCGCTGCTGCAGAGCGGCATGAGGCGGGTCCGGGATGGGAGCACCACGATCTCCGAGGTGATCCGCCTGGTCGGCCAGGTCGACGAGACGGCCGCGCCCGCGATTTCTTCGGATGGCGCTCAAGCGGAGGGGGGCGGAGCTGGAGCGGAGACGACCAGCCTGATGCTCCAGGGGTAAAAAGGATGTACCTGTTCAGCTTCACCGAAAAACAAAAAACCTGGCGCAACAGGGTTGAAGGGGATGGGAACCGGAGCCGTTCCAACGATCCCCGGCACCGGAGGCCACCGGAAAAACCAGGTGGAATCTTTCAGGGAAAGGGCATCAACGATCCGTTTCGGGGAGGTCTCTAGGCCCTCGGCGTGCCCTGTGATGAAGGCATTTGAGCTTTGCAGGTATCCCTTTTATCCCTTGGATCCCTGTAAATTCGGTTTTCGGGTGGCCCGAGCCGGTCTGAAGGAATGAAAAAGGATGCCCACGTATCGCTATAGCGCCCGCAACGCCGACGGCCTGTTGATGAAGGGGGAGGAGCGGGCCGATTCCGCCGCGGTATTGGCGGCCCAGCTTCAGGGCGGGGGTCTGATCCCGGTGGAGATCGAGGAGTGCGCTCCTGCCGAAGCCGGCGGGAAGAAGGCCGCTCTCTTCGCCCGCAAGGTGTCCCGGGAAGAACTGATCTTTTTCTGCACCCAGATGTCGGCCCTCGCCAGGGCCGGGCTCCCCCTGGTCCGGACCCTTCACGGCATTGCCGCCGGCCATCGTAACCCGCGGTTCCGGGAAGCCCTGGCCGCGGTCATCGACGACCTGGAAGGGGGGCGTTCCCTGGCCGACTCCCTGGCCCGCCACCCCAAGGTCTTCCCCCTGCTTCTGACCAGCATGGTCCAGGTCGGGGAGAACACCGGCCGCCTCTCCGAATCGTTCCATGAGGTCGGCCGCTACCTGCTCCAGGAAAAGGAAACCACCGACCAGATGAAGTCGGCCCTGCGCTATCCGGCCTTCGTCATCATCGCCATGGCCGCGGCCCTGGCGGTCATCAACGTCTTCGTGATCCCGGCCTTCCACAGGATCTTCCAGCAGGCTAAGGTGGAGCTGCCGTTGCCGACGCGGATCCTGCTCGCCACCTCCGATTTCGCCGTCAACTACTGGATCTGGATCGTGGCGGGGCTGGCCGCGGCCTGGCTGGGAGTGCTCCGCTGGCGGCGCACCGAAAAGGGGGCGCTGGCCTGGGACCGGATGAAGCTGCGCCTGCCGCTGGTCGGGGGGATCCTGCTGCGCTGCGTGCTGGTGCGTTTTTCCCGCGCCTTTGCCATGAGTTACCAGGCCGGCGTTCCCCTGGTTCAGGCCCTGGGGCTCACCGCCCTGGCGGTCGGCAACCGTTTTGTCGGCGCCGGCATCGAGCAGCTCCGCAACGGCGTCGAGCGGGGGGACACCCTGGCCAACAGCGCCGCCGCCACCGGCCTCTTCACCCCTTTGGTCTTGCAGATGATCGCGGTCGGCGAGGAGACCGGCCGCATCGACGTCATGCTCAGGGAGGTGGCCGATTTCTACGAGCGGGAGGTGGCCTACGACCTGAAGCAGCTCACCGCCACCATCGAGCCGGTGCTGATCGTTTTCATGGGGGTGCTGGTGCTGATCCTCGCTCTCGGCGTGTTCCTGCCGATGTGGAACCTCTATGCGGTGGCACGGGGCCGGGGGTGACGGCGGAAAGCGGGGCCTGGATTCCTGCCGTTTCGAAAAGAAGCTAAAGATTTCAGGAAGATAAGCCGATAAGACAAAAAGATTGGGGTCGCGACGACGCGAAGAAAGGCGAAAAGCCGATTAACAGGGATGAAGGGGATGGGAATGGATAGTCCATAGTCTTTTGTCAATTGCCATTGGTTGAGACCCTTATTTTCTTTTCGTGTCCTTTCGTGGCAAAAAGCAAAGGGTTAGCCACGGAACCACACGAAATAAAATCCTTATACCTGTCTCACCCGAAGACGCGAAGACCGCGAAGAAGCTCCAAAACAAACCAAAGAAATGAGTTTTTCACAGGGTCCTCATTTTTTCGGTTTCCTTGGCGGCTTGAGTGAGCATAGCGAGCGGGCGTGAAACCCAAGACCTTGCCTCACGCGAAGACGCCAAGAACGCCAAGAGAGGCCACCATAAAACGGCTTGATGCGATAAACGCGGCAACCGGCAAAGATTGTGATTAGTAACGGTTTTGATTAAATATTGGCCCGGAATTTGCCTCTAACTGACTGAAAACAGAACAGACTCAAGAAGTCATCACATAACCCTCCCTTCATGAAAAGGAGAAAAAAGATGTTCAAACTGGTCGGAAATCAAAAAGGCTTCACCCTCATCGAACTGGTCGTGGTCATCGTCATCCTCGGCATCCTCGCCGCTGTCGCCGTTCCCCGGTTTATCGATCTCAAAGAGGATGCTCAAGCGGCGGCTCTGCAAGGCGTGGCCGGCAGTATCGCCTCGGCCAGCGCCATCAACTATGCGGCGCGGTCGGCCAATGCGACCAAGGGGATCACGACGGTCGGCCTGACTTGCCAGACCGCCGCGGCTGGTCTTCTGGAAAGCGGTGTTCCCGCTGGGTACACTTTAAACGCGACCGTGTTGGTCGCGGGCCCCAATAACTGCACGCTGACCCAGACCGATGGGGGCGCCACGCAAGGGGTTGTCATCCTGGGGGTCAATTAGCATAACCGCATCGCCTCCGAAAGCCTCAGACCGAAAAGAGTTGGTGGGTTGAGGTCATTTGTGCATTAACCCGACGGGTTCCGCGTGGGCGGAACCCGTTTTTTCCCTCCGGCGCCCTTTTGGGGCGGCCGTCCACCCAACCTAACCAGGTGCCATGGAAACTTGGCGGAGCGCGACAAACGCCCGGGGCTTTTCCCTGGTGGAGCTGATCACCATCCTGGTGCTGGTGGGGATCCTCGCCGTGGTCGTGGTGCCGCGCCTGACCGACATGGGCGTCTTCAAGGAGAAGGGCTACGCCGGGGAGGTGGCGGCCGCTTTCCGTCATGCCCGGCAGCTGGCCGTGGCCGGCGGCGCGCCGGTGCGGGTGACCCTCGCCACCGCCTCCGGCATCGAAGTCCGGTTCGACAGCGGTGCCGCCGTTGCCCATCCGGTCCGGGGTGGCTCTTATGCGGTGCCCAATCCCGACGGGATTTCCCTGTCCGGCGCCGTGGTCGTGTTCGACGCTCTGGGCCGGGCCCTCGACACCGGGGGTGCCCCTGCGGATCGCGAAATCCGGGTGGCGGGCCGCAAGGTGCTGGATGTTATCGGAGAGACCGGATGCCTGGTGACGCCGTGAAAACTTCCTCTTTTCCCCTCGACTGCTGCCGCGGCATGACCCTGATCGAGCTGATCGTCTCCATCGTCGTGGTGGGGATCGCCCTTTCCGCCCTTTTGGGGGTCTTTGTCACCGTGGTCAGCCGCAGCGCCGATCCCCTGATCCAGGCCCAGGCCCAGGCCGTGGCCGAATCCTATCTGGAAGAGATCCTGCTCAAACCGTGTGTCGATCCGGGCGGTCCCCCGGAAACGGGACGCTCCGACTACGACGATGTCATGGACTACAACGGCCTGAGCGAGCCGGCCACCAACCAGTTCGGCGCCGCGGTCGGGCTCAACGATTATCAGGTTGAGGTGGCGGTTTCCTCCCAGAATCTGAGCTCGGTTCCCGGCCGGCTGGTGACGGTGACGGTCACGCGCGGCGACTTTTCCTTCTCCCTGAGCGGCTGGCGCGCTCAATACTGAGGACGCAACCGGAGATGACGGCGCCTCTGAACAGCGAAAGCGGCTTCACCCTGGTGGAACTGATCCTGGTGATCGTCATCACCGGCATTCTGGCCGTGGTCCCTTTCGCCTTCATCCACAGACCGATCGAAGGCCAGCTCGACGTGGAACGCCGCGCCGCCCTGGTGGACAGCGCCGGGGCGACCCTGCTGCGGATGCGGCGGGAGCTCCGCCAGGCCCTTCCCAACAGCGTGCGCCTGATCGACGGCGGCCTGGGGATCGAGTTCCTCCACACCGTGGCTGGCGGCCGTTACCGGGCTCAGGGCCCCGGCGACATCCTTGATCTCACCCAGGCCGACGACTCCTTCGAGGTCCTGGGCGGATTGCGGGCCGCCCCTCCGGCCGGGAGCCATGCCGTCATCTACAATCTGGCCTCCTCCGGCACCCAGGGCAACGCCTATTCCGGCGACAACCGCGCGGCCATAGACGCGGCCGGATCGAGTGCCGGCCAGATCCGGCTCGTTTCCGGAACGAAATTCCCGCGCAGCTCTCCGGCCCGGCGCGTCTTCATCGTCAGCGGCCCGGTCTGCTACCGCTTTGAAGCCGGCGCGATCCTGCGCTATGCCGGCTATGGCATGGGCGGCGGCTGCCCTTCCTCCGGCGGGGATATCCTGGCCGCGGACGTGGCCTCAGCCAGTTTCCGGTATCAGGCCGGCACCAACTGGCGGGCCGGGCTGGTCACGATGGAGCTGACCCTGGAGCGGGAGGGGGAGCGGCTCACCCTGCTGCATCAGGCCCATGTGGTGAACGCGCCATGACCGGGAGGTTTCAAAGCAGGGGCGCGTCGTGCCGGGAACAGGGTTTCACCCTGGTGGCCGTCATCTTCATCCTGGTGGGGCTTTCCGCTTTGGCCGCGGCCCTCGTCACCCTCGGGGCCGTGGAGAGCCGCCGCTCGGTCCTCGCTTTGGAGAGCGCCAAGGCCTACCACGCGGCCCGGGGCGGTCTGGAGTGGGGGATCGCCAGGGCCAAGGGGGGAAATTGCGCCGCGTCGACCTCTCTTGCCGTGCCCGGTGCGGCGGGTTTCGCGGTGACGGTGACCTGCGACGGCGGCAGCGCCTCGGTGGAAGGGGGCCAGAGCTTCAGGATCTATCGGCTGACCGCCGGTGCCGTCGGTTCGGCGGCCGGCGATCCGGTGCGGCGCCGGCTCGAAGCCCGGGTGACGGGCCCGATGACGGGGGCGGGGTCATGAGCGGGTTGGGGAATCGAAATACGGCCAAGGCCTCCAGGGTCGCATTCATTTGGATGGATGTCGTTTTTTTGACGATTTTGACAGCGGTTTTTTGTCCGCCTTGCTGGGCCGCGACCGAAACGGTGCGCGACGAGTTCAACACGCGCAGCTATTCCAACCATGACGGCACCCAGAACTGGGCCGCGGACTGGGTGGAGATTGGTGAGAACGACGGGCCGACTTCCGGCCAGATTCAGATCGTGGATGACCAGAGTCAGTGGCAGCTGCGCATCCAGAATGAGAACCGAGGTATTCAACGCGGGGTCGATCTGTCCGGAGCGGTTTCGGCCACCCTCAGTTTCGTTTACCGCCGCAGTGGTCTGGATAACGGCAGTGAATACGTAAGTGTTCAGGTTTCGAATAATGGGGGTTCCAGTTGGGTGACACTGGCTTCCTTCTCGGGCCCCCAGAATGACAACTCCTATCAATCCGCCAGCTATGACCTCTCGGCCTATCTTTCCTCCCAGACCCTGATTCGCTTGATGGGATACAATCTGGAGTCGAATGACCGGGTCTATTTCGATAACATCCAGATTTCCTACGAGGTGCCGGACACCCCTCAGCTGATCGCCCATTACGCCCTGGAGGGGGATGTGACGGATAGCAGCGGCAACGGCCACGACGGCGGCAGTACCGGGACCGTCGGTTTCGAGCGCGCCCGGAACTGCGACGGGGTGGCGCTCGACGGCAACGGCTATCTGAGCGTGCCCGACCATGCGGCTTTCGATCTCCAGCACGCCCTCACGATCACGGCTTGGTTCAATGCAGCCAGCTTGAGCGTGGCGGGGCACGACACTCTCTACACCATCGTTTCCAAAGACACCAATTCCGAGTTTCACGTGACCAGCGACGGCCGCCTCAACTGGTGGTGGCAGGGGGGGGAATTCTTTACCGCCTCGCCGGTCGTCACGCCCGGGGTCTGGTACCATTTCGCCGCGGTCTATTCCCGCATCCAGGGCGTCATGCGCCTCTATCTCAACGGCGCCGAGGTGGCGAGCTATCCCTATTCCTCGCCGTTGCCGACCAACAACGATCCTTTCTTTATCGGCACCGATATCAATACCGTTGCCGGCGGCGGCGGCGCGGAATATCCGACGCGCCGTTTTCAGGGCCTCATCGACGAGGTGCGGATTTACAACCATGCCCTGACCCCGGCCGAAATCCTGGCGCTGGTCAATGAAACGGACCCCTGCCAAACACTCATCGACCACTTTGAAATCCGTCACGACGGCCACGCCCTGACCTGCCGGCCGGAGGAAGTGACCGTTCGGGCCTGCGCCGACGCCGATTGCACCAGCTCCTTCGACGCCAGCGCCGTCACCGTCACCCTGGCTCCTGCCGGCTGGCTGGGTGGCGATCAGCAGACCTTCACCGACAGCGGCACGTTCCGGCTGCGCCACACCACGGCGGGGATCGTCACCCTCGGGATCGCCGATTCCTCCCTGACGCCGCAGCATCCGAGCCGCTGTTACGAGAACGGCGTCGAGGGGGACTGCACCCTGGAGTTCCACGACGCAGGCTTTGTCTTCGACGTCCCCGATCTGACCTCGTGCCAGGCCAGCCCTGCCGTGGCCATCCGGGCGGTGCGCCGGGATGACGATACCCAGACCTGCGTCGGTATCGAGAGCTTTGCCAATACCATCCGGACCGTCGGTTTCTGGAGCGCTTACGCCCAGCCGACCTCCGGAACCCTTCCTCTTGCCATCAACGGCGTGGCCGTGGCCGGCGCCTCCCCCGGCACCGGGGTGACGCTCAGCTTCGATGCCGCCGCGAGCGCCGCTCTGGAACTCAGCTACGCCGATGCCGGGGAGCTGGCCCTCAACGCCCGCTTTGTCGGCAGCGGGGATGAAGCCGGCCTGGTCATGACCGGAGCGGACCAGTTCGTCGTGGTCCCCCACCATCTCGGCGTCTCCGCCACGACCGACGGCAGCGCCTTGCTGAACAACGCCAATTCCAGCGGCAGCCCCCATTGGCCGGCGGGGGAGGATTTCCATGTCGCGGTGAGCGGGGCGTGCGCCGACGGCACCGTGACGCCCAACTTCGCCGGGCAGACGTTGCTGACCCCCACCGAATGCAATCCCGCCTGCGGCACTCTGGGCAACGCCACCTTGGCCGCCACCGATTTCGTCAATGGGGTCGCGGCCCCGGATAATGTCCACTACGGCGAGGTCGGCACCCTGAAGATCGAGGCGACCGCCGCCAACTATCTCGGTTCGGGGATCGATGTCAGCGGCGTCAGCGACGTCATCGGCCGCTTCACCCCGCATCACTTCGCCGTCGCCCTCAACACGCCGGTCTTTCAGAGCGCCTGCCAGACCGGTGCCTTCACCTACCTGGGCGAGCCTTTCGGCTACCAGACGGAGCCGACCGTCGCCATCACGGCCCAAAACAAACAGAACGGCACCACCCAGAACTATGCCGGGCCGTGGTGGAAGATCACCGACGGCTCGTTGAGCGGCAAGGCCTACCGTGTCTTCAACGGGACCGTGGAGACTTCGGGCCTTCCGGGGGTCGATCCGCTGATCGAGGATCTGGGGGGCGGGCTTGGCAGGCTGACCTTTTCGGCGGGGGAGGGGATTGCCGTGGCTCGTACCGGTCCGGTAGCGCCCTTTGACGCGGAAATCGGTCTGGAAATCAGCCTGGCGGATGAAGACGGGGTGACGCCGTCAACCAATCCGATCCGTTTCGGGGAGGCGATCGCGGGGGGGGGAATCGAATTCAGCG
>JAFGOW010000001.1 GCA_016926265.1 Deltaproteobacteria bacterium | reverse complement strand
TCCAGGTCGCGCATCTCGCCGACCAGGATGATGTCCGGGTCCTGGCGCAGGGCGCTTTTGAGGGCGATGTTGAAGCTCGAGGTGTCGTAGCCGATCTCGCGCTGGTTGATGATGCTCTTCTTGTCCCGGTGCAGGAATTCGATGGGATCCTCGATGGTGACGATGTGGGCGGTCCGCTCGTTGTTGATGTAGTCGATGATGGCCGCCAGGGTGGTCGATTTCCCGGAACCGGTTGCGCCGGTGACCAGGATCATGCCGCGGTTTTCCTGGGCGACCTTCTTGAGGATGGGAGGGAGCCTCAGCTCGTCCAGGGTCTTGACCCCGAAGGGGATGGAGCGCAGCACCAGGGAGACCGAACCGCGCTGCGAGAAGGCGTTGACGCGGAAGCGGCCGAGCCCCGGCACGCCGTAGGCGAGGTCGAGCTCGTGATTGCTCTCGAAGTGCTGGCGCTGGGCGTCGTTCATGATCTCCATGGCGATCTTCTGCGTGACGTCCGGCGTCAGGCGCGGCATCTTGCCGAGGGTTTTCAAGGCGCCGTCGATGCGGTAGACGGGGGGGATGCCGGCCTTGAGATGGATGTCCGAGGCTTCGGCCTGGAGGCCGGTGGATAGGATGTCGTACAGATTCATGTCGCTTCCTCTTCCGATTTGGGTAGTTTCGGGCTCTCAAGAGCGAATTTTTCGCGGACCTTGCGTTCGATTTCGGCGGCGGTTTCGGGGTGCTGGCGCAGGAAATCCTTGGCGTTTTCACGCCCCTGGCCGATCCGTTCCGCTCCGTAGGAGAACCAGGCGCCGCTTTTTTCGATGACATTGGCCGAGACCCCGAGATCGACGATATCCCCTTCCCGGGAGATCCCCTCGCCGTACATGATGTCGAATTCGGCCTCCTTGAAGGGGGGGGCCACCTTGTTTTTCACCACTTTGACCCGGGTGCGATTGCCGATCTGTTCCTGCCCCTGCTTGAGGGAGGCGATGCGGCGGATGTCGAGGCGCACCGAGGCGTAGAATTTGAGGGCGTTGCCGCCGGTGGTGGTTTCGGGGTTGCCGAACATGACCCCGATCTTCATGCGGATCTGGTTGATGAAGATCACGCAGCAGTTGGATTTGCTGATGGTGGCCGTCAGCTTGCGCAACGCCTGGGACATGAGACGGGCCTGCAAGCCCATGTGGGCGTCCCCCATCTCCCCTTCGATCTCGGCGCGGGGCACCAGGGCGGCCACCGAGTCGACCACCAGCACGTCGATGGCGCCGCTGCGCACCAGCATGTCGGTGATCTCCAGCGCCTGCTCGCCGGTGTCGGGCTGGGAGATGAGCAGATCGTCGGTCTTGACTCCCAGCTTGCGGGCGTAGTGGATGTCGAGGGCGTGTTCGGCGTCGATGAAGGCGGCGATGCCGCCGGTTTTCTGGGCTTCGGCGAGGATGTGGAGGGCCAGCGTCGTTTTGCCGGAGGATTCCGGGCCATAGATCTCGATGATGCGGCCGCGGGGGATTCCTCCCACCCCGAGGGCGATGTCGAGGCTCAAGCTGCCGGTGGAGATGACCTTGACATCGGGCAGAATGGCGTCCTCCCCGAGGCGCATGATGCTGCCCTTGCCGAACTGTTTTTCGATCTGGCCGATGGCCAGGCCGATGGCCTGTTCCCGCTGGTTGTCCGCCATGTCCGTAGCTCTCCCCTCGTGATTTCGAATTTATAAAACAGTGGGCGAATGATACTACATTTTCAATCCCGGCGGCAGTTCGATGGAGTACAGCGGCAGATGAACGGCACCCTCGGGGCGCAGGCGGCTTTCAAACAGCACCAATTTTTCCGCCCTCATTTTCTCGCAAAAAACATGCCGGTACTTTTCCATGAGATCGTCGGAGAGCCGAAGCGGGGTTTTGCTCCGCCCCAGGGTCAGATGCGGGGTGAAGGGGCGTTCGTCGCGCCGGAAACCGGCCGCTGCAAGGGGCTCTTCCAGGGCGGCATGGAGGCCGCGGAAGGCGGCCTGGTTGCCGACGCCGAGCCACAGCACCGTGGCCTTGCGGGGCGAAGGAAAGGCCCCGAAACCCGCGATCTCGGTGTCGAAGGCCGTCAGGCGTGGCGCCGCAAGGCGCAGAATGTCGGTGATGCGGGCGATTTCCGGTTCGGAAACGTCACCGAAAAACTTGAGGGTCAGATGCATGGTATCCGACGCCGCCCAGCGAACCGCCGGCAGCCGGCCCGCCAGCTCCTGCTGGATGCGGTGCGCCGTCGCGACGATATGGTCTGTCAGGGGGACGGCGAGAAACGCCCGCACCGTTTTCATCCTCTACCCTTTCGGCTGTTGGCGGAAATTGTAACCCGGAAAGCCTCCTTCAGGAAAAATTATTTTAACAGATGGCGCCGCAGCAGGTCGAGGGCGGTGCAGACGGCGCGCCAGCGGACTCTTTCGCGATCGCCGGGAAACTGGTAGCGATTGACCTGCTCCTCCGTTTCCGAAATCAGAGCGATGAATACCGTTCCGACCGGCTTGGCCTCCGAACCTCCGGCAGGGCCGGCGATGCCGGTCACGGCCAGGGCGATGTGGCTGGCGGCGGCTTTTCTCATCCCCCGGCCCATGGCCAGGGCGCATTCGGCGCTGACGGCGCCGGCGCCGTTGAGAACCGCGTCGGAGACGCCGAGCCAGTCGCGCTTGGCACTGTTGGCGTAGGTCACGGCGCCCCGTTCCAGAAAAGCCGAGGAGCCGGCGATATCGGTGAGGGTTTTGGCGATCCAGCCGCCGGTGCACGATTCAGCCAGGGCCAGGGTCTTGCCGGCGCCGATCAGGAGCCGTGCGACCTCGCCCGCCAGGGTCTGGTCCTCCTCGGCCACCAGATGGTCGCCGTAGAGGTTCCGGACCTGGAGCGCCGCCTCCTTCAGCAGCGGCTCCTCCCGCTCCTCGGCGACACTGAGACGGACCTCGACCAGCGGAAAATTGACGCAGAAGGCCACGCCGATCCGGTCCGGCAGCCCGAGCTGCTCCAGACGAACCTCCGCCTCCGATTCCGGCAGGCCGAACAGGGTGAAGCTCTTCTGGCGGAAGCCGCGGGCCTGGGGAAAAGCCTCGAGCATCCGCGGCAGCACGCTGGCGCGCATCATCCCCTCCATTTCCTGAGGGACGCCGGGGAGAAAGGCGAAAAGGCAGTCTCTCTCTTGAAACGCAAAGCCCGGGGCGCTCCCCTTGGGATTGGGCAGGACCGTTGACCCGTCAGGGAGCCAGGCCTGTTTCTCCTGGCGGGCGCTCATTTCCCGTCCCAAGCCCCGGAAAAAAGCGCTCACCATCCCGTAAGCCTCGGGATTCAGCCTTAAAGGGCGGTGGAAAGCCTCGGCCGCCGCAGTCGTGGTGAGGTCGTCGGCGGTCGGGCCGAGGCCGCCGCTGACCACCACGAAGCGGCATCGCGAGGCGAGGAAGACCAGCGTTTCGCGGATCGCCGCGGGGTCGTCGGCGATGGTCATGGCCCGTTCCGGGAGCAGGCCGTGGGCCACCAGCAGCCGGGCGATGGCGCGGGTGTTGGTGTCCTGGATGCGGCCGTTGAG
>JAFGOW010000048.1 GCA_016926265.1 Deltaproteobacteria bacterium | reverse complement strand
TCCGGCACCAGCCGCGGATCGGTGGTATAGACCCCGTCCACATCGGTGAAAATTTCGCAGACATCCGCCTTGAGGGCGGCCGCCACCGCCACCGCCGAGGTGTCGGAGCCGCCCCGGCCCAGGGTGGTGATGTTGCCTTCCCGGTCCACCCCCTGGAAACCGGCGATCACCACGATGTTCCCCTCCTCCAGGGCCTCGCGGATCTTGCGGTCGCCGATGCGGTCGATGCGGGCCTTGGCAAAGGCGTTGTCGGTGATGATGGGAACCTGATGGCCGAGGAAGGATCTGGCCTTGTAGCCCATGGCGCTGAGGCAGATCGCCAGCAACGAGATCGTGACCTGCTCGCCGGTGGAAACCAGGACGTCGTATTCCCGGTCGTTGGGGAGTTCATCCATCTCCTTGGCCATGGCGACCAATTTATTGGTCTCTCCGGACATGGCGGAAAGCACCACGATGACCTGATTGCCCTCATCGTAAACCCTGGCCACCCGTTTCGCGACATTGCGGATCCGCTCCATGTCGCCGACGGAGGTGCCGCCAAACTTCATGACTACCAGCGCCATTGTTCTCTCTTCCTCTCCCTGATCCTATTCGGTCCTGGCCCCGGATGTTGGCTCAAGGGGCCGCCCACGGCGGACCGCCTTGTGAACGGAGGCGCCGAGGACGTCCGCCGCCGTTTCCTTGATGATCTCGCTGAGAGAAGGGTGGGCGTGGATCAGATGGGCCACATCGCCGGCGGTCAAGCCCCCCCGCATCGCCGCCGCCACCTCTGCGATCAACTGGCTAGCCCCCGCTCCGAACACGGTGCCGCCCAGAAGACGGCCGTCCGATGGAGAGGCCAACAACCGCGCGGCCCCTCTGGCATCGCCGTCGCACTGCGCCTTGCCGGAAGCCTGGTAGGGAAAAGTCCCGACCAAGTAATCCCGCTGCGACTCGCGGCACTGCGCCTCGCTCAAGCCGACCTGGGCGATCTCCGGGAAGGTGAAGATGGCCGTGGGCACGATGCGATAGTCCGCTTCGGCGTTCCCTCCCAGGGCGTTTTCCACCGCCACCTCCCCCTGGTGGTCGGCGACATGGGCCAACTGGAGGATACCGGTCACATCCCCGATGGCGAATACATTCCCAAGGGAGGTTCTCATCCCGGCGTCGGCCCTGACGGCGCCGTTTTCGGTCATCACCCCGGCCTGCTCCAAGCCGAGTCCGGCGCTGTTGGGGAAGCGCCCGGCGGCAACCAGAACCCGATCCACCTCCGGTTTCTCCCGGCGCCCGACCAGGGTCACCCGCACCCCGGATGCGCCCTCTCCCAACCCTTCCACGGCGCTCCCTTTGATAACCTCGATCCCCAGCTCCCGGAAGCTTTTTTCCATTTCCCGCACCGCCTGGCGGTCAAGGCCGGCCAACAGTTCGGGGAGCTGTTCCACCAAGGTGACGCGGCTGCCGAACAGGGCGGCGATCCCCGCCAGCTCACAGCCGATGTAGCCGCCGCCGACCACCAGCAGCCGCTCCGGATAGCTTTCAAGGGCAAGGAAATCATCGCTGGTCAAAACCATGCCCGGACTTTTTGCCAGAACGGCGGGGATCAGGGGACGCGCGCCGGTAGCGATAATGACGGAACGGGTTTCGATGGTCTCCTTGGCGTTGATCCGAATCCGGTTCGGACCCTCCAAAACAGCCCGGCCATGAATCCGCTCGACGCCGGCGCTCTTCAACAAGCCCTCGATCCCCTTTTCCAGCCCGGAGACCACCTTATCCTTGCGGCGCAAGGCCTTTTTCAGATCAAACCGGAAGCCTTCGATCCGGATGCCGTGCTCTTCGAGCTGCCGCATCCCCGCCAGCAAACGGGCCGTCCCGTACAGGGCCTTGACCGGGATGCAGCCGCGGTGCAGACAGGTGCCGCCGAGCCGGTTTTGCTCCACCAGGCAGACCCGGGCCCCTTTGCGGGCGCCGCGCAATGCCGCGGCGTAGCCGCCGGGGCCGGCGCCGATCACGGCGATGTCAAACAGCGGCATGGTTCTCCTTCTCCCAGCGCTGGAAAAACAGCTCCAGCAGTTCCTCGGCCGCCGCGCCCCGGGCACCGAAAATCAGTTCCCGGCAATTTTCCCCCCGCTCCGCAAAACGGATATGCAGCCCTTCGAAGCGCTGGTGATCGATGCGGTCGGCCCACTCCACCGCCACCACGGCGTCCCGGCCGAGGTATTCCGAAAAACCGATATCTTCCAGATCCGCTTCGCCGTGGAGGCGGAACAGGTCGAAATGGTACAGATCGAGGCGCCCCGGATAGAGGTTCATCAGGGTATAGGAAGGGCTGCTGACAAAGAGCTCCGCCTCCCCTTTCAACCCCTCGCCGAGCCCCTGGGTGAAGCAGGTCTTCCCGGCCCCCATCTCCCCGACCAGAAAGAGGTGCATCGCCCCCCGCAGCAGGCCACCCAGCAGGCGGCCGAGGGCCCGGGTCTCCTCGGGGGAAGAGCTGAGCAACCGGCGCTGTCCGGACATCCCTAGAGTTCCAGGGAGCGGATCACGTCGAGCCGCGCCACCACGCCGACCACCTTCTTCCCCTCATCCACAACCGGCACCAGATGGACATGGCGGCCCACCATGAGCTGGGCGATCTCGGTCACGGGGGTTTCGGGAGTGCAGGTCACGACCTCCCGGGAGCAGAGCTCGCCGACCTTGCGGGCGGAGATCTTTTTCACTTCCGCTTCGAACTTCTTGCTGCTTTCCAGGTACAGGACCCAGTCAAAGATGGAGATCACGGTGGGGATATGGAGCGGTTTGTCGCGCTGCAGCAGATCCCCCTCGGAAATGATCCCCATCAGCCGGCCCCCAGCGTCAACCACGGGAACGGCGCTGACCTTCTTCTCAACCAGCAACCGGGCCAGATCCTCGATGGCGGTATCCGCGGTGACCGAAACGACCTCGCGGGTCATGATATCCTGGGCTCTAAGCATGATCACTCCTTCCGGTTCCGTAACGAATGAATGGCACCCGGCAGCTCCGCGGCCACCTCGCCGGCGCAAAGGCCCGCCACCCCTTTGACCGTCGCCAACCGGTCGGCCGCGGTGCCGTGCAGAAAAACTCCCAGGACCGCCGCCTCGCCGGGCTCCATCCCCTGCGCGACCAGACCCGCCACGACCCCGGTCAGGACATCGCCCATGCCGCCGGAAGCCATTCCCGGATTGCCGCTGCCGTTGAGGCGCACCCGCCCATCGGGGAAAGCTACCACCGTACGGGCCCCTTTGAGGACCACCACCACCCCGAAGCGGCGCGCATATTCCCGGGCTACACCGAGGCGGTCGGATTCAATTTCGGCCACGCTTTGGCCAGTCAACCGCGCCATCTCCCCAGGGTGGGGAGTCAAGATCACCGATGGTGATCTCCTCTCGCCCAGTGCCTCAGGGCGGCCTTCCAAAGCATTGAGGGCATCGGCGTCCAGTACCAGCGGCAACTCGCAATGGCGCACCAGGCGCCGCACCAAGGCCGTGGTTTCCGGCGCGGTGCCCAAGCCCGGTCCCAACGCCAGAACCTTCTTCCCGGTGGCCAGGGCCATGATCTCTTCATAGGCCTGGAGACTCAAGGCCCCGTCCAGATCGGGCAGGGGGCAGGTCATCGCCTCGGTCAGCTTCATTTCCAGGATGTTGTGGATCAAAGCCGGGCAGGCCGCCGTCACCAGACCCGCCCCGGCCCGCGACCCGCCCTGGGCGGCCAGCACCGCGGCGCCGCTCTTGCCGATGGAGCCGGCGACCACCAACAGGTGTCCGAAGGTCCCTTTGTGCCCGGCGACCGGCCGTTGGGGAAGCAGCGCCGCCGCCACGCCGGCCCCGACCAGGAGTTGGCGATCGGAAACCTTCTCCAGCAACGCCCGCGGCATGCCGATATCGATGGTCCGGACCTCACCGCCAAAAGCAGCCCCCGGCTGAAGCATCTGCCCCACCTTGGGAAAGGCGAACGTCGCGGTGCAGGAAGCCTTCACGGCGCAGCCCAGGATCCGGCCCCGGTCGGCGTCGACCCCCGACGGCAGATCGACAGCTGCAACCGCGGCGCCGGAGGCGTTGATCCAATCGATGGCCCGGGCGTAATGCCCCCGGACTTCGGCGGCCAGGCCGTTGCCGAAAATGGCATCGACGAGGAGCCGGAAACCGGCAAGCCGCGCCGTGGCCGCATCGAGCCGCTCGGCATCGGGAGCGAAAACCACCTCGATCCCGCTCCGGAGCAGGATTTCGAGATTGATCCGGGCCTCGCCGGCCACCGCCTCCCGCTCCGCCAGCGCCAACACCGCCACCTGCCAGCCGAGATTCTCCAGATGGCGGGCGATGACGTAGCCGTCGCCGCCGTTGTTCCCCTTACCGCAGACGACCAGCGCCGGCCCGGGCCGCAGCGGCCGGAAAAAATCGTCGAAGCAGCGGGCCGCCCCGCGGCCGGCGTTCTCCATCAGCACCACGCCGGGCACTCCGTAACCCTCGATCGCCTCCCGATCCAGGAGCCGCATCTCCTCGGCCGTCACCAGCTTCATTCCCGTCGCTCCGCCACCACCACCGCCAGGGCGTACTCGCCGTCATGACTCAAGGAGAGCTGCAGGGAGGACAACCCGCGCTCCTCGAACATCTCGGCGGCGCGCCCGCTCAAAACCAGTTCCGGTTTCCCGAGGGGATCGTGAACCACCTCGATCTCCCTCCAGGAGAGTCCCTCCCGGAACCCGGTCCCCAGCGCCTTGGAAAAGCTCTCCTTGGCCGCGAAACGGGCCGCCAGATGGGGGGCCGGATCGCGTTTGGTCATGGCATAGTCCCGCTCGGCGGGGGTGAAAAGACGCGCCAGCAGATTCTCCTTCCCCTCTTCCAGAAAACGCCGGAAGCGGGCCACCCGGACCAGGTCGGTTCCCAGACCTCCGATCGCCATGCCATTTCCCTTCATTCTTACATCCGCGGGGAGATCCCCCATTTCCCCTTTACGGCTGAAGCGCGGGAGTTTTTCCCGGTTTCCCATTCGGTTCGGAAGCCTTGGGGGTCCCCGGCTTTTCCTCTGCAACGCTCGGTTTCAGAACATTGACCTGCACCGTCACCTCGCGAATGTCTTTCAGCGAGGCCAGCTTGCCGTCGAAATTGAGTACCGTGCGGACCGAGAAGCTGTCCGTCGCGCTACTGATATCGATAGCCTCCGTCGGGATTTCGCGAATCGCCCGGATTTCGCTGCGAGGTCCCTGAATCCCCACATGGGTAGGGGTGATCTCCAGGCCCGCCAGCCGGTAGCCTTTGGGAAGGGCGCCGCTTACCACCGCCTTCACCGGCACCGATCCCTCAAAGATCTTCTCCAGCCGGACATCGAGGATCGAAGGGGACAGACGGGAGATCTTGAGGGCGCTGGGAACCTGGATGCGGTTCTCCAGCCGGCCGAAACTGGTCACCCCCGGATGCGCCCCCTTGAGATCGACCACCAGGTTGTAGTCGCTGGGCCGCAGGTTGGAAAGAATGGTGCGGGGGCCGCTGACCCGCACGTCGACCACATTGGGGACATCGTTGACCACCATCAGCCCCTTGGGGATGTTCTTGAGCTCCAGGGGGATGGCAAAACCGATCTCCGAGGTCTGTTCGCCGGTGACGAAAAACCACAGAATCGAGGCCAATAGCAGCGACAGCAGCTTGGCCGACCAGTTTTGGGTGAATGCCTTGATCATCGTGTCATCACTTCCGCTGAGAAGAACAACGCCATCAGAAAGCCGGCCTCAGCTTGCCATCATCTTTTCTGTTCCAGAAGTCGTTTGAGCAGACGCCGCAGGGTCGTAGAATCGAGGTCGCGGGTGATCTTCCCGCCCACCACCACGGAAATCTTGCCGGTTTCCTCGGAAACCACCACCACCACGGCATCGACCAGTTCGGTCAGGCCGATAGCGGCCCGATGGCGGGTGCCGAGGCTTTTGCTGATATCGGGATTCTGGGAGAGGGGGAGAAAACAGCCGGCCCGCTTCAGGCGCCCCTGCTGGATCACCACCGCACCGTCATGGATGGGAGAATAGGGAAGAAAGATGGAGGTGATGAGGTCGCCGGCCACCTTGGCGTCGATTTCGACGCCGATCTCAAGCATGTCCCGCAAGCCCGTTTCCCGTTCGATGACGATCAGGGCGCCGATCTTTTTGCTGGCCAGGGCGACGCATCCCTTGACCAATTCCTCGATGATCTCGGTTTCCTGCTGATAAGAGGCATCGGTGAAAAAGGGGTTCTTGCCGACATGGATCAGAGCGCGGCGGATATCGCTCTGGAACAGCACCACGACGACCAGCACCAACGAAGAGAGAAAGCCGTCCAGGACCCACTGCAGCGTGAACAGGCCGCTGACTTTGGAGCCGAGGTAGACCAGGAAGATGATGGCCAGGCCGAACAGCATCTGCACGGCCCGCGTCCCCTGGATGAGGAGAATGATCCGGTAGATGATGAAGGCCACCAGCAGGATGTCAACGACATCCAGCCATCGAAAATTCATGAACAGCGCCCAGATTTCGCTCATGCTTTTCCGCTCCCGGCCGTTCCTTTCCGCAGCCGACGCCGGCAGACGGCCCAGGCGGTCAGGGCCGCATCCCTGGCGGGGCCGACATCGTGAACCCGGAAAATCTTCGC
Organism: Deltaproteobacteria bacterium; assembly: GCA_016926265.1. Classification (GTDB taxonomy): domain Bacteria; phylum Desulfobacterota; class Desulfuromonadia; order Desulfuromonadales; family JAAYDE01; genus JAAYDE01. Next base: position 10,704 of record JAFGOW010000048.1, on the reverse strand, counting down.
CCCGGCGGCGACCCCCAAAGCAACGGTGGCCAGGGTTCCATAGAGGCGCTCCCCGGGGTCGGGGCGTTCCAGAATCGCCCCGATAAAACTTTTCCGCGAGGTTCCGACCAGGATCGGCAACCCCAGCGACTGAAACTCTCCAAGCCGCCCCAGCAACTCCAGGTTGCCGGCCAGATCCTTGGCAAAACCGATGCCGGGATCGATCGCCAGCCGGCGCCGCGGGATGCCCGCAGCCTCGGCTTTTGCCGCCTGGGCGCCCAGAAAGGCCCGCACCTCGGCGACTACGTCCCCGTAGCGGGTGTTGGTCTGCATATCGCGGGGGGTTCCCCGCGTATGCATGAGGAAGAGCCCGGCGCCGGTCTCGGACACCACCCCCGCCAACTCCGGATCGAACTGCAACCCGCTGATGTCATTGACGAAAGCGGCCCCGGCGGCGAGCGCCTCGCGGGCCACCTCACTCTTCCAGGTATCGATGGACAGAGGGATTTTCAATTCCTCCCGGAGCCGCGCCAAAACCGGCAGCACCCGCTCCAGTTCCTCCGCCGCCGTCACCGCGGGCGCCCCGGGGCGGGTGCTCTCGCCGCCGAGATCGATGATGTCGGCCCCTTCCGCCGCCATCTGCCGCGCCCTGGCCACGGCGCCGTCGATGCTTCGGAAACGGCCGCCGTCGTAGAAGGAGTCGGGAGTGACATTGAGGATTCCCATGATGCAGGGGCGGCCGAGGTCGAGTGACGTCTGCTTTCCTTCCAACATCAGGAACGGGAGCGGAACCTCTGGTTCCGCCGTGGACACGCCGCCCCCGGAACGGTTCACCCTTCCCCTCCGGCTGGAGCGGAACCTGCGCCCGCCGTTCCCTCAGCCGGGAGGGCGGACTCTGGACCCTGATCCGCGGCGCCGGCAGGAGCCGCATCGCCGAACACCAGACGCCGGATCTCGTCGCCATCCACGGTTTCCTTCTCCAGCAAGGCCTCGGCGATGGCTTCCAGTTTGTCCTTATTGTTTTCGATGATCTGGCGGGTGCGGTTGTAGTTGCGGGTCACGATCTCCCGAATCTCACTGTCGATGGCCACCGCCGTCTCTTCGCTGTAATTCTTCATGTGGCCGATATCCCGCCCCAGAAAGATTTCCCCCTCCTTCTCCCCGAAGGCCAGTGGTCCCAGCTTCTCGCTCATCCCCCACTCGCAGACCATCTTGCGGGCAATGGCGGTGGCCCGCTCGATGTCGTTGGAGGCGCCGCTGGTGATGCTGCCCAGCACCACCTCTTCGGCGACCCGGCCGCTCATCAGGGTGCAGATGATGGCCTCCAGCCCTTCCTTGTCCTCGTTGTGCTTCTCCTCCTGGGGAAGATACATGGTGACGCCGAGGGCGCGGCCGCGGGGAATGATGGAGACCTTGTGAACGGGATCGACGCCGGGAATGAAGAGAGCCGCCAAAGCGTGCCCCGCCTCGTGGACGGCGGTGATGCGCTTCTCCTTCTCGGTGATGACCAGGGAGCGGCGCTCGGAGCCCATCAGCACCTTGTCCTTGGCCTGCTCGAAGTCGTCCTTGTCGACCAGGTTCTTGTTGGCGCGCGCCGCCAGCAAAGCCGCCTCGTTGACCAGATTGGACAGATCCGCCCCGGAAAAACCGGGGGTGCTCTTGGCCACCACGTCGAGATCGACGTCGGGGGCCAGAGGAACCTTGCGGGAATGGACCTTGAGAATCATCTTGCGGCCCCTGACATCGGGGCGGGGCACCACCACCTGGCGGTCGAAACGCCCGGGACGCAGCAGCGCCGGATCGAGAACATCGGGGCGGTTGGTGGCGGCGATCAGGATCACTCCTTCGTTGGACTCGAAGCCGTCCATCTCCACCAGCAGTTGGTTGAGGGTCTGCTCCCGCTCGTCATGGCCGCCGCCGAGGCCGGCGCCACGGTGGCGCCCCACGGCGTCGATCTCGTCGATGAAGATGATGCAGGGGGCGTTCTTCTTCCCCTGGACGAACAGATCGCGCACCCGGCTGGCTCCGACGCCGACGAACATCTCCACGAAATCGGAACCGGAGATGGAGAAGAAAGGCACTCCGGCCTCGCCGGCGATGGCCCGCGCCAGCAGGGTTTTACCGGTGCCGGGGGGGCCGACCAGCAGCACCCCCTTGGGGATGCGGCCGCCGAGCCGGGAAAATTTCTTGGGATCCTTGAGAAAGGAGACGATCTCCTCCAGTTCGTCCTTGGCCTCGTCGATCCCGGCCACGTCCTTGAAAGTGACCTGGGCCTGGGTTTCCGAAAGCAGTTTGGCGCGGCTCTTGCCGAAGCTCATCGCCTTGCCTCCGCCCGACTGCATCTGGCGCATGAAAAAGACCCAGACCGCGATCAGCAGCAGGATGGGGCCCCAGGAGGCCAGCATCGTAATCCAGAAGCCGCGGTCCTCCTCGGGCTTGACGTCGATGAGCACCCCCCTCTTGCGCAGGTCGGAAACCAGGTTGGGATCGTCGGGCACGAAGGTCTTGAAGAGGGTGTTGTCCTTGAGCTTCCCCTTGATGTCGGGCCCCTGGATGGTCACCTCCTGAACCTGCTCGCTTTCCAGCGCCGCCAGGAAACTCGAATAGGAGATCTGCTGCTGCTCCGGGCTCTTCTGTGTCATCATGTTGAAAAGCAGGATCATGACCAACGAGATGACCAGCCATAAAGCCAGGTTTTTGTAAAACTGATTCACCGTAGCTCCTCGGAAAAAGGGGAAGGGACGACGACGCCTGGTCTCAACAAAAACCGAAAGGCAAAGCGGCGACCATCCAAGGGTGGAAAAAGAACGGAAAAGACAAAAAACAGGTTCCAGCCACAACTGTACCGGAAATCGGCCCGGCGGACACCCTTTTTGCGCCGTTTTCCGGCGCAGCGCCTCCAAACCCGGCGTTATTTCATCAACCTGCTAAATTGATTGAAAATTTAACATAAATTCAAAAACGATCACAAGGAAAGATTTGATCCCCGCTGTGGTCGGAAGGTCACCCGGAGCACCTTGGCCGTTTCCGGCGCCGTCGGGAAATGGCGGCTGCGCCGGATTCCGGCCACCCACAGGATCTCGCCGGAGGCGATTACCAGCGGCACTTGGGGCCGCCGTTGAAGGGGAATCTTGAGATCGATAAAAAGCTCCTTGAGCTTTTTGGTCCCCGTCATGCCGGCCGGCCGGAACCGGTCGCCGGCTTCGAACGACCTGATCAGCACCGGGAAAGCGATCCGGTCGGCATCGAATTCCACGCTCCAGCGGTCTTCTCCGCGGCGCTGCCCCGAGATCGCCAGGGAAAGGCTGCCGACGCCGGGGAGATCGACCGTTCCGGCGCCCTCCAGCGCCACCGAAAAGGAAAACGGGGCCTCGGGAGCGGCCTCGCGCAGCCGCAGCCCGTCATAATCGCGCCCCGCCCAGCCGCCGGGGAAGAACGTTTCAGCCTGGGGACGGCCAGAGTCGATCACCCGCTCCAGCATCTCGAACTGCCGCCAGCTCAGCCCCAGCGGGGTTCCCCGCAGCTCTTCCAGGAGCCGCCGCAACAGCCGTCTCCTGCTGGCCGTCGGGAGCCGCCGCAAACCGGCGAGATCGAGGTTCCAGCCGGTTCCTTCCCGCGCCCCCAACACCGCCAGCAAGCGCTCCGTCTCCTGATGCCAATACGCCTCTTCGGAGGCGAAAATTTCCGCCATCCGGCCGAGTTGTTCTTCGATTTTGGGATTGAAATCTCGCAGCAGGGGGATCAGTTGATGCCGAATGCGGTTGCGGGTGAAGCGGCAGTCCCGGTTGCTGTCATCCTCCACAAAGGCGAGACCGTTCCGCTCCAGGTAGTCGCGAATCTGGCCTCGGGAAAAAGAGAGCAGCGGCCGCAAAATCGGTCCTTCGGCAAGGCGCATGGCCGACAGCCCGGTGGGGCCGCTCCCCCGTATCAGGCGGTGGAGAACCGTTTCGGCCTGGTCGCCAAGATGATGGCCAAGAGCGATCCGAACGCAACCGGTCTCTTCTGCGATTCGCAACAGAAAGGAGCGCCGCAGATCGCGGGCCGTTTCCTCGAGGCCGCGGCGCAGGTCGCGGGCCGCCCTGGGAACCTCGGCCCGCTCGACAACCAGGGGGATCTGCCAGGCGGCGCAGAGCTTTTCAACAAAGGCCGCCTCCTCTTTGGCGCCGGGACGGATGCCATGGTCGAGATGAGCGGCCCGCAGGGTGAGTCGGTAATCCCGGGCCACGGCGCGCAGCAGGCTGAGCAGGGCGACGGAATCGGGGCCGCCGGAAAGGCCGACCAGAACGCCTTCCCCTCCCGAAAACAGGCGGCTGCGTTTCAGCGTCTGGCGGAAAATCCGCTCCATCCCCATGCCCCCCAATCGGGTTGAAAAAACAAAACCCCTCCTGGATTCCAGGAAGGGTTCATGCATTTTGGTGGCGGTGCAGAGACTTGAACTCCGGACACTGCGGATATGAGCCGCATGCTCTAACCAACTGAGCTACACCGCCAAACTGTTAGCAGGTTATTGTCAACAAACCACGGCGGGTGCCACCTGAAGAACCGAAACCGGTCGGTGAAACCGGCTGGAACGACAAACCCCCCTTCGGGAGGTTTGAAAATTGGTTGCGGGGGAAGGATTTGAACCTCCGACCTTCGGGTTATGAGCCCGACGAGCTACCTGGCTGCTCCACCCCGCGTCATCCTTGGTTTGCCGTTTGTTGAACCGGTTCAATATAGTTAAAAAAACGGTCCCGAGTCAAGAGGTTTTTGCCTCCGGAAAAAGAAGGGGACCCCCCTTTAAAGCTGTTTGATGAAGGCGCCCAACCGTTCTTCGAGTTTGAGCCGGTTGACAACCGGCGCGGCGCTGTTGCGGTCGCCGTAGGGACCCACCATGACCCGATACCAAACCCCCTTGTCCTGGAGATCCGCCTCCATGACAAATCCCGGGAACCCTTTTTTCAGCAGATTCCGCATCAGATTCTCGGCATCCTCCCGGTTGCGGAAGGAAGCGACCTGAATCGCCACCTCATTGGGACCGCCGACGCTCCTTCTTTCCGCTGCCGGCTTCGGGGCCGGTGCGGCGGCGACGGATGGAACCAGAGGGGCGACATCCGGGGCGGCTCTTTTGGGCGCGGAGACGGGCTCAGAAGCCGGGGCTACCTTGACAGGTTGCTGGGCCGGGGCAGTGGGAGGAGGATTGAGACCGGTACCCAGCGGCTGTCCCTGGGTGCGGGGCAAGGTTTCGTAAAAAGTCAGCTTGGTTTCCGGGACCTCCTTGGCGGCAGGGGGTTCCGAAGCGATGGGGGGGACTGCTTTTTCCGGCAGCACCGGAATACGGGTGATGGTCTTCCCCTCCGGACCCGGCCGGGAGGGTGGGGAACCTTGCTTGCCAACGGTGATCCCGAAGAAAAAACTGGCCAGGGAAACCCCCAGAACCAGCCCCATCATCCAGAGGGCATGTTTCCTTTCCATCCTTTTTTTGGTCCGGGTCGGAATTGGGTTGGTCATGGGAATCCCCTTTCGTCACATCTTTTCGGGCGCGCCAATGCCTAGGATCTCAAGGGCGTTGGCAATCACCGTCTGGATACGGTTGACCAGATAGAGGCGCCCGGACGTGGTCCTGGGGTCCTCGCCGACCACGCGGTACCGGTTATAGTAGGCGTGGAATTGAGTCGCCAGCTCCTGGAGGTAGGCGGTAAGCCGATGGGGCTCCAAGGCCCGCCCCGCGGCGGCGACCAGTTCGGGAAAGCGCGCCAGCAGCTTGGTCAGCGCCAGCTCCTCGGGAAGCGACAATGCGGAAAAATCGACCGCCGCCGTGGCCGGCTGGCCGATTCCCTCCTCGGCCGCCTTGCGGTTGATGCTGCAAATGCGGGCATGGGCGTACTGGATATAATAGACGGGGTTGCTGGAGCTCTGTTCTTTGGCCAGTTCCAGATCGAAATCGAGCTTGCTGTCCGAATGGCGGCTCAGGAAATAGTAGCGGCAGGCGTCCTTCCCCACCTCGTCCATCACCTCGCGCAGCGTGACGAACTCGCCGGAGCGGGTACTCATGGCCACCGGCTCCCCGCCGCGGAGCAGGTTGACGAGCTGCACCAGGATCACCTGCAGATCCTCCCGATCGCGTCCAAGGGCAGCCACGGCGGCCTTCATCCGGGGGATGTAGCCGTGGTGATCGGCGCCCCAGATGTCGATGACCCGGTCGAAACCGCGATCGAACTTCTCCTTGTGGTAAGCGACATCGGAAGCGAAATAGGTGGTCAGACCGTTCCCCCGCAGCATGACCCGGTCCTTATCGTCACCGAAACGGGTCGATTCAAACCAGAGGGCATCCTCCTTCTCGTAGGCGAACCCTTTGGCGCGCAGGTAATCGATTCCTTTTTGCACCTCGCCCCGCTCGAACAGACTTCGCTCGCTGTACCAGCGATCAAAGCGGACCCCAAAATCCTCCAGATCGGCCGCAATGCCGGCCAAAATTTTCCGGCCGCCGAAATCGGTCAGCAAAGGGATGGTTTCCTGCTCGGGGGCGGACAGCAGGGATTCCCCTTTTTCCGCCAGCGCCTCGCGGGCCAGATCCCGGATGTAGTCCCCCTGGTAGCAGTCGGCCGGAAACGCCGCCTTTTCCCCCCGCAGTTCCCGGCAACGCAGCAGAATGGAGCGTCCCAGGGTCTGCATCTGGTTGCCGGCGTCGTTGATATAGTATTCCCGCTGCACCTCATAGCCGCACGCCGCCAGCAATCTGGCCAGCGCATCGCCGGTGGCGGCGCCGCGACCATGGCCGATGTGGAGCGGTCCGGTGGGGTTGGCGCTGACGAACTCGACCTGGACCCGTTTCCCGGCGCCGAACCGCTGCCGACCGTAGGCCTGCCCCTGGCGGGCAATCTCTTCCAGCACCCCGTACCAGCACCGGCTCGTCAGAAAGAAATTGATGAAACCGGGCCCGGCGATCTCGATCCGGGCGAAGATCTCTTTCCGGTCCCTGAGCGCCGCCATGAGGGCTTCGGCCACTTTTCTGGGAGCCTTCTGCTCCTTCTTGGCCAGCACCAGCGCCAGGGTGGTGGCAAAATCCCCATGTTCCGGGTTAGCCGGCACCTCCACCACGATATCGGCGGGGATCTCCCCCGAATTCAGGGAGCCGCTCTCGAAACAGGCGGCCAGTGCTTCCCGCAACAGGCCCCGCAGGGTATCCATCATTTCCGCCACCACTTTCTAAAAAACCGGGCGCCTCAGAAACCAGGCGCCGCGGCCGGGTTCATTCCGGCCCGCGACAGACGGCCCATGCTAGCCTCTGGAAGGCTTTTCTGTCAATACCGTCGGCCGGGCGACCCGGAAAACAAAGCCCCGGCTGGCTGGGCCGGGGCGAAACGCAAACCGAAAAAACGGCCGGCAGGCCGTTTAACGCACCGCGTCGGCATCCTGCCGGGGGGCATCGCTCCCCCGCCCCGACTGTTCATCCCGCGGGAAGACATAGATAATCTCATGGGCCTTGACCAGGCCCAGATCACGGCGGGCGATATCCTCAATGAAACTCCGGTCGGAGCGCAATCCCTGGACCTCTTCCGCCAGCCGGCCGTTCTGCTCGGACAGCCGGGCAATCTCGGCCCGCAACCGATCCCCCTGCAGGGAGACCTCCATGACCCTCAGCACTCCCCGCTCGCCGAACAGCGCCAGAGCCAGGAAGGTGGCGATCACCAGCAGCGCCCACCAGGGGAGCTTCCACCAAGCCGAAGCAGTCATTTCGGGAATCTGCGCCATCAGCCGCCCCGTTGAAAACACCCGATAAAACGAAACATCCCCAACTTGATCAAAACTAACCAGCTTTTCGATTTTTTTCAAGTTTTTTTACGGCGTTGCGCCGCCCCGGACCGGAAACCGGCAATTGATCCGCCCCGATCCCCTTCGAAAGGACGGCTCTCGGCCGGGAAAACCGCCTCAGGATCCAAAAATGTTCCCGAGGCCCCGCAGCGAAAAACTGACCATGACCCCGCGGTCGTCGTCCCGGTCCCGGAAGGTGACAAACAGGCTCCAGCACTGGAACCGCCATTCAGCCTTCAGCACGTGCTCCAGATTGCTGCCGCCGCCGCTGAGATCGAACCGTCCGGAATAGGTCAGGAACAGGGGGTCGAGGTAAGCCGTCGAGAGGGTTCCGTGCAGATATTCATAGTCGTCGTCGCGATAGCTGTAGCCGAACCCCAGGCTGTTGCCGCGCTGATCGTTGGCCCCCAGGCCGAGGCGGACGATCTTGAAACGTTCCTGCTCGGGGTTCATATCATAGGTGGCATCCAGATCGAGGTAGCTCCAACGGGTGGGACGCAGAATCATCTCGCCGCGGATGGCGGAAAAGGGGCGCAGAGGCTCATCCCCCGCCTCCCGGTCGCGCCGCGATTCGCGGATGTCGAACTCCTGGCCGAGGCGGAGATAAAGAAACTCGTGATAGTAGGGGTCCCTCCCCGGCTCTTCGATCCGTGCCGTCAGCCGGTTGATGAGGGAATAGGCAACCCTGTTGGCCGGCTCGATGTCGTCCAGATGATCGAACTGGGGGAGTTGTCCCTGATCTTTTTCGGGGATGTAGGAATAGCGCACCTCGGGCTGCACGGTATGGCGGATCTTCTTGATGGAATCCCCTCCCGTAGGGTACACCCTGGAGAAGCGGCTCGACAGCGCCACGCTGGCGTCGAACAGGGCCTGGTCGGCATCCTGTTCCGTGGTCCAGTAGAGCCGCTCGGTGACGCCGAGCTCGGCCTCCAGCTCCGCCAGCCCGCCCGGCTGGAAGACCGCCGCCAGGAAGGGCCGCAGCAGCAGACGATCGCCGTCCGCTCCCTCGTCCCGCCAGAAATGGTTGTAGGAAGTTCCGAACCCGAAGAAAAACGGCGTCGACCAGAGCCGTTTGCGGACCAGGGAGAGCCGGGCCTCCGGCAGGCGCTGAACGATGCCGTCACTGCTCTTTTCGAGATCCTTGATATATTTCACCTGGGTCCCGAGATTCAGCTTTTCCCAGTTCCGCTGGGCAAAAACCACCGATTGCACCGTTTCCCGGTTGTATTCTTCCGCCTCCTCCCCGAAATCCTCGAAAAAATCCTTCTCATCGACATACTCGACATCGGCCACCAGCCGCACCTTGCCCGGCAGGAAACCGTCGTGCTCCCAGGAAAAGGCAAAGCGGTCCTCCCCTTCGTCAAAACCGTTGATATGGTAGCCATGGACTTCCCCCCGGTTGTCGTTGGGGGCGATATAGCGGTACTCGACTCCCTTGCCGAGGCCGAGCCGGGAGAGGTAGTCGAGATGGAAAGTGGCGTCGGTGTTGCGGGAAATAGCCCAGTAGAAAGGCTGGAAGATCTGCGCCCCGCGGTTGTCGGAATAGCCGTAACGGGGAATCAGGAAACCGGTCTTCCTCTTGCTCACCGGATAAATGAGATAAGGGGAATAAAGGACGGGAAGGTCCTTGAGATAGAACAGGACATGCTTGGCGCGGGCGTAATCATCCAGGGTGACCTGAACCTCCTCGGCCCGGAAGCGCCAGGCGGGATCATCCCCGTCGCAGGTGGTGAAGGTAGCCCCCTGGGCGGAGAAATTCCTGTCATCGCGGCGGTGCAGCTCTTCAGCCTCCAGGTGAAAATTGTTCTCCCGGAAAAAGATCCGCCCCTGATGCAGACGGCCCGCGCCGGTCTCCAGGTTCAGTTCAAAGGCCTGCGCCGCCAGGGCATTCCCCTCCTCGTCGAGGAGCCGGACATGGCCTTCGCCGCCCGCTTCATTGCGATCGGGATTCCAGGTCATCCGATCCGAATAGAGCTGCCATTTCCCCCGCTGCAGGAAAACATCCCCCTGCGCCTGGTAGCCGCCGCTCTCGGGGTCATAGCTGAGCTGGTCGGCCTGCAGGGTGACCGGCAGCGGCTGGTCTTTGTCCGGGGGGGAGAGGGCCGAGAGCCGCGAAGGGAGAAAAACCCCCGCAACGGCAATCCCCACCAACCCCCAAAACAGTGGGGAACCTTTAATCGTCATGGCTTCAACTCCATCATCTCCAGAACTTCCCGAACGGCGCCGACGATAAACAGGGAACCGGCGACGAGGATGGTTTCACCCTCCCGTCGCCTTTGCATCGCCGCCCGGAAAGCGGCCTCCGGGTCGGCGAACGCCTCCGAGGCAACCCCGTTCCGGGAACCCTCCGCGGCCAGATGGTGCGGGTCGATGAAGGTTTCCTCCCGGGCCACGGTACAATAAAGCGCCCGGCAACGCGGCAGGATCGGCGCCAGGATCTCCCCGGCATCCTTGTCCCATTTGATTCCCAGCACCCAGTGGATGCCGTCGATCCCCTCCGCTTCCAGATAGGCCCCCAGAACCCGGGCGCCGGCGCCGTTGTGGGCGCCGTCCAGAAGCACCCGGCGGAGCCCCCGCCACCATTCCAGGCGCCCCGGCCAGCAAACGGTCTCCACCCCTGTCCTCAGGGCGGCATCGGGAACCGGATAGCCGGCCTCACGGACCAGTTCCGCGGCGCACAGACTCATGGCGAGGTTGGCGTGCTGATGGCGGCCCAAAAGAGCGGGATGCAGATCTTCGAGCGCGGTCCGCGGCCCGCGGTAGGAAAAAGTCCGCCCCATCGAGACGGCCTCGAAATCCCGTTCCCACAGGTAGGCCCGAGCCGCCTTGGCGGCGGCACGGGCCAACAGCACCGTGCGCACCGGCGGCTCCTGGGGCCCGATCACCACCGGGGTGCGTTGTTTGATGATGCCCCCCTTTTCGGCGCCGATC
>JAFGOW010000047.1 GCA_016926265.1 Deltaproteobacteria bacterium | reverse complement strand
TTGGACGGCTTCTGGGAATACGGCCTGAAACCCTGGGATGTAGCGGCGGGGCTGCTGATCGTCGCCGAAGCGGGCGGAAAATACAGCGATTTCCAGGGCAGGGCCGGCTCCCTCTGCGACGGCCAGTTCCTGGCCAGCAACGCCGTCATTCATGACCAGATGCTGGAGATCCTCCGCTTACTGCCGGTTTGACGCCCCCAGCGGAGGCCGCCACTCACCATTCATCAGGCCGTTTCAGCCAGCAGTTCCTGGAGCGACCAGGCATTGAGCGCCGCAAAGCCGCCCTCGTCGTTATCGAAAAAACAAAACACCTCCTTCCCCTCCCGCAGCCAGCCCCGAATCCGGGTTGCCCACGACGCCAGGGCCTCCCCGCCGTAACTCCCCCGATAGGCGCTCCCCGGCCCATGGAGGCGCAGATAGACGAAATCCGCGGTCTCGGCCTGCGGACCTGGGCGCCCCTCCAGATCGAAGAGGCAACAGGCGGCGCCATCCTCCTCCAAAATCCGATAGACCTCGTCCCGCTGCCAGCTCTCATCCCGGAACTCGAAGGCACAGCGGAAAGGAGCCGGGAATTGCCCCAGAAAAGCCCGCAACCGCTCGGTGTCGCAACGCCAGCGCGGCGGCAACTGGAACAGAATCGGCCCCAGCTTGGCGCCCAAGGTCCGGATCCGGTCCAGAAAGGGCGGCAGGCAATCGGCCGGATCCTTGAGCTTTTTCATATGGGTGATGTAGCGGCTGGCCTTGACGGCGAACAGAAAATCTTCCGGAACCTTATCATGCCAGGATTGCAGCGTCTCCACCGTCGGCAGCCGGTAGAAAGAATTGTTGATCTCCACCGCCCGGAACCGGCCGGCATAGAAATCGAGCAGGTCCCGCGGCGGCCATCCGGGAGGATAAAAAGGCCCCCGCCAGTGGTCAAAATGCCAACCGGAGGTTCCGATATGGAGGTTTCGCGGCGCGGAGGTCATGCGAACTCCCTTGGCGGCTATAATTGAATTATATAACCGAGGTCTCAGGGCAAAGCATGTTTTCAACCCCACCGCCAGACTGGTCCCCGCTGCGGCCGCACCCCTGGCCGTTGCTGACGGCGCTCCTTCTGGGCTGGTTGTTACCCGGTCCATTGCCAAGCCGTGCCGACGGCTCCGGCCCCATCTGCAGCATCCAGTTGGAGAACGATTTCGCCGGCCGCGGCACCGACGGCCATTTCACCCACGGCAGCGGCATCAACTGCCTGACGGAGCCGATACCCTGGATCGTCAGGATGGCGGACCAACTCCCCTGGTTCAGCGCCGAACGCTCCGAGTCCCCCGAGGGAAAACCCCTGGCCCGCGCCAGCATCTCCATCGCCCAGAGCATTTTCACACCGGAAGACATTTCGCGGCGGGAACTGATCGTGGAAGACCGCCCCTACGCCGGCTGGCTTCATGCCGGCTTCGGTCTGGTGGCCAATCAGGGGAGCCGTCGTTACGACAAGATCGAGTTGGATATCGGCGTGATCGGCCCCTGGTCCCTCGCCGAGGAAGTCCAGGAGAGCTGGCACTCGGCCTTCGATCTGGCAGAGCCGCGGGGATGGGACAACCAACTGAAGAATGAGTTGGGAATCAATCTGTTCTACGAGCAGGCACGGAGGTTCGAGAAGAAAAGCCTGTTTTTCTTTTTGGAATGTGACTTCATACCCCATTTCGGCGGCGCTCTCGGCAATGTCTTCACTTACGGCGCCGTCGGTTTCACGCTCCGGGTGGGACCCGATCTCCGCGAGGATTTCGGTCCGCCGCGCATTCGGCCCAGCCTGCCGGGGGGCGGCTTTTTCGCCAACCATCACCACTTCAACTGGTATTTTTTCGCCGGGGTCGAAGGGCGGCTGGTGCTGCGCAACATCTTTCTGGACGGCAACACCTTCCGCGACAGCCACTCAGTGGACAAGGAGTACCTGGTCGGGGATTTTCAGACCGGCCTGGCGATCCAGCTCGGGCGCTGGCGCTTTTCCTACACCCAGATCTTCCGCACCAAGGAGTTCAAAACCCAGGACAGCCCCGATGAATTCGGCGCCGCGAGCCTCTCCTACCTGTTCTGAATGGCAGTCATCGGTCCCTGGTCATTGGTCAACGGTCGATGGGCGGGAAAAAATGCGGAATGCGGTGGCCAACCCCGTGTCCGCCCATTTTCTTAATCCGTCTCCTATTTCTTGTCTTTGAGCAGGTTTTCCAGGGCGGCGAAAGGCTTGAAGGTGGCCGATGGCTTCGGCGCCCCTTCGGGACTCCCCGCCTCGTACCAGTTCTGATCGAGGCCGCGGGAATGCTCGTCGTCGTGACAGTAGAGACAGAGCAGCTCCCAATTGCTGCCGTCGGGAGGGTTGTTGTCGTGATTGTGGTCCTTGTGGTGTACGGTGAGTTGGGCCAGTTTTTTCCCCGCAAACTCACGCCCGCAGCGGGCGCAGATCCAAGGGAAGATCTTCAGCGCCCGCTCCCGGTAACCCTGCATCCGCTGCTGCTGCTCGCGACGCGCCTCGTCCATGATCTGTTGGGCGCGATCCGGACCGGCAGATGGTTTTTTAGGTTTCACGGCAAGCCCTCTCCAACCCAAAACGCCCAATTTTCCATTTTGCTATCCGACCAGTCGGCTACTGCTTTGTCAACACAATCAGCAAGGTGCCCATAATGCTCACCAGACTTCCGACACGGCCGATCCAGACCCACAATCCAGACGCCGCCGGTTCGATCCGCCGCTTATCCCCGACCAGTTCCCCCCTGCCCCTTCCTTGGCGGCTGCGCAGAAAATATCCGGCCACCACCACCAGAATCAAACCCAGCACCAGTAAAAACGACCCCAGCATTCGTCCATCCATAGGATATCCCCTTGGGAGCCAGGCCCGGCAGAGCCGGAGAGACGATTCGGATTGTTTTTCTCCAGGCCCCCTCCAATCGCCGCCGCTTCTTTCAAAACGCGGGAAGGATCTTCATCCTCCCTGTCGGTCTCAAATCCGTTCCGAAACCTCTCAAATCACCTTGATTCTATCTCAGGTCCTTCTTTTCCCCAAAGATTTTTCCCGCCATTCGCCGTCAAATCCGGATTCCCCAACCGGACCATCTCAAAACCCCGGTGCGATGGCCCAAAACCAGATTTGACGGCAACCGCTTTTGGTCCGCTGTGGACGGCGCGGCCAAACTCCCGGCCAATTCCGAACCGGACGGGAAAAACCAAGGATCCGGAAAAGGAACTGCGGCGCCGATGGGGGCCGGCACGCCTTCATCGACAGAGGGGGGACAACGATGGGGCAGAGCCGGCTAGCCGAGAAAATCCAGGATCCCTTGAACCCACTGGGGAAGAATGGTCATGCCGCCGTGGAGCATCTCCAACCGAAGGTTTTTCAGGGCCGTCACGTAATACGGCTTCGGATAAAACTGCATCCCCAGTGAAATGGCCAGCATCAGGCCGAGCAGTGCCGAACAGTGGGGCACCAGTTCCCCCAGAAACCCCCGGTCCTGGGAGGAACGCCAGGCGATCCTCGCTCTCCAGCCGCTGCCCGGAAATTTTTCGCGGGCACGGAAAGCGTCATAGATCGAGACCAGCCACAGGAGAACCACCAGGGGGATGAGAGCAACGGCCCCGATCAGGCAGATCTCCATCAGATGGCGTTGCTCAGGGATGGGGAACAGGGGCCAAACCTGGCGGATCAAAACCAAGGCCCCAAGGGAAAAGACCCCCGCCATCCCAAACAGCAGAAAAAAAATCCCCTTGCGCGGCTGGCCGTTGAGAAACTGCCCCCAGCCGGGGAACAATACCGATCCGCCCAGCGGCCAGATCATCCGTTCCACGCCGACAAATTGACCGCCCCTGGTGCGCAGCGCCCGGTAATAGGCCTCCACGGCGTTGAACAGCCAGAACAGCAGTCCCGCCAGAAACAGGCCGTGGGCAACGAAAAAAAGTTCCGGCATGGCCTTAAACAGCGGGGCGACCCGCTCCCAGCAGACCGCCACACCGGCGATCCCCGCAAAAAACAGGACCGTGGTCCCCAGATAGAAAAGCCCTTGGCGCCAGCGCCCGAGATACATCTGCCCGCTTCCCCAGGCCAACAGCGAGAGGCTGAAAGCGCAGGCGGGATTTTTGCGCGCCGTTTCCGAAAGGGGCGCGGCCCCCCCTTTGGCGGCTCCAGCCTCTCCACCCGCCCCCAATTCCAGCGGGGACACGCCCTTCAAAACCGGATCGTCGATTACCCAAACCGTCTTTCCCATCGCTACTCTCCATTGAGCCTTTTGCAAAAATCGGCAAAAACCTCATTCCGGCAGGTTTCAAGCCGGAATCCAGACTTGCAACCAATGAAAAATATTGGATCCCCGATAGAAGCATGCGGGGATGACAACCCTTCTGCAAGAGGTTCCATTGAAACGCCATTTCCCGGTGACAAGGCGGGGCTTTACAAATGCCCGCCAACCAGGATTTTCATTCAGGAAACTTGCCAACTTGCCCCTATTTTAAAAGTTTTTTCTGCCGGCAGGGGGCGGTTCCGGCCGTTCCGGAAAAGACCACGGCTAAAAAGCCCCCGGCTTGTGACGGGGAAAAATATCCTGGAAGAAAAAAGAGATTTTGTTTTTTAAGCAAAGCGGGGGATTTTCGAGAAGCGCAAGCCTTTACGGCCAGGGGTGTGCCTTTGAAAAACTTCTGGCCTCACCGCACCAGGGCCCAAGGCGCGGCTTTTCGGCAACCTGTCGGAAAACGGCCAACGACCCGGCGGCAAGGCCCGGAGGAGGGAACATCAGGAACCGATGGGCTGTTTGGTTGACTCTTTTTGGCTTTTTTCCTCGTACATGTTGAGGTCGGCCTGCTCCATCAATTGCTGCAGGGTTTGGGGCGAAAAAGGATCGAACTCGGCGCAGCCGAAACTGATCCCTTGAAGGTAACGGGATTCGGCGGACCGGTTGAGGCGGGCGATTTCCTGGCGGATGGCGCGGAGGCGGCGCTCCGCATTGACCAGGTCGCACTCGAGAAAAACGATCATGAATTCATCGCCGCCCATGCGGTAAACCCGGTCAGAAAAGCGGATGAACGCCTTGATGATCCCCGCCATGGCGACGAGGTAATGATCCCCCTCCTGGTGGCCGAAGGTGTCGTTGACGTATTTGAGATTGTTGACGTCCCCATAGCACAGCACCAGAGGCTTCTTGCCGGCGCGGGCCTTTTTCAGCAACTCTTCGACTTCGGGGAGAAAATACCTGCGGACAATGGTGTTCGTCAACCCATCCAAACGGGCTTCCGTCTGCATCCGGGCCGTGCGTTTTTCATGGCTGCGGATCCGCCGCTGCTGCAGAAGCAGACCGGCCAGGAGGGCACCAAAAATAATCGCCGCCGCAATCACTTTCTTGCGGTGCTCCTGCCAGAACCCCCGCGGACTGTTGATGACGATGCTCTCTTTCGGCAACCGCTGCCGGGAGATTCCGAAGCGGGCGAGCACCGGGTGGTCGAAGATATATCGGTAGGGATGCTCTTTGATCAGGGGGATTTGGGAAGCATTTTCGCCATCCAGGAGCCGTGATCCCAGACCGCCGGCCAGCGCCCCCTGGTCATAACCGTAGGCCATGCTGCCGCCGACCACCCCGTAACCCAAGGTGTGCTCCCAGAGGCTGAAAACCGGCCGGTTGCAGGCCGAGGTGATCGCCCGAACGCTTTTTTCGATGCCGTACCGGACGTTGTTGCCGTCCACATAGTAATTGAGGAAAAGCACCGCCGTTTTTTTATCCAGCCGGCCAAGCTTTTCAACCAGTTCCTTCATCCCCATGGAGGGAAGGAACTCGAATGATACCGTCGGCTTGATGTGGGGGAGCAGTTCCATGACCCGCCTTCCCATCTTGACCCCGGTCGTGGTGTGGTCGTTGATGAGGAGGATGGTTTCCACCTCCGGATCGGTATCGAGAATGACCTTGACGGTTCCAAAAAAATCAAAGGATTCCAGGACTCCGGTCATATTCTCGCGAGCGGCGGAATCCGGATTCTCCATGTAGTTGACCCCGCAGAAAACAACGGGAGTCTCCTTGAACAGATTGGTTTTAAACTCGCGCACGAAATCGAAGGCATTGTCGTCGGTGGTTATGACGAGGTCGAGGGAGCGGTTGGCATATTTGAGGCGGAACAGCTCGTAGAGCTGGTTGAGATACCGCTTGGTGAAAATCCGCTTGGTGTCCATGTACTCGACAAACAGTTCGCCGAGATCCCGGCGCTGGCGCAGGACATCCCTCAACCCCCTGTTGACGTTTGTGGTCCAGCTGAATTCCGGATCGTAGGAATGCAGCACCAGGATGTCTTTCCGGTCCTTTTCTTTGTGGTTCAAAATCGTCGCGTCGAGGGGCAGGGCGGAAATGTTCAACCCAAAACGCTGCATCTGGCGGTAATCGAACACCGGGTTCATCGGCCCCTCAACGACGGGCATTTGCGAGGGGTCTTCCCCGCCCAGCACCCTGAGGGCGATTTTCCCGGCCAGGGCGCCGTGGAGATAGCCTTCGTTGATGATCCCTCCCGTGACACCGTGATTCAGATAGAACTCGCTGAAGCAATAGACCGGAACCGGGCTGGCCGTGGAAATTCTGGGCATGACCATTTCCGGCTCATAGTAATTACCGGCCTGATCCCGGAAATAGTTGAGCAGAAAGACCGCCGATCCCGAGGAGAGGCGGGAAAGACGGCGTTCCAGCTCCGGAAGGGGCAAGCCCTCGAGAAATTCGAATTCCAGGCGCTCGGAAAACCGGGGGATGGCATCCTTCACCTCCTGGAGGCTGATCTGGCCGCTGACGGTCACATCCGTGACCACGGTCACCTTTTTCAGCCCCGGGTGGAGGCTTTGCATCAACCGCACATTGTCGGCGATACGATGGATTTCAGTAACCCCGGTGGCCTTTTCCAACCCATGAAGCATCTCGGGCTTGAAGTAATTGACCCCGCAGAACACGACGGGGACTTCCCCGAAAAGCTGCCGCCGGAATTTTTTCAAAAAAGTAAACGCGTTGTCGTCCACCGAGACAATCAGATCGAAACGCCACCCCTGGTATTTATCCCGGAACAGGGCAAAGAGATTTTCAGAGCTTTTTTCAGAGGAAACCCGCTTGGTGTCCAGGTATTCGATGGCGATGTAGGCATCGGGCAGGACTCTTTTGATGGTGTTTTCAATCCCGGCGACCTCGCCGTCGGACCAGAGATAGCCCAGGTGATAGGAGTTGAGAATGAGCACCTTCACCGAAACGGCGGCGGCCGCCTTTCCCGTTGCAAAAAAGGAGAGGCCCAGTACCAGCAGGAAGGCGATCCTAGAAAGGAAGGGGCTTGTTTTCATCTTTCCGCGATTTTTTTGAGAACCGGGTTTCGGGAAATCCGAATTGAATTTTGCAGGAAACCGTTACGGAATAAAAGGATTTTCCGATCCATTCCGGTCTGCGGCCACGGGCGAGGCTCATTTTTAGCGGCGGCAGCAACAGCCGAGCCCTCCCTTTTTTAAGAAAAACAGTGAATGGCGGGTTCCCCACGGTTCGCCATCCACTGTTTTCATCCGAGATTTTTTTATGACACCGTCAGGGTTTTAGCGTCACCTTCAGGCTATTGTTCCCCTCGTCCGTTTCCTCGATCAGGCCCGTGTCGTCGATGGTGGCCGTGATCACCGCCTTTTTGGTGAGCTTATAGTCCGTCGAATAGACCACGGTGCCGCCGGGGCGGGCCAGGCTGCGGGCCGGGTCGAGGAACGAAAGGGTGACGTTGGCCCACCCTTTGCCGTTCATCTTCAGGTTGAGCAGCGGCGGGTTGGCGCCGCTCCACAGGGCGGGATCCAGCCCGGCGTTGCCGACGTTCCGCACCATCACCTCGATTACCTTGCCGGGGTTGAGCTGGATCGCGGTCACCGCCAGATCCGGCCTCGGCTTGGCCATCGTGGCAACCGGCCGGGTCCCGAGGGGGACGAATTGGGGAGCGCCGAGCGAGCGGGTCAGGACGTTGTTGTCCTTGCGCTCCTCGAACACCTGGTTGGAGGCATCGACGGTGACGCTCACCTCGCCGGCCTTGGCGAGACGCAGCTTGTCGAAGGTATAAACCAGCGTTCCCCCCGGTTTCAGGAGCCGCCGCTCCGGATCGAAGGCCGGCAGCGTGGCGCCGTAGCTGCGGCCGTCCACCTTGGCGATCAGGGTCACGGCCCGCTCCCCCTTCAGGTGCCAGAATCCCTCGTGGAGCACTCCCTGGCCGCGGTTGGCCAACGTCACCTCCAGCTGTTTGCCGGCATTGAGGGCAGCCTCTTCCACCGCCAGGTCGGGGTGGACCTGGGTGGAACGGGTTACGGCCGGATCGAAATCCCAGCTCTCCCCCGGATAGCGGATCAGAATCCGGGCGCTGGCCTTGAAGGGGGCGATGTTGCGCAGGATGACGACGTAGCGGCCTTCGGTTTTGGCCAGCTCCGGCGCATCGACGGCATGCCAGATCGATTCCCCGGTCCCTTCCCGGCCGCAGGCGATCTGGCCGTGGAAATAGGCGGGCGGTTTCTCCTTCTTGCCGAACAGATGTTTCACCCCCTTGACGAAGCCGCGGATCTCGTCCCCGGCCAGCCATTCGACGGGATTGTACTTGTTGGCTTCGACGCAGAATTTTTTCCACTGGCTCGGCGCCATCTTCTTGAAGGCGCGGCCGTCGACCACCACCACCCGCAGCGGCTCGAAGTTCTGGTTCTTGGGGTCGGGGTCGAGGTCATCCACCCGGAGATAGACGCTGATCTCCCCTGGGCGGGTCAATTCGAGAGGGAGGTAGAGGGTATAGGGATCCCCCTTGCTGCCGCCGTAGAGGGTGATCGGTTTGTGGACCATGGCTCTTTGATCGGCATCGCGGGCGATGGCCCAGCCCGGGGCGAGAAAGAGCGTGAGCAACAACAGCAATCCTTTCATTCCTGGCTTCATGCGACCTCCCTTTCGTTTCGGAGTAACTTCCGACCTCGCGCCGAAGCGGCGAAAAAAACCGCTCCAAATGAAAAACGGAGCAAACTATTCACAATCTCCGGCCGTTCCCGCATTTATCGCATCAGGGCGTTTTCGGGTCGCCTCTCTTGGCGTCTTCGCGTGAGGCAAGGTCTTTGATCTCACGCCCGTTCGCTCAAGCTCACTCAAGACGCCAAGGGCGCAAAGGAAACCCTCCTTTTTTTCTTCCATCTTGGCGTCCTTGTGATCTTGCGGTAAAAGATCCCGCCGATCGTAAATAGCCACAAACGTGGAAACGGAAGGCGTCAACGCCTTTTTCCCCCCAGCATCGAGCCGAGAATGCCCCGGATCAGCTGCCTTCCGACCTGGCTGCCGATGGCGTGGGCCGCGCTCTTGGCCAGGGCCTCGAACATCCCCATGCCGGAACTCTTGCGCTCGGCCCGGGGAGCCGGTTGCGAGGGCTTGGGGGCCTCGGGCGGCGGCGCCTGCTCGGCGCGGCGGCTGAGGCGCTCGTAGGCCGAATCGCGGTCGACGCTCTCCTGGTAGCGGCCGTAGAGCAGGGAGCCGCGGACGATGGAGTCCCGCTCGCGGTCGTTCAGGGGGCTCATGCGGCTGACCGGCGGATAGATCAGGGCCCGCTCCACGGGAGCGGGAATCCCCTTTTCATCCAGCAGCGAAACCAGGGCCTCGCCGACCCCCAGCTGGGTGATCTCCGTTTCGACATCGAGGCCCGGATTGGCGCGGAAGGTCTGGGCCGCGGCCCGCACCGCCTTCTGGTCGCGGGGGGTGAAGGCGCGCAGCGCGTGCTGGATCCGGTTGCCGAGCTGGCCGAGCACGGCGTCGGGAAGGTCCAAAGGATTCTGGGTAACGAAGTAGATGCCGACCCCCTTGGAACGGATCAGGCGCACCACCTGCTCGATCTTGTCCTCCAGCGCCCTGGGGACATCCTTGAAGAGCAGATGGGCCTCGTCGAAGAAAAAGACCAGCTTCGGCTTCAGTGGATCGCCGATCTCGGGGAGTTGTTCGAAGAGCTCGGCCAGCAGCCACAGCAGGCAGGTGGCGTAGAGGTTGGGAGAGGCCATCAGCCGGTCGGCGGCGAGGATGTTGATGACCCCGCGGCCGTTTTCGTCGCACCGCATGAAATCGTCGAGGTCGAGGGCCGGCTCGCCGAAGAAGCGGTCCGCCCCTTCCTCCTCGAGCCGCAGCAGCCCGCGCTGGATGGCGCCGATGCTGGCGGAGCTGACGTTGCCGTACTGGTTGCGGTACTGGGCCGCGTTGTCCCCGACATGCTGGAGCATGGCGCGCAGGTCCTTGAGGTCGAGCAGCAGCAGGCCATTGTCGTCGGCGATGCGGAACACCAGGGTGAGCACCCCGGTCTGGGTCTCGTTGAGACCCAGCAGCCGCCCCATCAGCATCGGGCCGACATCGGAGATCGTGGCCCGCACCGGATG
>JAFGOW010000005.1 GCA_016926265.1 Deltaproteobacteria bacterium | reverse complement strand
GTCCCCTCCGGGCCGGTTTCTACGGCGGCGAGCGCAAAAACTCGGCTGAGAAACGCCTCAGACAGTTTGCGCTCGACATCCCCGCCGTAAAAACCGTCCCTCCGGCGAGCGGAAAAATGAGGGTTGAAGGTCTTTTGAACCGTGGGTCTAAACCCCATTGTTGACGCAGCCGGAATGCCGGTGCCGGTTCGGGTGGATTTCATAGAGCGGCAAACTGTTTGACCTTGAGGGAGTTTTTGCCGCTCCCCGAACCGGTGGCGGCATGGAGGGAACCCGCCGCCCTTGGGCGGGCGAAGTCAACGGGGCGCCCTTTTTCGCTTCCTTTTTGGGCGCGCATAAAGGAAGAGAGGCGCGGGGCGGAGCCCCGGTGCAGCAGCAGAGAGGAAAAATTCAACGGCCAGCCCATAGCAGCTTGTTTTTGAATTGAAGCTTTTGGTTTCGCCAACTGGATTGGCGCCGTCTCCATGGGAGGAAACAACATGGCAACAAGCGACAGAATCGCGGTGGCGCGGGGGGATCTCCCGGCCGATCGGGTGTTGCGCAACGCACGGGTGGTCGATGTCCTCTCCGCCACGGTTTACGGTGCCGACATCGCCATCCACGAAGGCTTCGTGGTCGGGATCGGCAACGGCTACCAGGGGCGGGAAACCGTCGATCTGCGGGGACGCTATGTCGCGCCCGGCCTCATCGACGCCCACCTCCATATCGAAAGCTCCATGGTGACCCCGCGCGAATACGCCCGGGCCGTGCTCCCCCACGGCGTCACCACCGTCATCACCAACCCCCACGAGATCGCCAACGTTCTCGGCGTCCCCGGCATCCGCTTCATGCTCCGCGACGCCGAGTCCTCCCCTCTTTCCACCTATGTCACCATCCCCTCCTGCGTGCCGCCGACCCCGCTGGCCACCTCCGGCGCCGAACTCGGCCCGGAACAGCTCGCCGAGCTCCTGACCGAGCCGGGCGTCATCGGCCTCGGCGAGGTGATGAACTTCCCCGGCGTCGTCGGCGCCGACCCCCGGGTGTTGGCCGAACTCGCCGTCTGCGAGGGGCGGCCCCTGGACGGCCACTGTCCGGGGCTGTCGGGCAAGGGGCTCAACGCCTATGCCGCGGCCGGCATCCGCTCCGACCACGAATGCGTCACCGTGGAGGAGGCGCAGGAAAAGCTGCGGCTCGGGATGCGGATCTTCATCCGCGAAGGGAGCGCGGCCCACAATCTCCGGAATCTGCTGCCGCTGCTGACCCCGGAAAACGAACGCTGGCTCTGCCTCTGCACCGACGACCGCCACCCCGGCGACCTCCTCGACGAGGGCTCCATCGACCACGCCGTGCGGCTCGCGATCCGCGAAGGGGTGAAGCCGCTTTCTGCGCTGCGCCTGGCGACCCTCAACGCCGCCGAGCATTTCCGGCTTTTCGACCGCGGCTTTGTCGGCCCGGGCCGGCGCGCCGACCTGGTGGTGTTCAGCGATCTGGAAGCGCCGCGGGCCGAGCTGGTGTTCGTGGCCGGGCGCCTGGTGGCCGAAGGCGGCGCCCTGGTTTCAGGGGTTCTGGACAGGGCGGGGGCGGGCCGGGATGCGGCGGTCCGGGATACGGTGCGCGTCGACTGGAATGCGGTCTCGTTCCGGATTCCGGCCGCTTCCGAGCGGATGCGGGTCATCGGCATGATGCCGGGCCAGCTTCTGACCACCGAGCTGATCGAGACGCCCCTGGTGCAGGACGGGCTGGCCATGAGTGATCCGGCCCGGGATCTCCTCAAGATGGCGGTCATCGAGCGCCACCGCGGCAGCGGCCGGGTCGGCCTCGGCTTCATCCGGGGCTTCGGCCTGCAGCGGGGGGCGATCGCCGCCACCGTGGCCCACGACCACCACAACCTGATGGTGATGGGGTGCGACGACCTCTCCATGATGACCGCGGCCCGGGCCGTGGCCGAATGCGGCGGCGGCCAGGCCGTGGCCGTCGGGGAATACGTCCTCGATCTGCTGCCGCTCCCCATCGCCGGCCTGATGTCCGATGCCGGCGTCGAAGAGGTGCACCGCCTGACCGAGCGTCAGCACCGGGAGGTCCGGAAGCTGGGGAGCTCCCTTCCGGATCCCTTCATGCCGCTGAGTTTCATGGGGCTGGAGGTGATTCCCTCGTTGAAGCTGACCGACCGGGGTTATGTCGATATCAGCCAGTTTTCCGTCCTGCCGTTGTTTGTCTAACCTCTTTTTGACAGGTTTTTACTATGAAATTCGCGAAGATGCATGGAGCCGGCAACGATTATGTCTATGTCAACGGGTTCGAGGAGTCCATCGACGATCCCGTTTCCCTGGCCGTGGCGGTGAGCCGCCCCCATTTCGGGATCGGCGCCGACGGCCTGATCCTGATCCTCCCTTCCACCGTCGCCGACGTCCGGATGCGGATGTTCAACGCCGATGGCAGCGAGGCGGAGATGTGCGGCAACGGCATCCGCTGCGTGGCCAAGTACGCCTTTGACCACGGCCTGGTCGACCGCGCCGAGATCAGCGTCGAGACCCAGGCCGGGATCCGGACCCTGCGGCTCTTCACCAACGCCTCCGGCAAGGTGGAAAGGGTGCGGGTGATGATGGGCAACCCGCGCCTGACCCGGGCCGAGATCCCGATGCAGGGGGAGGCGACAGCCCTGGTGGTCAACGAGGAGCTGGCGGTCCTCGACCGCATCTTCCGCATTACCTGCGTCTCCATGGGCAACCCCCACTGTGTCCTCTTCGTCCCGACGGTGGCCGACTTCCCGGTGGAAAAATACGGGCCGGCGATCGAGAACCATGCCCTCTTTCCGCGCCGCACCAACGTCGAATTCGTGGAGATCCTCTCCCGCAACCAGGTCAGGCAGCGCACCTGGGAGCGGGGTTCCGGGGAGACCCTGGCGTGCGGCACCGGGGCCTGCGCCGTGACCGTGGCCGGCGCGCTGAACGGCCTGACCGAGCGGCGTATCCTCAACCATCTGCTGGGGGGGGATCTGGAGCTGGAGTGGGCCGCCAGCGGCGAGGTCTACATGACCGGACCCGCGGTCCAGGTTTTTGAGGGAGACTACTCTCCCGGTTGACTTTCCTACTGTGATTTCATGACCGACGTTCTTATCTTCGATCTCGACAACACCCTCTATTCCCGGGAGCGTGATCTCTTCTCGCTCATCGACCGGAGGATCAACCTCTACATGAGCGATGTCCTCGGCATAGCCAAGGAGGCCGTGGACGGTTTGCGGCGTCGCTACTGGAGCGATTACGGCGTAACACTCGGGGGATTGATCCGGCATCACGGCGTCGATCCGGAGGACTATCTCGATTACGTCCACGACGTCGACATCGCGGCCCGGCTCGGCCAGGACCCCCAACTGCTTCAAGCCCTGGTCGCCTCGCCGCTGCGCAAGGTGGTCTTCACCAACGCCTCCTCGGAATACGCCCGGCGGGTGCTGGCCTGTCTCGGGGTCGAGGCCTGCTTCGACGGCATCTTCGACATCCGCATCGCCTCCTTTCTGCCCAAGCCGTATCCCGAGCCGTACCGCAAGGTGCTGGACCGGCTCGGGGTGGCCGGAGAGCGTTGCGTCATGGTGGAGGACACCCTGAAAAATCTAAAGACCGCCAAGGAACTCGGCATGGAGACGGTCTGGGTCGGACCCGAGGGGGAGACGCCCCCCTTCGTTGACCATCGGGTGGCGAGCGCGGCCCAGGTTCCCGCCATCTATTGAATTGAAGTAACTATTCACCATCGCCATGATCTTTTACCGCAAAGATCGCAAAGAGCGCAAAGAGGGGCTTGCCTCACGCGAAGACGCGACGACGCGAAGAAAAAAGACCTTTTAACCGCAAAGCAAAGGGCGCAAAGAGAGGGAGAGGGTGGTTCCCTTTGCGCTCTTGGCGTCCTTGAGCGAGCACGGCGAGCGGGCGGTGAAACAGGGGCTTGTTTCACGCGAAGATATTAAGAACGCGAAGAGAGTCCACCATAAAAGGGCTTGATACTTTAAACGCGGGTACCTGCGGAGATTGTGAATAGTAACGAATGAATTCGGATCCATCATGACCAGACAGATTCTCGGCGCCCACATGTCCATTGCCGGTGGAATCGACAAGGCCATCGGCCGCGGCGTGAAGGTCGGCTGCGACGCCATCCAGATCTTCACCAAAAACGCCAGCCAGTGGCGGGCCAAACCGCTCGGCGACGAGGAGATCGCGCGTTTTCGGAGCGCCTGGGCCGCGAGCGCCATCGGTCCGGTGGCGGCCCACGACAGCTATCTCATCAACCTCGCCTCCCCGGACCCGGCGGTCCGGCGCCGCTCCATCGAGGCCTTCGGCGACGAGCTGCGGCGCTGCGCCCTGCTCAAGGTGCCGGACCTGGTGATGCACCCCGGCGCGCCGCTCGAAAGCGGCGAGGACAATGGCATCGCTCGGGTGGCCGATGCCTTTCGCGAACTGCTGGAAACGGCGCCGGACGGGGTCCGGATCCTGGTCGAGAACACCGCCGGGCAGGGGAGCTGCCTCGGCCACCGCTTCGAACAGCTGGCCCCGATCCTGGCCGGGCTCCCCGAGGAGCGCTTCGGGGTCTGCTTCGATACCTGCCACGCCTTCGCCGCCGGCTACGATCTCTCGACCCCGGAAGGCTATCGGGAGGTGATGGCGGAATTCGACGATCGAATCGGCCTCAACCGGATCGCGCTGTTTCACCTCAACGACTGCAAGAAGGGGTGCGGCTGCCGGGTCGACCGCCACGAACATATCGGCTCCGGGGCCATCGGCCGGGAGGGGTTCCAGTCCCTGCTCAGGGACGAGCGGTTTCTTACGATCCCCAAGATCCTCGAAACCCCGAAGGGGGACGACGACGGGATGGATGCCAGGAACCTGGCGCTGCTCCGGGAACTGGCCGGGGAGGTCTAGGATGCGGTCCGTACTGCAACGGGTCTCAACGGCCGAAGTGACCGTGGCCGGCAAAACGGTGGGAGCAATCGGCCCCGGCCTCCTGGTGCTGGTCGGGGTCGAGCAGGGGGATACGGAGCGGGATCTGGCCTATCTGGTGGACAAGACCGTTCATCTGCGGATCTTCGAGGATAGCCAGGGGAAGATGAACCTCTCGGTGCAAGACGTTGGCGGGAGCATCCTGGCGGTTTCCCAGTTCACCCTCCTGGCGGACTGCCGCCAGGGCCGGCGCCCCGGTTTCTCCCGGGCCGCGCCGCCGGAGATCGGCCAGGCCCTCTACGAGAAATATGTCGCGGCGCTGCGCTCCGCCGGGATCGAGGTCGCCACCGGCGTTTTCGGCGCTTCGATGAGGGTCCGGCTCAGCAACGAAGGGCCGGTGACGATCCTGCTCGACAGCCGCGAGGCGTCGGGGGACCGCCCCCGCTAGTCCGGTTAATTTTTCTTTCTCTCAGGGCTCCGCCCCGCGCCCCTTCTTTAGGTTCGAAAGACTTTCAACCCCATTTTTCCGCTCGTCGGAGGGAACCAAACCCTTAAGGGCGAGCGGAAACGGGGCCGGTTTCTTTTGCCTACTTTTCTTTATCGGCATAAAGAAAAGTAGGTCGCCGGCAAGGCGAAACAAAAGGCTTCAAATCAGCAGAAAGCCGCTATCGGGTGACTGCCGGTTTTTTCCCGTCTGCTCCTGCTCCGGGGCTCCGCCCCGTACCCCTCTTCCTTTTTGCGCGCCCAAAAAGGAAGCGAAAAAGGGCGCCCCGTTGACTTTGCCCGCCCAAGGACGGCGGGTACCCTCCATGCCGCCGCCGGTTCGGGGAGCGGCAAAAACTCCCTATCGGTCAGACAGTTTGCCGCTCTATGAAATCCACCCGAACCGG
>JAFGOW010000046.1 GCA_016926265.1 Deltaproteobacteria bacterium | reverse complement strand
GCTTGATAATGCCGCTGGCATCCTGACGAAGATCGGAAATGGGGATGATTTTGGGGATTTTCGACATGGCTTATACCTCCAAACGTATCTCTAAAAATACCATTGAAGAGTCAAAGTTACAATCGGGGTGGGAATGGCAAGAGGGTTACCCATTTTGAATTGAAGGATCTGTTGCGTCCCACCACCGGGTTTTCCAATTTTTCAACCCTTTTCAGAGGACCGTGTCAGTGAGCGATGCCCAGGAACACCGCCAGGCATCGTTCAACCTCCACCAGGGTATCGGCGTCGATCCGTCCGAATGCCGGTCCCAGTTTTTCACGTTTCACGGTCATGGCCTTGTCCACCATGATCTGGGAAGGTTTCTGCAGCCCGTTTTCCGGGCTTGGCAGAATAACGACGCGGAACAAAGGGGCCTCGACAAGGGTGCTTGAAACCAATAGGACGGTTACGGTTGCATGTTCATCGAACGGATCGGCTTGGATGATCAAAGCCGGTCTCGGCTTGCCGAAATCCCCCTGCATGGCGATCGTTACCAAATCTCCGCGCATCGTTATTCGGTCCATCCGTCCACATCCGCCAAGGCCTCGTCCATAAAGCGCAGCAGGTTAGGGTCGGCCCGGTCCGCTAGAGCCGCAAGCCGTGACTGGCGGCGGCATTCCGCCGCGAAGCCCGGCCGCCGGGTATCCGGCACCCATATCTGAACCGGACGAAGACCGGCCTTGCGTAATGTTTCACGGTGTTTCCGAACTCTTGCGTTGACATTGGTGGTTGCCATTCCATTCCTCCCAAGGCAAAGTTACATGCAACATTCTATACAAGAAATGCGTTACATGCAACAGAGGAGGCTGTCAGTCTGCGGGGAAATCCGGGGGGAAATACGGGACACTCCCTATTAAAAATCTTAAAATTTCATATAGTTATCTGAAAAAGAAGGAGGGGAGGTTGTTGACCAAAAGGATAGCCGATTGACCGCACGGCTATTCAGTTCGCTTCCGCCGGCATCGCGGGTTGCGTCGTGAGTGGGAAACGGCGAGGACCACCACTTGATGTTCCTCGGGAACAAAGAAGATCTGGTACGGAAAGCGTCGTACCAGTGCCCGCCGCAAATTTTTGTGAATGATTGGAAACTGTTGAGGGTTGCGGATTAGGAGGGCCGGATGGGCCGTCGTTGAAATTTTTTAGATTCTCTCGTTTCGCCAAAATTCTTACAAAGTCCTCCTCTCCCGCCAGATCTCCGCGAATCCCAATGCGCCCGGTTTCCGGCTGACCCTCTAGAGGAGTTCCGGGGATACGGGACAATTATTCGTTTCTTTGGGTTTGGTATACTTTCCCCCGAACTTCACAATCGTGGCAGCGAGACTGGCGGTGATTTTGAACCACCGGACGGCCCTGGCTTGTAATTGTAAAGCCGAGGTTTTTTTGTGCCTATTCGTATTTTTTCAATGAATTGGCTTGCGGATCTTTGCCCCTAAACAATGCCTTTTTCCGCCAGTGCCTGGAGAATCAGTTGTCGGGTCTGTTCGGCAATGTTGATAGCCTGATTCGCTTCTTTGGCGGTGACGGGTTCGTCTTCTCCTGGATAGCGGGCGGTTATGGCATAAGGGGTGAGGATTTCGGCTTCCCAGAGAGCATCAGGGAAAAGTGTGATCTGTTGAGCAAGTTCAATAAGACGACTGAGGTTATGTGTGAAAGGAAAATCGATGGTGTGCAAGACCAGAAAAGCTTTCAAGTATTTCTCCCCGCACTGTTGGGCGTGGTAGGCAATCAGCCGGTAGGGTGCGGATGAGGCCAGGTTGAGCCCGTGTTTGGCCAGCAGCAGGTCATCGTCGCCGTATTGCATCCATTGCCGGACTTTGGCCAATATGTCCCGATCAATGGCGGGCATAAAGAATTTTCCCCTCTTTCCAGGCCGGCCGGGCAATGGTTCCGGGAATCTCCTTGTCACGTTCGAACTCGGCAGGTGTGAGAATAACAATGTCTCGGGCAAACCCCGAGTTCCGCAGTTCACGATCCATGGCCACCATTAAGGCTCTACGGCTACCTTGGACGTTGGTGATTACCAACAGGTCGAAATCGCTTCGAGCATCGCTGGTCCCGCGCGCCTGAGATCCAAAGAGGATGATTTTCTCTGGATGGAATGCCGCGGCGATTTTCCGAACGGCGATTTGCAAGTTGTGCTGAGTGGCCATAGTTGTTTTTAGTCTTGGGGAAAGTACCCATAATAATAATTTGAAAAGTATGTGCTGGCAACCGGGGAAAAAATATCCTGGCGGTGATTTTGAACCACCGGACGGGGTTGGCTTGTATAATTGTAAAGCTGAGTTATATCCAGGGTCCAGGGGGTCGCCGGATTTTCCCATCAAGTTTAATTTTCTGTTCGGGAAAGAGATTTCGCTGGGAGGGGTCCATCACAGATGGTTGAAGCCATGACAAAAATCAAAGCGGTGTTGTTTGATTTCGGCGGGGTGCTGGCCGAGGAGGGATTCCGGGGCGGCCTTGCCGCCTTGGCGGCCCAGCAGCAACTCGACCCGGCGGTGGTCAGCAGAAGCGGGCATGAGCTCGTCCACGAAACCGGCTACGTGACCGGCCAGGGGAGCGAATCTGAATTCTGGCGGCTGATGCGGGAGCGGACCGGGCTGAAGGGGAGCGACCGGGAGCTCTCCGCCGTCATCCTCGGCTGCTTTGTGCTGCGGCCGGCCATGATGGAGTTCGCCCGGCTGCTGCGGCGCCAAGGCTTCATCACCGCCATTCTCAGCGACCAGACCGACTGGCTGGAGCGGCTCGACCAGCGGGACGGGGTCTTCCGGGAGTTCGACCGCGTTTTCAACAGCTACCGCCTGGGGAAGACCAAACGGGACCCCCTGCTCTTCGACGAGGTGGCGCAGGAGCTGGGGATCGCGTCCAGCGAGGCCCTGTTCATCGACGACACGCCGGGCCACGTCAACCGTGCCGAAAGCCGGGGGATGCGGGGTATTCTGTTTGAGAACGAGGCCCTTTGTCTTCGGAAAGCACAAGAAATCCTGGGAATCTGATCCGGACCGGTTCTTTTGCTATCCTTTAAGAAGGACCAAAGATTTGGTGTAACTATTCAGCTTCATCTAAAAACATGAAACCTGATGCAACAGGGATAAAAGGGATGGAGAATGGTTACAAACAAGTACTTGGTTTTTCCCAAACTCCCTTCGGTTTTGGTTTGCTTTGGTCTTCTTTCGCGCCTTCGCGTCTTCGCGTGAGGCCAGGTCTATGGTTTCACGCCCGCTCGCTCAAGCTCACTCAAGACGCCAAGGACGCCAGGGAAAGCATCCCCTTTTTCTTCTCTTTGCGGCCTTTGCGATCTTGCGGTAAAAGATCATGGCGATGATGAATAGTTACGATTTGGTTCGGCAACCGAAAGGAATTGCACCCATGGACATTGTGATTTTTGAGGAGGTGTCCAAGACCTATCGCATGGGCGATGTGGATGTGGCCGCCCTTCGGGATGTTTCCTTTGCCATCCCCCAGGGGGCGTTCACCTCCCTGGTGGGGCCTTCGGGGAGCGGGAAGACGACCGCCCTGAACCTGATCGGGTGCCTGGACCAGCCCAGCCAGGGGGTGGTGACCGTAGCCGGCCGGCCCATCAGCGGGATGGGGCGGCGCGAAGGCGCTATTTTCCGTGGGCAGACCCTGGGGTTTGTGTTCCAGGATTTCAATCTGCTGCCGGTTCTCACGGTTTTTGAAAATGTTGAGTATCCGCTGCTGATGATCCGGAATGTGCCCAAAAGCCAAAGAAAACCGGCCGTAGACCGGGTTCTGGCGGCCGTGGCCATGGAAGACCAGGCCGGAAAATATCCGTCCCAGCTTTCCGGAGGACAAAAACAGCGGGTCGCCATCGCTCGGGCCCTGGTCGGAAACCCGGCTCTGGTGCTGGCCGACGAACCGACCGCCAACCTCGATGGGAATACGGCCCACAAGGTTGTGGAGCTGATGAAGAGCATGCGCGATGAATTCGGGACCACGTTCGTATTTTCCACCCACGATCCCCGGATCATGGATCAGGCCGAGGTGACCATCCACCTCGAAGACGGGCGGCTGGTTCCAGGATCGGACTCCGTCAAGGGAGGGCCGTCGTGATGAAAACCCTGCGTCTGGCACTGAAAAACCTGCTGCGGTACAAACGCCGCACCCTGCTGACCGGTCTTTTGATCACGGTGGGCGTTGTGGCTGTGATCGTCTTCGTCGGCCTCAGCGGCTCCTTTAAACAGGCCATTGTGGGCCAGATCACCGATTCGGTCCTGAGCCATCTCCAGGTTCACCGCCGGGGCTATCTGGCCAGCATCGACAACTTGCCCCTGGATCGCATGGTATCCTCCCGGGCTTTCGACAAACTGTCCGGGGTTCTGTCCCGGGACCCAGGTGTGAAGGCCTTTTCGCCGCGCATCAAATTCGGGGCCATGCTGAGCAATTATGCCCAGACCACCAATGCCCGCCTTAATGGGATCGATCCCGAAAAGGAACTGGCCGTGGTGCCGCTGCTGGCCACTCGAGTCAAAAATGCCGCCCGGAAAAACCCGCTGTTGGAAAAGGGCGAGGTCCTGCTGCCGGAAGTTCTGGCCCTGGGGATGGGAATCCAAAGCGGGGATACGATTGTGCTGGTGGCCAACAACAAGGATGGGTCGGTCAACGGCATGACCTTCCGGGTCGCGGGGGTGGTGGAAGGGCTGATGGGACCTGGGGGCCGGGACGGTTATCTCCACATTGACGACGCCGTCGCCCTGCTGCGCATGGAGACTCCGGAAATCAGCGAAGTGGCGGTGCGCGTCCAGCATTTTCATCAGCTGGGGGCCGTGGCCGGGCGTTTGCGTGGCGCCCTGGATCTCCTCACCAACGAACAGAACAAGCCCCTGTTCGAAGTGCATACCTGGAACCAGCTCACCCCGTTTTACAATGTGGTGCGCATGATCGATATCATGACCCTGGGGATTAAGATGATTCTGATCGCCGTGGTCCTGATCAGCGTGCTGAATGTCATGATGATGAGCGTATATGAACGGGTCCGGGAGATCGGCACCCTGGTGGCCATGGGCACCAGGCCGGGCCGGATCATGGCCCTGTTCGTGGCGGAAGGCTTCTGCCTCGGGCTGGTCAGCACCCTGGCCGGCGCCGCCATCGGTCTGGCCGTGCTCTGGATGTTGAGGCTGACCGGGGTTGAAGTGGCGTTTGGCGGCGCCAACCAGGTTTTTTCCCTCAATCCAACTATTGCTCTTTGGGAAGTACTTTCCGCCGCTCTCATCGTCCTGGGAATTTCCGTTTTGGCTAGTCTCCAGCCGGCCGCCAAGGCAGCCCGGCTTGAACCGGTGGAAGCTTTGCGTCATATCTGATTCTTTTCAATGGAGCTGATCATGAAATATAAGAGACTGATTGCCCTTTTCCTTTTTTTGGTTTCGGTTTTGGCGCCCCTGACAGGTTTCTGCGAACCCCTGACCGGCGCCCAAATCCTCCAACGGGTGGATCACAATCTGCAACCGGGCGATCTGGAGATGTACCGCAAGATCATCAATATCGAACCGGACGGCAAAAAAAAGGAGTTTGTGCTCTGGTTT
>JAFGOW010000045.1 GCA_016926265.1 Deltaproteobacteria bacterium | reverse complement strand
GACCACGGTCATCTTGGCCAGCAGGCTGAAATTTCTGAACATAGCGATGATCCTCCCCAAACCACCTGGAAAACCTCATTAAATCTAGCAGAGAGAAACCCTTCGCACAAGGATCAAGGAAGATTGATCGGGATCAACCCGATTCCGGGAGCAGGGCGCGATCGAGGAACTGGCGGAGGATCGCCCCGGTCAGACCCCAGATGACCCCCTGAGGGAGTTCGAAGAAGCAGAGCTCCAGCAGTTGTTCGTCGATAAGGCGTTTCTCGCATCGGAAGACGCTTGGATCCATGACAAGACGTATCGGGATTTCTAGCAGTTGTGCGACTTCACTGCGGTTGACCCGGAACTTGGCCGGATAGGGGAAAAATCCGACGATGGGGACTACATGGAAATGAAACCGGGTGGCGACATCGTCGAGTCTTCCCAAAATCCGGACCGTGCCAGGGGCCAGGCCGATCTCTTCCTCGGTTTCCCGCAGGGCCGTGGCCACCGCATCGGCGTCCAGGGGATCGCGTTCACCGCCGGGGAAACAGATCTCCCCGCGATGGTGGGGGAGGTGGTCGGCGCGGCGGGTGAAGAGAAGATGTCCCTCCCCTTCCTTGAGAAAGAGGGGAACCAGGACCGAAGCCCGGTTTCGCCCGGAAAGGGGAAGTTCCCGCACCGGAAAACGCCCCAGACGTTCCTGAATCCGGTCGGGCTCCGGCATCATGGCAACACCCTTCAAACCCTTTCGAAACGCACGGCGAAAAAGGCGTCCATGCCGCCGTGGCGGTGTGGCCAGGTGCGCAGGCGTCCATCGGCGTCGCACAGTGGGCGCCAGGAAAGGGGAGCGAGCGGCCGCAAATCGACGGCCCGGAAGGACGGATGGGCCGCCAGAAACGCCGCGGCGACGCCATCGGTCTCCTCGGGGCTGAAGGTGCA
Source organism: Deltaproteobacteria bacterium (assembly GCA_016926265.1). GTDB lineage: Bacteria > Desulfobacterota > Desulfuromonadia > Desulfuromonadales > JAAYDE01 > JAAYDE01. Next base: position 1,984 of record JAFGOW010000045.1, on the reverse strand, counting down.
GACCGAATAGAGCAGCGTGCCGCCGGGACGAACCAGGGGTGCGGTACGCCAAAGAATGGTCTTCTGCAGCGCCGCCAGCTCGGCGATTTCCCCCGGGGTGCGGCGCCAGCGGATCTCGGGGTTGCGTCGCAGCACCCCGAGGCCGCTGCAGGGCGCATCGACCAGCACCCGGTCGAAGCTCCCCGGAGGAAAATCGCTGTCTGGCTGCCGCCAATCCTGAAGCACGGTTTCGATCCCCAGACAGCCGAGTCGCTCGGCCCCTTGCCGTATCAGTTTCAGCCTTGCGGGATAGAGATCGCAGGCCGTGATGGCAGCGCTGTTGTTGGCCAGCGCCGCTATTTGGGTGGTCTTGCCTCCGGGGGCGGCGCAGGCGTCGAGAACCCGTTCCCCCGGCTGCGGGGAGAGGAGATGGGCGACCAGCATGCTGGCCTCGTCCTGGGCCTGGAAGCGCCCCTCCGTTTTCCAGTTCAGGGGTCTTTTCCCTTCCGGACGCGCCAGCACCCGGATCCCCTCGGGGGCATAGCCGGTCGGTTCCACGCGGTATCCCTCCCGCTCCAGTTCATCGAGCAAGGTGTCCCGTTCCCGGCACAGGGTGTTGGCCCGCAGTACCAGCGCCGCCGGCTCCAGGAAAGAGGCCCCGGCGGCGAGTGCTTCTTTTGAGCCGAGCTGGGCCAGCAGCCGCTCCGCCAACCAGGAGGGGAGGGAGAGGGCATGGATCAGATGATCGAGGGGCCGGCGCTGGGGGTCAGGCCAGGCCAGGTGTTCTTGGCCACGCGCCAAGCCGCGCAGAACGCCGTTCACGAAACCCGCGGCCCGCTCCAGTCCGAGTTGCTTGATCAACTCCACGGCCTCGTGGACGGCGGCCCGCTCCGGCACCCGGTCGAGATGGAGGATTTGATAGGCGCCGAGGCGCAGCACCCGCAGCACTGCCGACTCCAGGTGCGGCAACGGCTGGCGGCTGACCCCGGAGAGGGCGAAATCGAGGCGGCCTTGGCAGCGCAGCACCCCGTAGACCAGTTCCGTGGCCAAGCCCCGATCCCTGGGATCGAGGTCGCAAGCTTTGGAGAAGGCGGCATCCAACGCCAAATCCGCGAAGGCCCCCTGCTCGACACGACCCAGCACCTCAAAGGCGATCCGTCGCGGATCAAGCGTGTTATTCACAACCATTCCCTTCGAGAAGGGGAAAAAAAGCAGGGGCGTTCCGGAAAACGCCCCTGACGGGTGCAGAATCATCCCCGACCGGTTACAGCACGGTCATGCTTTCCAGCCGGCGGATCCGCTCCTCGACCGCGGGGTGGGTGGAGAAGAGAGAGGTCAGCCCCTTGCCGCTCAAGGGATTGACGATGAACATATGAGCGGTGGCCTCGTTGGCGTGGGGCATCGGGCTGCGGCGGTTGGCCATTTCCAGCTTGCGCAGGGCGCTGGCCAGATAGTGGGGGTTGCGGCACAGCTTGGCGCCCCCTTTGTCCGCCTCGTATTCCCGGGATCGCGATACCGCCATCTGCACCAGCATGGCCGCGATTGGGGCCAGAATCGCCATCAGGATCATGATGGCCGGATGTCCCCCCTCGTCGTCGTTGCCGCCGCCGAAGATAGCGGCCCACTGGGCCATGTGGGCCAGGTAGGTGATGGCCCCGGCCAGGGTGGCGGCGATGGAGCCGATCAGGATGTCGCGGTGCTGGACGTGGCTCAGCTCATGGGCCATGACCCCTTTGAGCTCTTCACGGCTGAGAATGCGCAAGATCCCTTCGGTGGCGGCCACCACCGCGTGTTGGGGGTTGCGGCCGGTGGCGAAGGCGTTGGGGGTCTGCTGGGGGATCATGTAGACCTTGGGCATCGGCAGATTGTTTTCCGAGGTCAGCTCCCGGACCACATCGTATAAAGTACCGCTGGTGGCCTCTTGGCCGCGGTACATGCGGATCACGATCTTGTCGGAGAACCAGTAGGAGCCGAGGTTCATGACCCCGGCCAGGATCAGGGCGAT
>JAFGOW010000044.1 GCA_016926265.1 Deltaproteobacteria bacterium | reverse complement strand
GATGAACACCGGCGCCATTTCCCCGTTCGTCGGTATTCTCATTACCCTGGCGATGTTGTTGGTCATCTGGGCCATCATTTTCATGGAGCGGGGTCAGCGGCGCATTCCCATCCAATACGCCAAGCGGGTGACGGGGATGCGGGCGGCTGGCGGCAAGGGGAGCCATCTGCCTCTCAAGGTCAACATGAGCGGCGTCATTCCCCCGATCTTCGCCAGTTCGATCATCATGTTTCCGGCCACCGTCGCCAGTCTGGTGGATGTTCCCTGGGTTCAGCAGGCGGCTGCCTACATGAACCCCAGCCATTGGATTTACAACCTGGCTTACGTCGGCTTTATCGTTTTCTTCTGCTATTTCTACACGGCGGTCACTTTCAATCCGGTGGATGTGGCGGACAACATCAAAAAACAGGGGGGCTATGTGCCGGGCATCCGCCCTGGGAAACAGACCGCCGAGTTCATCGACACGGTGCTGAGCCGGCTGACTTTCGCCGGGGCGATCTATGTTTCGGCGGTCTGCGTGCTGCCCACCTTTTTGATTAACCAGTTCAACGTGCCGTTCTATTTTGGGGGGACATCCCTTTTGATTGTGGTCGGGGTTGGTCTGGATACGGCCGCCCAGATCGAAGCCCATCTCATCTCCCGTTCCTACGAGGGCTTCATGAAGGGCGTGACCATCAAGGGCCGGCGCTAGGCGGGAGGGGGCTGAAATGAGAATTATACTGCTGGGACCCCCCGGCTGCGGAAAAGGGACCCAGGCCAAGATGATCGTTGACAAGTTCGGAATCCCCCAGATTTCCACCGGGGAAATTCTGCGTGGGGCGGTCAAGGATGCCACCCCGATGGGGCTCGAGGCCAAGAAGTTCATGGATGGAGGTTTGCTGGTCCCCGACGAAGTGGTGGTGGGGATCGTCAAGGAGCGGATCCAGAAGAAGGACTGTCAGAACGGTTTTATCCTCGATGGTTTTCCGAGGACCCTGCCCCAGGCCGATGCTCTGAAAAAGGTGTTGTCCTCGCTGGGCCTCCCTCTGGATTACGTCATCTCTCTGGAGGTGGATCAGAAGGCGCTCATCGAACGCCTCTCCGGACGGCGAACCTGCCGCGATTGCGGGCGCGGCTTTCATGTCGCTTTCGACCCTCCCCGCTGTGCCGGGAAGTGCGATGTCTGCGGAGGGGAGTTGTATCAGCGGGACGATGACCGCGAGTCGACGATCGAGGAGCGGTTGAACGTCTACGGTCGGCAGACCGCTCCGCTCATTGACTACTACCGCAAAGAAGGGCTTCTGGTGACCCTGGATGGGATGGAGGATATCCCCTCGGTCTGGGGGAACATCCAGCAGGTGCTTGCGGGCTGCATGGGATAGCATCACTCATTTAAGCGGAAAAGGTAAATAAAATGAAGGTTCGTGCATCGGTGAAAGCGATCTGCGAGAAGTGCAAGATCGTCAAACGGAAAGGGCTGGTTCGGGTTATTTGCGAGAATCCGAAACATAAGCAGAAACAGGGATAGGCAACATTTCGTCTAGGAGGATCAGACATTGGCACGTATTGCTGGCATCGACTTGCCTCGGAACAAACGCATTGAGGTGGCCCTGACCTATATCTTTGGAATCGGCCGCTCCTCATCCAGGGAGATTCTCAAAAAGGCCGGTATCTCCGCCGATACCCGTTCGGACGATTTGAACGACGCCGAAGTCGGTAAAATCAGGGAGATTATCGAGCACGAACACAAGGTCGAAGGGGATCTCCGTCGCGAGGTGTCAACCAACATCAAGCGGCTTATGGACCTGGGTTGTTATCGTGGGCTGCGCCACCGCCGTGGTCTGCCGGTACGCGGTCAGAAGACCAAAACCAACGCGCGGACCCGCAAAGGGCCTCGGAGAACTGTGGCCGGGAAGAAGAAATAGCGAGGGGAATGATGGCTAAAGGCGCAAAACGTTTTGTCAAAAAGACAAAAGAAAAGAAGAATATAGCGGTGGGTGTCGCCCACATCCAATCGACGTTCAACAACACCATCATCACTTTTTCCGATGAGAGGGGCAACGCCGTTTCCTGGTCTTCCTGCGGCACCAAGGGGTTCAAGGGGTTCCGGAAGAGTACTCCCTTCGCATCCCAGATCACCGCTGAAGACGCGGCCAAGAAGGCTCAGGAGCAGGGGATGCGTTCCGTCGAGGTCCATGTCAAGGGACCGGGGGCCGGGCGGGAAGCCGCGGTGCGGGCGATCCAGGCCGCGGGCCTGACCATCACCAAAATCAAGGATGTCACCCCCATTCCCCATAATGGCTGCCGCCCTCCGAAGAGAAGAAGGGTTTGATGAAGCGGTCGTTCAACCGGATGGAAATCAAAAGGAGGACTAACGTTGGCACGTTATACGGGCCCTGACTGCCGGTTGTGCAGAAGGGAAAACAACAAGCTTTTTCTTAAAGGTGATCGTTGCTTCACCGATAAATGCGCGCTGGAGCGCAGAAACTATGCGCCGGGGCAGCATGGCCATGGGAGAACCAAGGTCACCGATTACGGGACCCAGCTGCGTGAAAAGCAGAAGATCAAGCGTACCTACTGCTTGCTCGAATCCCAGTTCAAGGCGACTTTTGAAAAAGCCGAGCGGATGAAGGGCGTGACCGGGGAGAATCTGCTGGTGCTGCTGGAACGGCGCCTCGACAGCGTGGTCTATCGGCTCGGTTTCGCCACCTCCCGGAAGGAAGCGCGGATCCTCATTCGCCACGGGCATTTCCAGGTGAACGGCCGCAAGGTCAATATTCCCTCCTATCTGTTGCGGGTCGGAGATATGGTTGCGTTGCGGGAAAAGAGCCGCGAAATCGTGCGTATCAATGAGGCGCTTGATGGAGCCCGCCGCCGTGAAAGCGCTTCTTGGGTCGAGTTGGACCGCGAAGGTTTCAAGGGCGCCCTCAAGACCCTGCCGGTGCGGGCCGAAATGACGACTCCCGTTTTCCAGGAACAGCTGGTTGTTGAACTCTATTCCAAATAATCGGTTTTTTTAGGCGGTTCAACCAGGCGTGTTGAGGGAGAATGTAATGTATAAAAATTGGAGAGATCTCATAAAGCCCAAACGCCTTCAGGTGGAGCAGAACACCCTTTCCGAAACCTACGGCCGGTTTGTCGCCGAGCCGCTGGAGAGAGGGTTCGGCACCACACTGGGGAATTCCCTGCGGCGCGTGTTGCTCTCTTCTTTGCAGGGAGCCGCTATTACCTCGGTGCGGATCAAGGGGATTCAGCACGAATTTTCGACGATCCCCGGCGTCACCGAGGACGGCACCGATATCGTTCTCAATCTCAAAGGCGTGTTGGTGAAGCTGCACTCCTCCGAAACGCGGAATGTCCGGATTGTGCAGAAGGGGGCCGGCATCGTCCGGGCCGGGAACCTGATCACCGATTCCCATGTGGAGGTGCTGAATCCCGACCACTATATTGCCACCTGTGGCGATGACGCCGACCTGGAGATGGATCTTACGGTGGCCATGGGGAAAGGATATGTGCCCGCGGAGCGCAACCGGGATGAAAAAGCTCCGGTTGGGACGATCTTCATCGATGCCATCTTTTCCCCTATCAGGAAGGTCAATCTCACCGTGACCAATGCCCGTGTCGGTCAGATCACCGACTACGACAAGCTCATCCTCGAGGTTACGACCGACGGCAGCATCCGCCCCGATGACGCGGTGGCCTTCGCCGCCAAGATCCTGAAGGAACAGCTGCAGATCTTTATCAACTTTGACGAGGAAGCGGAAGTCGTGGCCGAAGAGGCCGCCCCCGATGACAGCAGGAAGATCAATGAGCGTCTTTATCGCAGCGTCGAGGAACTGGAGCTGTCGGTACGGAGCGCCAACTGCCTCAAGAACGCGCAGATTCATCTGATCGGCGAACTGGTTCAGAAGACCGAAGCCGATATGCTCAAAACACAGAACTTTGGCCGCAAATCACTTAATGAAATCAAAGACATCCTTGCCGAGATGGGGCTTTCCCTGGGGATGAAGCTGGAAAACTTCCCTGACCCCGAGTATCTGGAAATGATCAAAAAGGGAAGGGAAGAGGCCTGAACCGCGGGGAACACAGGGTTGCAGAGGAAAGGACCGTAGAAGATGCGTCACAACAATTCCGGAAGGCGGCTGGGGCGCAATACCAGCCACCGTCAAGCAATGATGAGAAACATGGTGACCTCCCTCATCGAACATGAGCGGATCACCACCACCGATAACCGGGCCAAGGAACTGCGCAAGATTGCGGAGCGGATGGTCACCTTGGGGAAACGTTCCGATCTCCATGCCCGCCGCTTGGCCAGGGAAATCGTCCGCGACCCGAAAATGGTCACCAAGCTTTTCAACCTCATCGGCCCCCGTTTCCAGAATCGCCAGGGGGGGTACACCCGTATCATCAAAATCGGCAATCGGCTTGGGGACAACGCGCGCCTTTCCCGGATCGAGTTCGTCGAGGAATTGAGTCCCGACCGGGTCAAGGTCCGCGACACCAAACCGGCGGCGGAAGCCAAGACCGAACCCGCTGCCCAACCTGAAGCGCCTGCTCCGGAAGCGGCTGATGCCAATACCTCGGTTGCCGGTGAGGGAGCCCAGCCCTAGCAATCCGGCATCCTTAAACTGTGGGGAAAGCGGGAGGTTCCGGACCTCCCTTCCCCTGAGATTGAAAGCAAGGCTTTTGCCTTGCTTTTTTTATTTTTATCCCTTTTACTAAGGGGCACAGATGTTTTTTCAAGTTTTCAGGATGTTTTATGTATTTTCCGACCCTTGAGGGTTTCAGACACCATCTCGCCCAAGGCAACCTGATCCCCGTATTCCGTGAAATTCTGGCCGATATGGATACCCCGGTTTCGGCCTTCAAAAAAACCGATGACGGGGGCACTTCCTTCCTTCTGGAGAGTATTGAAGGAGGAGAAAAGTGGGCCCGTTATTCCTTTATCGGCGGCGGTTCCTCCAGGGCGGTCTGCTGCCGTGGGGATCGGTTTGAGATTTTTGAAAACGGCTGCCGGCTCAGTTCCGAGAAAACCGCCGATCCGTTGGGCAAGATTCGCGAATTCCTGGCGGGATACCGGCCGGTGGAGGTGGAAGGGCTGCCCCGGTTCTTTGGCGGCCTGGTCGGTTATCTCGGCTATGACATGGTGCGATTCATCGAAAAACTGCCCGACCGCAACCCCAAGGCGATCGATGCCGACGATGCGTTTTTCGTGCTGACTGAAAACCTGTTGATCTTTGACAACGTTCTTCAGACCATCAAGGTGGTGTCCAACGCTTTTGTCCGGGAAGGGGACGATCCTGAGTTCTGCTATCGGAAAGCGGTTCGGAACATCGACGAACTGATTCGAAAGCTCAAAGGGCCGGTTCCCTCCACACCCCCCCCGGCGGCGCAAAAGGGGGGCGTGGAGCTGGCATCCAATTTCAGCCACCGTGACTTTTTATCGGCGGTGGAGCGCTGCAAGGAATATGTGCGGCAGGGGGATGTCTTTCAGGTGGTGATCTCCCAGCGTTTTTCCGGCCCCTTCCAGGCTTCCCCTTTTGATGTCTATCGGCTGCTGAGAACCATCAACCCCTCTCCCTATCTCTATTTTCTCAGGATGTTCGACACCTACGTCATTGGCGCTTCCCCCGAGGTCATGGTGCGCAAGGAGGGGGCCAGGGTGGAGGTGCGCCCCATTGCCGGGACCCGGCCGCGGGGCCTGACCATGGCCGAGGATCAGCGTTATGAAGAGGAGCTGTTGGCCGATCCCAAGGAGCGGGCCGAACATATCATGCTGGTCGATCTCGGCCGCAACGACTTGGGGCGGGTCTGCAAGACCGGCAGTGTCCGCGTCACCGATCTGATGGTGACGGAGCGTTACTCCCATGTAATGCACATCGTCTCCAATGTCCAGGGCATCCTGGAGGACGGCAAAGATGCCTTCGACGCCTTTCGGGCCGTTTTCCCGGCGGGGACCCTGTCGGGGGCGCCCAAGATCAGGGCCATGGAGATCATCGACGAGATCGAGCCCTGCCGGCGGGAGATCTACGGGGGCGCCGTCGGCTATTTTTCCTTTACCGGCAACATGGATATGGCTATCGCCATCCGCACCCTGGTGATCAAGGACGGCCGGGTCCATGTTCAGGCGGGAGCCGGCATCGTGGCCGATTCGCAGCCGGAGGCGGAGTACCAGGAGACCCTGAACAAGGCTCAAGGGGTTAAAAAAGCCATTGAGCGGGCCGCTGAAGGGATTGATTGACGTGCTGTTGATGATCGATAATTATGATTCGTTCACCTATAATCTGGTCCAGTATCTGCGGGAACTGGGGGCCGAGGTGGCGGTCTATCGCAACGACCGGATCGGCGTCGATGAGATCCTCGCCCTCGGTCCGCAACAGGTGGTGATCTCACCCGGCCCCTGCACGCCCAACGAGGCCGGCATCTCCGTGGAGGCGGTGCGGCGTCTGGCCGGGGTCATCCCGATCCTCGGGGTCTGCCTGGGACATCAGGCGATCGGGCAGGCTTTCGGCGGACGCATCGTGCGGGCCGATATCCTGATGCACGGCAAGACCAGTATGATTTTTCATGACGGCGCCGGTATTTTCAAAGGGATCGCCAACCCCTTCGAGGCGACCCGCTACCATTCTCTGGTAATCGAAAAGAGCTCCGTGCCCGAGGTACTCCAGGTGACCGCCTGGACGGAAGACAGGGAGATCATGGCGATCAGTCACCGGGAGTTGCCCGTCTGGGGGGTGCAGTTCCATCCGGAATCGATTCTCACCGTCGCGGGGAAGCAGATCCTCGGGAATTTTTTGGAGATCACATCGCAGTAATTCGCGCAAAGGAGCTGGGGCATGATCAAGGAGGCGATCGCCAAGGTGGTGGAACGGCAGGATCTTTCCGAGGCCGAGATGGTCACGGTGATGGATGAGATCATGGGGGGGGAGGCGACCCCCGCCCAGATTGCCGGCTTCATCACCGCGTTGCGCATGAAGGGGGAGACGGTCGATGAAATCACCGGCGCGGCCCGCGTCATGCGGGCGCGGGCGACCCCGATCCGGGTCGGCACCATTGTCGGCATCGACCGGGACGAGATCAACGTCGAGCGGGAATCGATCCTGGACACCTGCGGCACCGGCGGGAGCGGCACCAAGAGCTTCAATATTTCCACCACGGTGGCTTTTGTGCTGGCGGCCTGCGGGGTCAAGGTCGCCAAACACGGCAACCGCAGCATCTCTTCGGCCTGCGGCAGCGCCGATGTGCTGGAAAAGCTCGGCGTCAACCTGGAGGTCAGCCCCCAGCGGGTCACCGAATGCATCAACACCTTGGGAATCGGCTTCCTGTTCGCCCCCGCCCTGCACGGCGCCATGAAGTATGCCATCGGTCCCCGCAAGGAAATCGGCATCCGCACCATTTTCAACATCCTCGGTCCCCTCACCAATCCCGCCGCAGCCGACCGCCAGGTGCTCGGCGTCTACCGCCGGGAGCTGGTGGAGCCGATCACCCAGGTGCTGCGGAAGCTCGGTTGCCGGAAGGGGTATGTGGTCCATGGCAGCGACGGCATGGACGAAGTGACCCTGACCGGCCCGACTTCGGTTGGCGAGATCCGGGGGGAAAAGGTGATCTTCTATGAGGTGAAGCCGGGGGATTTCGGGCTGCCCTGCTGCACCCTGGACGAATTGCGGGGCGGGGACGCCGAACAGAATGCCCAGATCGTAAGGGGCATCCTGGGCGGGGAAAAAGGGCCGCGCCGCGAGGTGGTGCTGCTCAACAGCGCTTTCGCGCTGCTTGCGGCCGAAAGAGTCGCCGACGTCCGGGCGGGGATGGAAAGAGCGGCCCAGGCCATTGACAGCGGGCAGGCCCTTGAGAAGCTGGAAGGCCTGGTGGAAATGACCCAGGCATGATTCTGGAGCGGATTCTGGAGTATAAACGGCAGGAGCTGGCTTGGGCCGAGTCTCGCGGGGAACTGGCCGGATGGCGTGAGATGAGCGCCAGCCGCCAGCCGCCGCGGGGCTTTGCCGCCGCCCTTCGCCGCCGGGCCGCCCATGGGACCGCCATCATCGCCGAGGTCAAAAAAGGCTCTCCTTCGAAAGGGATCATCCGGCCCGATTTCGATCCGGTGGTGATCGCCCGCAGTTACGAGCAGGGGGGGGCCGCCTGCCTTTCCGTACTCACCGATCAGCGCTTTTTCTTCGGCTGCCTCCACAATCTGGAACAGATTGCGGCAGCGGTTTCCCTGCCTCTGCTGCGCAAGGATTTCATCATCGATTCCTGCCAGCTGCTTGAGGCCCGCGCCTATGGCGCCGACGCCGTGCTGCTGATCGCCGCCGCCCTGCCGCAGTCCAAGATAGAGGAGTTGGCCGCGGAGGCTCATGATTTGGGACTCGACGTCCTGACCGAGGTGCATGACGAGAAGGAGCTGACGGCGGTCCTGAAGACCTGCTCCGATCTGATCGGGATCAACAACCGCAATCTGAGCACCTTTGAAACCGATCTGGCGGTGACCGAGCGGCTGCTTCCCCTGATTCCCGCCGACCGATTCGTGGTCAGCGAAAGCGGCATCGGAAATCGGGCCGACATCCGCCGCCTGGAGCGGGCCGGGGCCCGGGCCTTCCTGGTGGGAGAGAGCCTGATGCGGGAAGAAGACATTCCGGGAAAACTTGCCGCCCTGCTCAACGATTGGCGGGAGGGACCATGACGCGGGTCAAGATCTGCGGCATCACCTGTATCGAGGATGCCCTTCATGCGGCAGCCTTGGGGGCTGATGCCGTCGGTTTCGTTTTCTACCCGAAAAGCCCCCGCTATGTGGCCGCCGAGAAGGTCCGGGAGATCATCGCCGGACTCCCCCCGCTGGTGATCACGGTGGGGCTGTTCGTCAACGAAGCGCCCCAGGTGGTCAGGGAAACGGTTCTTTTTTGCGGCCTGGACCGGGTTCAGCTGCATGGGGAGGAAGACCCGCGCCTGGTCGGCCTGCCGCCGCGGCGGGTGATCAAGGCGATCCGGGTGCGGGATGCAGCCAGTTTGTCCGATCCGGGTTACTGGGGGGAATTCCCACTGCTGCTCGATGCCTGGTCGGAGCATGGCTTCGGCGGCAGCGGCGAAACCTTCGACTGGCAGCTGGCGGCCCGGATGGCGGAGCGCTACCCGATTATTCTGGCCGGCGGCCTGAACCCGCGCAACGTCCGGGAGGCGATCGCCGCGGTCCGCCCCTATGGGGTGGATGTCGCCAGTGGCGTGGAGCGGGAACCGGGGCTCAAAGACCCCGACAAGGTGGCGGCTTTTCTGCAGGCCGCCAAAGGGAAAAATCATGTCTGAAACGAGGAGTCTGCCCGACGAGAAAGGGCATTTCGGGGAATACGGCGGGCGCTATGTGGCGGAAACTCTGATGCCCGCCCTGCTGGAGCTGGAAACCGCCTATTGGGAGGCCCAGCAGGATCCGGCCTTCCGGCGGGAACTCGACGGTTACCTGGCCGATTACGTGGGGCGTCCCTCGCCGCTCTATTTTGCCCGCCGGCTTACCGAATACTGCGGGG
>JAFGOW010000043.1 GCA_016926265.1 Deltaproteobacteria bacterium | reverse complement strand
ATCCTCGACATCTTCGACCTCGGCAACAAGGTGGCGCTGGGCGACCCGGTCTATCCGGTCTACAACGACACCAACGTCATGGTCGGCCGCACCGGTGCAGCCGATGGCAAGGGCTACTACCAGGGCCTGGTCTACATGCCCTGCCTGGAGAAAAACGGCTTCCTCCCTGAATATCCGAAGGAAAAGGTCGATATCATCTACCTCTGTTTCCCCAACAACCCGACCGGCGCCGTCGCCTCCAAGGAGGTTCTGAAGGGCTGGGTCGATTTCGCCCTGGCCCAAGACGCCATCCTGTTCTTCGACGCCGCCTACGAGGCCTATATCGTCGATCCGGCCATCCCCAAAAGCATCTACGAGGTGCCGGGCGCCGAACGCTGCGCCATCGAATTCCGCAGCTTCTCCAAAACCGCCGGCTTCACCGGGGTGCGTTGCGCCTTCACCGTCATTCCCGACGGTGTTACGGCCGTCAATGCCGCCGGGGAGAAATCCCAGCTCAACAAACTCTGGAACCGGCGCCAGTCGACCAAATTCAACGGCGTCTCCTACCCGGTCCAGAAGGCGGCGGCGGCCGTTTATTCGGAACAGGGCTGGTCTCAGGTCAAGGCGATCATCGACTACTACATGGAAAACGCCCGCATTATCCGCGGCGGCCTGGAAAAAGCCGGCCTCACCGTCTACGGCGGGGTCAACGCCCCCTATCTGTGGTTGAAGACCGCCGGCGGCCTGAGCAGTTGGGCCTTCTTCGACAAGCTGCTCACCGAATGCCACGTGGTCGGCACCCCCGGCAGCGGTTTCGGCCCCAGCGGCGAAGGCTATTTCCGGCTCTCGGCCTTCGGCGACCGGGCCAACATCGAAGAAGCCGTGGAGCGGATTCGAAAACAGCTCGCATAAAAAATTGAGGCGGCGCCGGAGGTGCCGCCTCTGATTCTGGAGGTCGCGGAAAACCACGCAGGAAACCCTTCAGCCGACGTTACTGTTCAGCCTGCAGAAAAGGCTCATTTTCACCCCATTAGGGGGTGGGGAAGAGGCAAACCATTCCAAAAACCTGGATCCCCGACAACACCATTCGGGGATGACCCCGGAAGGCCCCAAGCTGTCATTCCCGAAATCTTTTATCGGGAATCCAGGGATCTTGATTGCTCAGGTGCGTATGGGTCCTGAAAAAATTCACCTCTGAAAGTGAGATATGGTGAACAGTTACCAGCCGGAAACGCCGCGGAACAAGGCCTCCGGGGATTCGGGCACGCAGCGGTTGCCGTCCAGAGACAGCGCCCTCACCCAGCCGATGAGAAACCGATGGCCGTAACGGCTCTGTTGCTCCACCGTCTCACAGATTATCGAAACCGGGCAGCCTTCGATCAAAGGCACCCCGTCCTCTTCAACCCGCCAGAGGAGCGGCGCGCCGTTTTGCAACGACAACGGCGACCCCGGCGGCCCCAGGTTGACGGCAAACCCCTCGCCGCCCATTTTCAGGGCGGGCGCCAGCATCTGGAGTGAAAGGGTCAGACTGGGCGGCTGCCCCGAATCGAGGCAGAACCAGGAAGAGCCCACCAGGTCGGGGTCGCCCAAAGGGGTCAGAAAACTGACCAGAACGCTGGACACAGGAAAGCGGGGTGGATCGGGCCATTCTCTTCCCATAAGGACTCCCTGGGATACGGCGGTTCCCGAGCGGAACCGGCTTTCTCCATTCAATTATTCCACAAACCCATCATTTTTTCCCGGCGGCTCACGATTTCGCCATCCGGGGTGACAACCTCAGCGAAACCATCTATACTGGGGGCCATCGACACCATCCCCCACAGATATAATAAATAGCTATTTCTTCAATAGTTTTTTGTAAAAAGCCGGAAAGGGATGGCGGCTGAATGGAAGAACTCCGCGTCAAAGAACAAGCCCTGGAGCATCTGATCCGGCCGCTGGGAAAGGTCCTGGTCTGTTTTTCCGGAGGAGCCGATTCCAGCCTGCTGCTCTTCCTCTGCCTGCGGGTTCTCGGACCGGGCCGGGTGACGGCCTTCACAGCCATCACCCAGGCCTCGCGGAATGAGGAAGCGGCAGCCTGCCGGGATTTTGCAAAAAGGCTGAAAATTCCGTTGGTGACGGCCGACATCGATCTTCTCACGATGAAACCGGTTGCCGAAGGGAGTCCGCGGCGCTGCTATTTCTGCAAGAAATCGATGTTTGAACTGGCGCGGCGCGAAGCCAAGATTCTGGGGATCGACACCGTCGTGGAGGGTTCCAACCGGGACGACCGCGACGATTACCGGCCCGGTTTCGAGGCCGTCGCCGAATTCGGCGTCCGTTCCCCGCTCCTGGAGGCGGGACTGACCAAGGAGGATATCCGCCGACTGAGCCGCCAGCTGGCGCTCCCGACCTGGGACCAACCGGCCGGCGCCTGTCTGCTGACCCGTTTTCCCTACGGGGTTCTGGTCACGTCGGAGCGGTTGGCGCGGGTAAAGGGGTGCGAGACCTTGCTGCGTTCACTGGGCTTTTCCGACTGTCGGGTCCGTTTTCACCAGGAGGCGGCCCGCATCGAGGTTCCGGAGCAGGAGCTTCCCCGTTTCGCCGATCCGGAACTCCGGAGGCGGATCGTGGAGCATTTTCGGAAGGCCGGGTTTCTTTTCGTCACGCTCGACCTGGAAGGCTACCGCCGCGGCAGCCTGAACACGCAGTTGGCCTGGAAAGCCGAACCCTGAAGAAGCCGCTTCCGATGCGCCGTTCCCGGTTGGAAGCTTTTTGGAACCCTTTTCGCAAAAACGGCACGCCGCAAACTCCGGATGCCGGTCGTTGAAACCCCGAGGAACGGGGCACACCCCGACGGAACCTCGCGGTCACGGGAAGAAAGCGCCACGCAGCCGGAAAAACATTCGGCGAAAACATCCTCCAAGGAGGTGCCATGAACCGAGGACCCGCATTATTGGCGGTCTGTTTCACCGGAGGCCTGCTGGGCGGCCTCTTCAACGCCGTGGCGATCTGGCTGGTGGTGGAACTCCAACTCCCCCGGCTGGCCCAGGTCACCCTTCACGCCGATTTCACCCCCGCCTGGCTCTATCCGAAACTGGTGTGGGGAGGGATCTGGGGGTTGGCCTATTTCATCACGGTCGGCGGCCGCAACGCCCGCCGCCACTGGATCCGCAAGGGGCTCTGGGTGGCCCTGCTGCCGGCCGCTTTCCAGCTCTGCTATCTCTTCCCCTACCGCACCCCCCACGGCATGTTCGGCCTCAAGCTCGGCGCCCTGATGCCGGCCTTCGTCATCGCCTTCAACCTGGTCTGGGGCTTCTTCACCGGCTTCTTCACCCGCCTGCTGTGGGGGCGTGATTGAGGAATCGCCCATTTCCGCACGGCATCCTGCTGCTGGCGGGCGCCCTGTTCCTGCTGTCCGCCTTCGCATCCCCCCGCCAGGTCCTCGATGCCGGCGGCGTCGTCACCTGGGTTTACGACGGGGACACCATCGAGGTCGAGGCCATCGGCAAGGTCCGGCTGCTCGGCATCGACACCCCGGAGCTGGAACCGTCGGAACGCGATTCCTACTACCTGCGCCTGGGCGTAACCCGGAAAACGCTGCGCCGCATCGCCAGGGACGCCCTCCATTTCAACATCCGCCATCTCAAAGGGAAAAGGGTTACCCTGGAAAAAGGGGATCCGCCACGGGATGACTACGGCCGTTTGCTGGCCTACGTCTTCCTCCCCGACGGCTCGATGGCCAACCTGCTGTTGATCGAACACGGCCTGGCCACGGTCTTCCGCCGTTATTCCTTCGAACACAGGGAACAGTTCCTGGAAGCGGAGAAAATAGCTCGCCGGGAAAAGCGGGGGCTGTGGGCATTGGCCCCGGCCCGAAAATAGCGGCAGCGGCAAAGGGCGTGAAACCAAAGACCTTGACTCACGCGAAGCCGCGGCGACGCGAAGGAAGAAAACAGCGACCCCCTTAGGACCTTTTACCGCCTAGATCGCAAAGGGCGCAAAGAAGGATCAAATCAAGAAAATATGGGGTTTTGAAAATACCCTTCACTTCTATTAAGGTTTCCTTTGCGGCCTTTGCGTTCTTAAGTAAACGAAGCGAACGGGCGGTGAAACAAGGTCTTTTCTCACGCGAAGCCGCGACGGCGCGAAGAAAGGCTAAAGCAAACCGCAAGGGGGATCCACGTTCTTTTTCCGGCGCCCAGGGAGTTTTAGTGGGCTGGGAAGGCTCGCCAGAAAAAAATTGGCCGGATTTTTATAACGCTTGACGTTATATACCGAGGCGCGTTATAGTTTGATCAAAACATTTGCCGACAAAGAGACGGAAAAAATCTGGCAGGGTCTGATTTCCCGCCGATTGCCGCAGGATATCCAAGCCGTGGCCCGGCGCAAGCTGCGTATGCTCAACAACGCCAAGTGTTTGATCGACCTGAGCATTCCCCCCGCCAACCGCCTGGAGCCATTGAAAGGCGAACGTTGCGGCCAGCATAGTATCCGCATCAACGATCAATGGCGGATCTGTTTCATCTGGCGGGAAGGGAACGCCCTTGAGGTCGAAATCCTCGACTATCATTAGGAGCAGATAAAACCATGGAAGCATTGCCCAACATTCACCCCGGTGAAGTACTTTTGGAAGAATTTTTGAAGCCGATGGAGATCAGCCAAAACCGCCTGGCCCGCGAAATCAGCGTGCCTCCCCGCCGGATCAACGAGATTATCCTGGGCAAACGGGCCATCACTGCCGACACCGCCTTGCGCTTGGCCCGTTATTTCGGTGTCAGCGAGGGGTTTTGGATGGGCCTGCAAACCGACTTTGACCTCGAGGAAACCCGCCGTCAACTCGGCGACCGGCTTGGGAAAGAGGTTCATCCCCGAGCGGCATAAAAAAGAGCCCCTCAACCGCAGCCACGGTTGGGGGGCTTCTTTGTTTGGGAATGGCTGACCCGCAATCCGCCGGGGAATTTTTTGGTTCAGCGCGGCTCCTGAACCGCCAGGTAGGCGGCGCCGCGGCCGTCCTCCTTCTCATTGAGCAGCAGGACGGCGGTGGGCGCCGGCTGCCGGCATAGCAGATCGAAATCCTGGATGAAAGCTTCCACGCCGGCAAAGGGCTCGTCGGCCTGCAACCCCTCCCCCGCGGCGCGGATGCGAACCAGCCGATCCTGGCCGCCGGGGTTGCCGATCAGCGGCAAGCCGGCCGTCCGGCCGCGGATCAGGCTGTAAAGAGCGGAACCGCACGGCAGCAGCCGCCGCGGCATCGGCACGCGGCGCGAAAGCACCTGATCCTGGCGGGAAAAACCGCTGCGGTATTCCGGGGTCTCCAGCTTCACGAAAACCGCCGGCCCCTGATAGCGGCCGAAGTCGAGCAGCAACGGGCTGGTTTTACTTCCCCGGCCTTGTTCCAGCACCAGACGCCCTTCCTCGTTCCAAAGCAGCCGTTGAGAAGGAGCGGGCCACTCGGCATGGTCGTAGAGCCAGCGGTCGAAGGATTGCATCGGGCCGGCGACAAAACGGCCTTTTGGGGATGCCAGCGGCGCCGCCTGTTCAAGGAACAGCGTATGATCGCCGCGCCGCTGCAAGAGCCAGCGGCCGCCGGAAAAGGCGAGATACCCCTTCAAATCCTCGCTGGCCGCTTCCAGCCCCTGGCCGCGCGGCCGCACCACAAAGCCGTGCAGATGGGAGTCGTCCCCCTGGTAAACGCCGACGACATCCTCGCTCCAGACCGCGGCCAACTCCGGAGAGCCGTCGCCGTCGCCATCGGCAGCCTGCAGATAGAGCGCCCGCGACACCTTGGTCGGGGCGGCAAAGCGCCCCGTCTCCGTCAGGCGGCGGCCCTGGTAGCGGAAACGGCGCAGGGAATCGTCGTAGAGCAGGAAAAGGTCGAAGGAATCCGCCGAGGTTCCCGGCCAGACCGCCAGCCGCTGCGGCTGCGCCGCCAACGGCACCAAGGCGGCGGCGCCGGCGGCCACCGGCTGAGCCTGCAACAGATCACGGGCCGGAGGCGGCGCCATCGGCTGCGCAACCACGGGCGCCGCCTTTTCGACGGGCGCCGCCGCGGCTTCCCTGACCTCAGGCGCCGGCGCGACCGCCTTCACTTCCGGCGCCAACCGCTGGCGGGCCAGCAGGGCGCCGTCCCGCGCCCGCTTGAGCAACAGCAAGGGCTGGCCGCCCACCGCGACCCGCTCCAGAATCAGCCCCTCCCCCTTCGGGGCATCGGGTGGCAACAGAGCGAAGCCTTTGTCGAGCAGCCAATCGATCAGCGGGTTCAGTTCGGCATCGGCCAGCGGGTCAATGCCGCCCGCCAACGAAACCTCCTTGGCCCCCGTCCATGCCGTCAAACGCTTTTCAAAGGGCGTCCAGTCCGCGGCCAGGGCCGGCGAAACGGCAAGCAAAACGGCAATCAACATGGCGGCGAGGCACCTGCGCATAACTCCTCCTTTGGCCATTAAACGATGGAAAATGCGGAAAAGCCCCGGTAACTGCATGCCGGGGCTTTTGAACGTACCGCAACCGTTTCAGAAAAGCAATCAGTAGGTCCAGGTCAGCGCCAGGCAGTTGGTGATGGCCGGATCGTCGCCGAACTGGTCCTTGATGCCGCTGCCGGGCTGGAAGATGCCGAAGATGTAGCCGAGCGAGAAATTCTGGTTCAGAGCGTAGTTCAACTGGAAATCAAAGGTGGTGCCGGCGTAGCGGTTGACCTTTTTGCTCGGATTTCTGCTGTTGGCGAGGTTGTCGGTCTGGTCGTACCAGATGAAGAAGACCTGGGTCTTGTAGCTGAGCTTGTCGATCCAGTTGGACAGATCGCCGCGGGCGCCCACCGCCAACAACCGCTGCCCTGGGTTGCTGCCGCGGCCGCCGTTGCCGATGCCGCCGTAATTGTCCGTCGCTAATCCGGTCTGGAGCGGGGCCCGCTCGGGGCTGTAGGAATAGAGGGTGGCGCCGTAGCTCTGGCCGAAGTCCTCGCTGAGGATGCCGCCGTCCATCCCCATCAGCGGCGTGAAGCGGCCGATATCGGTGATGCCGACCCACCCTTCGACATCGTTGTTGCTGGCGTCGTCATCCCCTTTGGTGTAGCGCCCGGCGATATAGGGATTGAAGGCCTTGGTCAACTCCAGCTCCAGGCCGGCGAAAGCCGCCATGGAGGAGATGTCCTTGCCGTTGTCGAATTCCCCCTCGGCGAACACCACCTCGAAGGAGGGTTTGAAAACCCCGATCTTGCCCAGGGCCTCAAAGCCGGCGTAATGGACCTTGGCCTCCATGTTGTCGTTGTCGCTGTAGGCGTAGAAGGGGCTCAGATCGAAGCCGCCTACCTTCTGGTTGATCTTGACGGTGTAGACGCGCCAGTCGTTGATTTCATCGCTTTGGTAGGGATCGGTCGTGATGGAGCCCATGTTCTGGATCGGCAGATAGAGCAGCTCATAACCGGTTTTCTCAGCCAGTTTGCCGCGAAAGCCGATAAAGGGATGGTCGTCTCCGAACAGCAGACCACCGGTGCGGATGTCCAGCTGGCGGATGTCCCAACCGGTCTGCAGCTCCAACTGGGGGAGAAACTTGTAGAGCAGTTCGACCCGCTCGATGCCGAATTCGCCGCCGGTGTTGGGATTATTGCTCTTTTCAGGACCCACATAAAAAGAACGGTCGGCGGTGTCTTTCTGCAAAATGACATCGGCCTCGGTGATCATCTTCACCGACCATTTATCCCCCTTCGCCATCCAGCCCAGCCGCAACTCGGCGCGGATGTGCTCCCCCTTGACAAACCCGCCCTCGTTGAGGATGGGGCGATCGTTGGCGCCGTCGTTGAAATCGAAGTTATGGTAGTAGGTCGGCAATACCCTGGCGGTGCCGAAAAACTCGATGGCCGCCATGGCCGGAGCGCTCAGCCCCAACACCAGCAACAGCGTGATCAGCCCTCTTCCTGCGTTCATGACCGTTTCCTCCTTTTTCACTTTCGTTAAAAAAATTCCCGCCAAAATAAATCAGAAAATCTGTTTTACCGCCGCTTGCCGCAATGACCTTTTATAAAATCAAAATTTTAGATTTGCGGATGCTAGCAAAGCCCCAGACCCTCGGTCAAGAAAAAAAGATGAAAAACAAAACATGGTTTTACTTTTTATAACTCACCGGAGGCTGTAAAAAGGGGATTTGAAAAACTCTCCCTCGTTCAGGTCCTTTGGCGACCTTGAGCGAGCGGGCGGGGAAACCAAGGTCTTGTTTCACGCGGAGACGCGGAGAACGCGGAGAAAGGCGAAAAGCCCATTAACAGGGATGAAGGGGATGGAAATGGATAGTCCATAGTCCTTTGTCAATTGTCATCGGTTGAGACCCTTATTTTCTTTTCGTGTCTTTTCGTGGCAAAAAGCAAAGGGTTAGCCACGGAACCACACGAAATAAAATCCTATACCTGCCTCACGCAAAGGCACGACGACGCGAAGAAGGACCAAGACCAAAAAATGGAGTTTGAAAAAAACTCACCTCTATTGGTTCCCTTTGTCCCCTTTGAGTTCTTGAGCGAGTGGAATGCGAGGTCGGTGAAAAGCATAAAAAAAGCCTCTCGGCCGGCAGCGGCCGAGGGGCTTTTTGGTGCGGTTATGGTCCCGAAATAGTCTTATTTCAGCGGGAAGGAAAGCAGATAGCTGGTCCCCTTCTTGCCGAGGAGCTCCGGCGGCTCGGTGGCGATGAAGAGCACCTCCTGCCCCGTCACCGTCACCCCGGCCAGGGGGATCTCCAATGCCTCGCCGATGGTGCCTTTGACGAACATCCCCTCCCGGAACTTGACCACCCCGAGCCAGCTCTTCTTGACGCCGGAAACCGCGCCTTCGGCAATCCCCCAGGCAACCTTCTCCAGGGAAAGAATCACCAGTTCCGGACGGCCGTCGCCGTCCAGATCGGCCGCCGCCGGAGGAACCTCCAGCGAGGTCACATCCGAAATCCCGGTTTTACGGGCATCGCTTTTTTGAAGAACGTGCATGGCCTGGGAAAGGCTCCCCCCCATCTGCTTGTTCGATTCCCAGATCCGCTTCTTGCCGTCGCTGGAGTAGATATAGAGAATGTTGTTGCGCACGAAGGCGAATTCGGGCTTGCCGTTGCCGGTGAGGTCGATGCAGCGGCCGCTGACCACGGCCAGGTCGTTGGGCAGGGAGATGCCGGGCGCCCCCTGGCGGAGTTTCCCCTTGACCAGGGTGTAGCGATAATACCTGGCTCCAAAAAAGGTCAGGTTGCTGAAATCCTGAGCCAGCAGGATTTCCGGCAGGCCGTCGCCGTCGTGATCGAGGCTGCCAAGGATATAGCCGATACGGTCCTCCAGTAGCCGCAGCCCCCCCTTGCCTTCCAGGACAAATACGGCGCTGGAGAGTTTCTGGCTGTCTTCCTTCGAGACCCAGCCGGTGACCGCCAGGTGCAGGGGATCGGTTGGCGACGGCTTCCACCAGCGCACCGACAGCAGATCCACCGTGTAGGGAAGGGTGGCATGGCCGAGGCGCTGCATCCCCTCGGAGATATCGAAGACGAAGAGGTTGTTGCCGTTGACGCAGGCCATCAGGCGGCGGCCGTCGGCCACCACGAAATCGCTGAAGCTGGTGCCCGGCGGCAGATCCCCGACCTTTTTGAAACCGGGGAAGGCGGCCTCGTACTGCACTCCGCCCGCCGCGGCGGTCAGGGGCCGCTCATCGAGCTTGTAGGGAAGCGGCGCCGAGGGCGCGGCGGCAGGGGCCGGAGCGGAGTAGGCGGGAGCGGAGTAGGCGGGAGCGGAAGAGCCGGCGCCCGGCAGCGGCTGCAGCTTCATGCCCGAGCCGGCGGCGGCAGGTCTGGCAGGCGCCGCCAGGGCTGCGGCAGCGGCGGCGCCGTAGCTGCGGATAATCTGGAAATAGGGGTCGCGGGCTTCGAGGCGGGCGCCGTCATAGATGAAGGTCAGGCTCACCCCCTGGTCTCCCGAGGGCGCCGGCACGGCCGGCCGGGAGGCCTGGGCGGCGGCGTAATCGACCCATTCCAGATGGGGCAGGACGTTTTTCAGTTCGGCGAAAAGCCCCTCGCCGCGGCCGGAGTAGTCCCAGAAGCGGACCGGCAGGTTCTGGTAGCGGCGCACCACGTTGCCGGCCTCGATTCGGGCGCCGTCGATTTTGCCCACCACGCGGGCGTAGGAATAGCCCGACTGGACCCTGGTCACCTGCAGGTAGGCCTTGGCGCTCTCGACGCTTCCCACCACCTGCTTGGTGACGGGATGGACGATCTTTTCGCCGGCCTGGACCACGGCGAAGAGGTCGCCGATCCCCACCCCCTGCTTGGCGTCGAGATCGATCAGGTAGTCCCCCTGCATCGGCGTCACCACATAGCCGGAAACCGGCTGGAAATCTTTGCCCACCTCGGCGGCCATCTGGCCGAAGGCGGGGACGCAGAGGGCGATCAGGGCGGCGGCCGCCGGCAGCATCATTCGTTTCACGGATGGAACCTCCAGAAAAAAAGTGGCGGGCCGGAAATTTCCGGCCGGGGATGGAGCGGATAAAACCCGCCCCGGCGTGATAAAAAAAGCCGGGCTCTGAAGCCCGGCTCATTGTACCTCAACCTGGAATGAAGAACAATCTTAGAACTTGAAGCGGAACATGGAGATGACCTTCCACAGATCGTCGGAATCGCCGTCGGAAGCCAAGGCATCCGCGCCGTCTTCAGCGATCAGATAACCGCCGGCCAGGGCGAAGGTCAGGTTCTTGGTGATCTTGTGGGTCAGCTCGGCGTTGATTTCATAACCGAGGTTGTTGTCTTTCTGCCCGCTGCCATCGATATAGACGATATCTTCGGCAGCGTTGAGCCACAGGGCGCCGACGCGGAGATCGGTATTCTTGTCGAGTTCAACCCCGAAATGGGCATAGAGATGCATGGCGCCATAACGGCCTGCCTGGGGGCCGTAGAAGGCGTAGTAGGTCATCGGGTCGAGGCACTCGAAGAGGACCACGGAGCCGAGCATGGTGTTGTCGGTGTCGATGCCGAAATAGTTTTCGACGTCATTGTCTGCTTCGTCGTCACCGGTCATGTAGAGGCCGCCGACGCGAACCGAGAATTTCTCGATGTTGACGCCGATTTCGGCATGGGCCATATAGGCCTTGATGTCGGCTTCGCCGCCCGCTTCGCCAGTATGGGCGGTGCCGCCCTGGTAAACGGCGGT
>JAFGOW010000042.1 GCA_016926265.1 Deltaproteobacteria bacterium | reverse complement strand
TAGTGCTGGGCCGCCAGCGGAATCACCACCGCCGGGTATTCGGAACCCTGGCTCTTGTGGATGGAGACGGCGTAGGCGAGGGCGATCTCGTCCAGTTCGCCGAACTCGTAGGAAACCTCGCGGCCGTCGAAGTCGATGACCGCCACCCCTTCTTCGAGGTCGATGCGGCGGATGAAGCCGATATCGCCGTTGAAGGTCTCCTTGTCGTAGTTGTTGACGTTCTGGATGACCTTGTCGCCGGGGGAAAAGGTTGAGCCGAAGCGGCTGATCCTCGGTTCGGCGGACGGGTTGAGCCGCGCCTGGAGCTCGACGTTGAGGGAGCGGGAGCCGAGGCCACCGCGGTTCATCGGGGTCAGCACCTGGATGTCGCGCAGCGGATGGAATCCGAAGCGGCGCGGAATCCGCTCCGTGACCACCTGCAGCAGCTTGTCATGGACCTCCTCCGGAGTCGCCCCCGGAATGACGTAAAAGTCGCTCTCCTCGCCGTAAGGCGCCTTCTGCGGCAACTCGCCGGCGTTGATGCGATGGGCGTTGGTGATGATGCGGGAGCTTTTCGCCTGGCGGAAGATCTCGGTGAGGCGCACGACGGGAATCCTTTCCGAGGCGATGATGTCGGAAAGCACGGCGCCGGGGCCCACCGAGGGAAGCTGATCGACATCGCCGACCAGCAGCAGGGCGGCGTGGGGGGGAACCGCCCCGAGCAGCCGGTTCATCAGCACCACATCGACCATGGAGGCCTCGTCCAGCACCACCAGATCGGCGGCCAGGGGATGGTCGGGGCCGCGCTTGAAACCGAGGGTGGCGGGGTCGAATTCCAGGGTGCGGTGAATGGTCTTGGCCTCCAGGGAGGTCGTTTCCGAAAGCCGCTTGGCGGCGCGCCCCGTCGGGGCGCAGAGCAGCACGGCAACCCGCTTGGCGCGGATGATCCGCAGCAGGCTGTTGACGAGGGTGGTCTTGCCGACGCCGGGGCCGCCGGTGATGACGCATACCTTGCTCTTGAGGACGGTCCGCACCGCTTCCCGCTGGGATTTGGAAAGGGTCAGGCCGGTCTCCTGGGCCACCCAGGGAAGCGCCTTGTCGGCGTCGATGACGCCCCACGGCGGGGCGCCCGCCAGCAGTTTCAGCAGCCGGGCGGCGACCCCCGCCTCGGCCCGCTGCAATGGGGCCAGAAAAAGGCAGGGTTGATTCTTGACCGGCTCCCGGAGCAGATTCCCCGCCTCCAGCTCTTTTTCAATGGCCTCCACGATGACCGTTTCCGGGATCTCGAGCAGGGACGCCGCCGAGACAGCCAGATGCTGCGCCTCGCAGGCGCAATGCCCTTCGCCGGAGAACTCCTGGAGCACATGCCGCACCCCGGCCTGGGCGCGGATCAGGGAATGGGGCGGGATGCCGAGCCGCTGGGCGAGGGTGTCGGCGGTCTTGAAACCGATGCCGTGGATATCGAGGGCGAGCCGGTAGGGGTTTTCCGTCACCTTGAGGATGGCCTGGTCGCCGTAGGTTTTGAAGATGCGCACAGCCCGCGAGATGCCGAGGCCGTGAGACTGGAGAAAGACCATGATCTCGCGGATCGCCTTCTGCTCCTGCCAGGCGCCGGCGATGCGCTCGATCCGCTTCGGCCCGATGCCGGGCAGCTCGGCCAGCTTCTGGGGGTAGTTCTCGATAACGTCGAAAACGCAGTCGCCGTAGGCGCCGACCAGCACCGAAGCGAAATGGGGGCCGATCCCCTTGACCATGCCCGAGCCGAGATACTTCTCGATCCCCTCGGCGGTGCTGGGAGGCACCACCTGGAGCTGGCGGGCCCTGAACTGGAGGCCGTATTTGAGATCGTTGTGCCAGTTCCCCAGCGCCTCGATGAATTCCCCCGGCGTCACCGAGGCCGCCGACCCCGTCACCGTGACCGGCTCCCGCTTCCCCCGCACCTTGACCCGCAGCACGCAGAAACCCGACTCCCCGCTGTGGAAAGTGACCCTCTCCACGGAACCGGCAAGGCGCTCCTGGGGCGGGTCGGCGTTGTGGATCCGGTCGCGGTTTATTTCAGGCATCGGCATTTCGTCCGGTTGCGGAAAACGAGCAGGGAAGAGGCATCCCATGATGCACCCGCGGTCCCGATTTGTCATGCCCGAATAACAGGCCCGAAGGGGATTCCAAGGGCGATCCGGGAGACATCTCCCCCAACGCCGCCGACAAGACATCAAAAAGCCGGGCTGTCAACCCGGCCGGAATGATGGATGCCTATTGGAGGGGGGGTGGATTTCGAAACGGCTTACGGATTCAACACCTTGGATCCCGGGGGACTCTGCACCGGTTGTTCCATCGGTTTCTGCTCGATCTGCTGGTGGGCTTTTTCATCGAATTCCGGAGCCAGGCCGAAGAACTGCTGTTTCTCGACGCTGGGGGCCAGCGCCCGCAGCGTGTCCCGATCGGGGGTGCCGGTCGCGGTCAGGTTTTCCGCCATCTGGAAACGGAGGATGGCATCCCGGGTCCGGGACCCCATGATGCCGTCGGCCATTCCGGCGTCATATCCCCGGTCGTTGAGAAGATTCTGCAATTCGCGGATCTGATCCTGGTTCAGGCTTTGGGAAACCGCACTGCCGGCGGCGCCTTCCTTGGCCATGGCGGCGCTCTGGGAGATTTCAGCGCCCAGCGAGGTCCCGACCGAAAGCAGCCCCGCCAGAACCGTCATGGCTGTCAACAGAATGATATGTTTCATTTTGCGTTCTCCTTCCTCAGACATTTTGAAAGGGCACCCACAATCCATGAAAACATATCATCCCCGGCTGTCCGACCTTGGGGGCCGGGGTTTCTAATGGGAGCGGGAAAAACCTCTCCTCCCCCCACTCTGATCTTTCTAACAGCTCCCAAAGGGTTGTCAACGGCACGGAAGGGGCGGGACCACCGCTCTGCCCGGATTCCGGAATGACATCAAAAGATTGAAACGGAAGGGATTTTTTGGCGCCGCTCCCCGGTCAGGGGCCGCCCGCCGATGGTGACGGAGTACTCATGAGAGCACCGCCGAAGCCGTCCGGCCCCGGCCCGGAGCTCAGCTCCGGCGCTCGCTGGGCGCCCGCTCCACCAGAATCCGGGGCACGATGACCGTCACCCCGACCTCTTTCTTGAGCAGCTCCAGATCGGAGGCAAAGACCTGCCCCTCCTCTCCGGCGCCGGCGGGGACCGGGATCAGGATCCTGCCGTTTTTGAGAAAACGGAGGATTTCGTCCAGATGGGACAAGCCGATGGTGACCATGGCCCTGGGAGCAGCGATGTGGCCCTCGCGGTATTCCGCCTCGATGGCCGCCGCGGCGCCCTGCAGGATGGCGGCCGACCGACGCGCTTGCAGATACTCCAACTCCCGACCGAAGGATGGCGAAAGGGCGGCGCCTTGCTCCAGGCCGGCGCAGAGCAGCTCCCGGACCGTAAGATAGAGGGTGCGGTCTTCGATCTGGCACAGCCGGATACCGTAATTCCGGTGCAGCAGCAATTCGGCGTTGGTGAAAACGCGGCTGTCTTCCAACCGGCTTTCGAGGCTTTCTCCATCGGCGGGAACCGTCTCGCGGGGGGAGGCCCCGACGCCCGCCATCCGGCCGAAAAACCCTTCGGGGAGCAGCAGTTCGATCAAGTTCCGGCGGATCAGCCATTCCCCGATCCGGAAGGTCTCGATCTGGGCACGGACGGTCTGGCCGCCGTTGGCGCCGGTGATCGGACTCCGGTGGCTGTTGGCGACGATGAAGACCTGAAAGGGGCTTTCGCTGTTGGCTCGATAGACGATCTCGCCGAGATCGGCGGGGAGCTGGACCGGAGCGGCGGGCGCCGCCGGCGAGGAGGCGGCAGCGGCCAGGCCCGCCAGCAGGGCCAGGGCGGGGAACCGGAGCCGGCACAAAAAGAGGTGAAGGATGGAACTCATGCTGACGGCTCCCGCCCGTCGGGACTCGGGGTGTTGGAGCGGGAGCGCGGACGCCGTCCGTTGCGACGGCATCGGTTCATGGTCCGGCGGTCCCGCTGTCGTGGGGTTGAAACCCTTTAGACCGGTGACTTTGCGCCTTCATCTTTCGATGAAGTGGCCTTTTTCAGACTGTTGGGGTTTTTACAGGTTCAAGCTTGATGCCAATTTTGGGGAAGAGCGGGAGGGGGAACAGACGCCGCGTCCCATCCCCCTGGAAGGAGCGGAAAAACCACGGGGGCGTTTCTCGAAATGACCCGAACAAAAAAATCGGATCCCCCGGAACGGGCTGCGGGATGGCGCACCGGTGACAAAAAACGCAGCTCAATTTCCCTCCCGACGATCCGGATCGCCCAAGAGGAAACCAGCTCGGTCCCTACCCTGTTCGCGGGCCGGAGCAGACACGGCTACCCCCATGGCGCACAGAAGCGTCGCCACCGGTCGGCGGGAAACTTTCGGTGGCGCCGCGGCCTCATCGGGGTTTTGGGGAAGCGGTCGGGAAAGAGGACGGATGTCGCTAGGGATTTCCTGTCACGGAGCCGATGGCCAGAATCGGTCCCGCCTCGATGCCTCCCGCGTTCATCAGCCGCACCAGCTTATCGAGAGCCTCGGCGATGGCGACCTGTTCCTGCTCCGGAAGTTTTTTCAAAGCCGAAGCCAGAATGCCATGAATGGGAGACGGCGCCTTGACGGCGAGGTCCCGCCCCTCCCCGGTGATGCCGATTTCCACCAGACGGCGGTCTTTGGTGCTGCGGTGGCGCTCGACCAGCCCCTTCTCCTCCAGGCGATCGACAATCCCGACCACGGTGCCGGGGCTGAGGAAAACCGATTCCGCAAGATGGGTGAGGGAGATCGGGCTCCGCTCCCGGATCACCAGCAGACAGGCCAGTTGGGGGCCGGTGATCTGGAAATCGTGATCGAGCTTGCGGGAATAGACCTCCACGGCGCGGATGATCTGGCGCAGGGAGCGAAGGATGCGCAATTCGTATTGGTCGGCGGGAATGGCAGGAGCGGAAAGAGCAGCATGCAAATCGCCGGAAAACGGCTTCAATTCCTGGACCGCGGACAAGTTGAGATCCTGTTCATTTTCCATGTTTTCATCCTCCTTCCTGCATCTGGGAGCGGGTAAATCTTGCTGAAAAAATAATTTCGGCTGAAATGGTTTTAATTCTTGCCGTTAATCATATACCCATTTTTAAAAAAAACCATAGGCCACAAAAAAATTTTGCGGCCCGGCCCCGTCCGCTCAGGCGCCCTCACCGCCGCCCCTCTCCGGCAGCGCGGGAGAGACGATAACGGGAGCAAAGGCCACTCCGCCGTTGCAGCCCGCCAGAAACCGGTCGAATTCCTCCACCGGCAAGGCCTTGCTGGAAAGAAAACCCTGGTACTGATCGCACCCGTTGTGTTGCAGCAATTCCAGCTGTTCGACCGTCTCAACCCCTTCGGCGACCACCCGGATGCCGAGATTGTGGGCCATCTGAATCATGGCCGCGACCAGAGTCAGGTCGTTGGCGTCATGGGCGATGTCGCGCACGAAGGATTTGTCGATTTTCAACTTGTCGATCTCGAACATCTTGAGGTAACTGAGGCTGGAATAGCCGGTCCCGAAATCATCCAGATAGATGGCGATCCCCATCCCCTTGAGACTCAAAATCCGTTCCCGGAACATCTTCTGGTCCTTCATGAAGACCGATTCGGTCAGTTCGAAGGCAAGCCGTCCCTCCGCCGGCAGGTTGCGGCTCAGCTCCCGCGCCACCCCTTCGATAAAACGATCATCGAAAAGCTGCACGGTGGAGATGTTGACCGCCAGGAACAGGTCTTCGATGCCGTTTTCACGCCACCTCTTCAACTGCCGGCAGGCCTCCCCGATCACCCACTGGCCAAGGGCGACGATCATCCCGGTATCCTCGGCGACGGGGATAAACTGATCCGGGGGCACCTTTCCCAGTTTGGGATGGGACCAGCGCAGCAGGGCCTCGGCCCCCACCACCTTGCCGGCCGCAAAATCGATCAGGGGTTGGTAATGGAGGGTCATCTCCTCGTTGACGAGGGCGTGCCGGAGGCCGTTTTCCAGCAGCATCCGGTCCCGGACCCTGCCATCCATCTCCTCCCGGTAAAACTGGAAGCTGTTGTTCCCCAGCTCCTTGGCGTGGTACATGGCGTTGTCGGCGTTTTTGAAGAGCTGGTGGATGTTGGCCCCGTCATCGGGGAAAACGCTGATGCCGATGCTCGCCGAAACCTTGTAGGAACTCCCTTCGAGCAGGAACGGCTCGGCGAAGAGGCTCTGGATCTTTCGAATCGCCGCCGTCAACCCGTCCAGATCCTTGACATCGGTCAGCATGATCAGAAATTCATCCCCGCCGGGGCGGCACACCAGGTCGGTGCCCCGGATGAAGCCACGGAGACGGATCGCCACCTGGCAAAGCAGTTCGTCGCCGCTCGGATGGCCGAAGGTGTCGTTGACCAGCTTGAAGCGGTCGAGATCGATGAGGCAGAGGGCGATTCGGGTCTTGGTCCGGTGGGCCCGCGCCATCTCCTGGTTGAAGCGTTCCTTGAGATGGCCACGGTTGGAAAGCCCCGTCAGGGAATCGTGATAGGCGAGAAAAGCCAGCCGTCTCTGAAGTTTCTTCTGTTCGGTGAGGTCCATCAGGACCGACACGGTGCCGCTGATCCGGTTTTCGGAATCCCGGACCGGGGCGGCAAAGAGCAGCGAGGGAACACGAATCCCGTCCCGGCGGACGGGGTCATACTCCACGCCGGCGAGGAATTCCCCCGAAAACAGCCGGCGGCGGATTTCCTCGGCGTCCTGCTCCTTTTCTGGCGATATGATCGGCAACGGCCGCCCCGCCACCGCCGCCTCTTTCCATCCGAACATCTCCTCGGCGGCCCGGCTCCAGTGGGTCACCAGCCCTTCCGGGTCCAGGCCGATCAAGGGCAGGGGGGAGGCCCGGTACAGCGCTTCCAGGGTGGCTGTGGTCTGGTGAAGCCGGCTTTCCGCTTCCTTCTGGCGGGTCACATCCCGCAGAGCGCCGAGCACCCGCCGGCGCCGGGAATCGTATTCGGCCACGGAATGGATAGCGACTACGGCGTCGTCGGTCGGACGCCGGATCTTGAAATCGACTTCATAGGGCTTTCCCTCTTCCACAAGAGCCTTCATGGCCCGATCCAGCATCGGACGGTACTCCGGCAGCGGCCGTTTCTGGACTTCGGGGATGGTCCATTCCTGCTTCTCGTTGAGCCCGTAGATGTCCCGCGCCTCCTCCGAGGCGAAAACCATGCCCCGATTGAGATCGAATTCCCAGATCCCCACCTGGGCAATCCGCTGGGCGCGGCGAAATCGGCCTTCGCTCTCCACCAGGGCATCCTGAATCCGGTGGCGCTCGGTGATATCGAGAATCAACCCTTCGAGAATCACCTCCCCTGGGACCGCCCCGGCCACAGTCCGCCCTTGCTCCCAGACCCACCGCTCCTGCCCGTCCTTGCATTGGATGCGGTATTCGATCTGGAAGGGGCGCCCGCAACGGATCGCCTGCTGGATCTCAACCCAGACCCGGTTCCGATCTCCGGAACAGATGATCCTTTCGTAGGTCACCGACCTCCCGGCCAGCAGCTCCTCCGGCTCGTAACCGGTCAGCGTCCGGCAGCCGTCGCTGATGAAAATCATTCCCCAGTCGGCATCGTTGCGGCAGCGATAAGCCATTCCCGGCAGGTTGTCGAGCAGGATCTTCATTTCACGTCGCGACTCGGCCAGATCGGATTCCATCCGCTTGCGCGCGGTGATGTCCCGGCCAACGCCGGCCAGATAACGGGGATGCCCATCGTCATCGCGGACCAGCCAGGTGCGGTAATCCAGAATCATTTCCGCGCCGTCGGCGGCGCGGCAGACGATTTCCCCCTTCCATTCGCCGTCGCCGCGGGTGCGCGCGATGATCTCCCGGTGGACGTCGCCCTGCGACGCATCCCCGAAAAAGGCGGTCGGTTTCCCGATCAGTTCTTGTGGCTCGCGTTTCAAGGCATGAACGCCGGCCCGGCTGATGTTGAGGATGATCCCGTCGAGGTCGGTGATGGTCACCAGATCGCGGATTTCATCGAGAATCTGCGATTGCAGCCGCGCCCGCTCCCGCTCGGAGGCCTGGCCCAGCCCGAAAGCGATCTCCTCCGCCAGTTCCTTGAAAAGGGCGAAGGATTCGCGGCGCCGGCCGGGCTCCGCCGAGATCGAAACGGCGATAACCCCCAGCTTCCTGCCGCCGTGGATCAGGGGAGCACAAAAAGCTCCCTGACCGGCCAGGTGGCAGCTGAAAAGACAATCGCCGCATTGCCGGGCGGCGTTTTCAATGAAGACCGCTTCGTTTCCCTCCAGAATCCGACGGAAACAGGGGGAAAGAGGTTCAGCGGGGGCGCGGTCCTCAAGCGAGGCCCTTCCCGGACCGACGGCGACCACTTCCAGGAACGACGATCCGGAAGGGTCCAGCAGCGCCAGAAAGACCTGGGGATAGCCGAGGGAATCGTGAAGATGGCGGCAGAGGCCATGGAGCAACCGCCTGGGGTCGGTTTCCCGATTAAGCAGGTGGTGGACAGACCGGGCGCCGGTCAGAACGGCGTTCAGGCGTCCGATTTCCGCCTCCGCCCGGCGACACCGGAACATCGTTTGGGCCGCGAGGAAACCGAGAACCGAAAACAGCAGGGAGCCGGCCAGCCGCTGGAGCAGTCCCCGGGGGGAGGGATCGGCGATCAGCCACCCCGGAAACGGCTCTCCTCCCGATAGGCCCAGATCGAGGACGGCATCCGTCATCCAGAACAGCAGGGCCGCTCCCAGGGAGACCCCCGCAACCCCATATCCATGTTTCATATCGCGACCCTGCGGGAAAAGACTCGAAGCCTCTCCGCTTTAAATTCCAAACTGTGATTTTGCAATATCTTCTCCATCAAAAAAACTTCTGGAAACCTTCCATTCGCCTCGGACACGGAGCTCACGGAAGCGACAAAATCCACATCGGATAGGGAAAATGCCGCCTTTCAGGCCCATATATTGCAAATGCCTATAGGAAAGCATTCCTTAAAAAAAAGGAATGCCTTTCTTCGGTCGCCCCCCAGTGTTTTCCCTCCTTCACTGGGGGGCCTTTTTTATGCGATTTCAAATCTTTTTGCACCCTCTCCGGCTGTTCCCGGCGGCCAGCCCCACCCCTCCCCCCGGAGTTTTTTTTCATCAGCAGCGTGCATTTTCACCACAAGGATCGGAACCGGAGAAATGACTTCGGGTCGCCACGGCCGTGATCCCCAAATTTTTCAGAAGCTCCTTTCTCCGCGGGAAACCGGGGTAAACTATAGATAAAAGCGATGGCAGACTGAAAGCTTTTTCGGCGGAAAACCTCCACCTTCCAGACTTGCCGTGAAACGGCCGCTACCAATCCGACAAATCCCTCTCCCGGCGGCGGCCTCTGGGGAGGGCCGGTTTTTACAGGGCCAGCCCCAACAACCATCACCCATAAACCTGTTTTCCGTTCCCGAGGGCACTTCAACCATGATGCGGAAAATCCTCCCGATCATTTTTCTGTCTTTTTTTTCACGGCCATGCCGGCCCATACCATTTTTCTGACACTGACCGGCAACGAAGAGGAATGGCTGGAACGTCACCATCGGGAGGTGGTGGTCCTTTTCGACCAGAACTTCCCCCCCTTGCTGTATCCCGCCTCCGATGGGCAAACCCAGGGACTGGCCGTCGAACTGCTGAGCCGGATGGAAAAGCGGCTCGGCCTGACCTTCGCCAGAAAACGGGTCGGCAGCTCAACCGAGATTGAAAGCGAACTCCGGTCCGGGCGGGCCGTCATCGTGCCCGCTTTCGTGAACACCCCGCGGCGCAACAAGTACACCCTTTTCACTCCACCCTATATTGATATCCCCCTTGCCGTCATCGCCCGGAAAGGGCTCAAGGAAAAAACAAGTCTGTCGGATTTCCGGGGGATGAGGGTCGCGGTAAAACAAGGGCCGGCGGCGGAACTGCTCAACGACCGATTTCCCGGTTTTTTCGAGATCGTGGAGGTGGAAACCATCCGCAAAGGGCTCTGGGACGTGAGTTTCGGGGTGGTCGACGCGATGGTGGCCAACCTCGCCTCCGCATCCCACTTCATCGACCGGGAAGGGCTGCCCAATCTGCAGGTGGTCAACGACGAGGGGATTCTCTTCCCGGTCTGCTTCGCCACCGGCGCCCGGCAGCCGGTTCTCCACGCCATCCTCGCCAAAACTCTGGCCGACATCCCTCGTTCCCAGATCGAGGAGTTGCGAAAATTGTGGCTGAAAAACCCTCTCATCACCACGGAACGGCTCCGTTTCCTGCGTCTGACCCTGGTTCTCAGCGGTGTCGCGATGCTGCTCTTTTTCCTGAACGCCCAATGGCTGAAAAGAAAACTCCAGAAAAGCCTCCGCACCATCAGCCGTCAGGAAAGCCGGCTCCGGTCCCTGGTCGAGGAGGCGCCGCTGGGGATCTTCACATCCACCCTCGATGAGGGGGGCCGCTACCTGGAGGCCAACGGCAAGATGGCCGAAATACTCGGCTACCCCAGCCGCGAGGCGCTTCTTTCCGGCGTCACCAGCATCCGGGATCAGCTCTACGCCAATCCGGAGCGGCGCAGCCAATTCCTGGCGCGCATCCGGAGGGACGGGAAGATCATCAACGAGGAGCTGGAATTCAAGCGCCCCGACGGCAGCCGCTGTTGGATCAGCCTCAACATGCGCCGGGCGACGCGATCCAACGGAGCGCCGGTCCTGGAAGGATTCTGTCAGGATATCAGCGACCTGCTCACCCTGCGGGAAGCGGAGGCGGAGGCCAACCGGCAGATGGAGTTCAAAGCCTACCACGATCCC
The DNA here is from genome assembly GCA_016926265.1 of Deltaproteobacteria bacterium. Classification (GTDB taxonomy): domain Bacteria; phylum Desulfobacterota; class Desulfuromonadia; order Desulfuromonadales; family JAAYDE01; genus JAAYDE01. The sequence continues at coordinate 8,377 of JAFGOW010000042.1, read as the reverse complement.
CTGACCTCCCTGGGAAACCGACGTGGCTGTCTCAAAGACCTTCACGAGTGGCTGGGAAACCCCGGTCGCGGTCCTCTCGCCCTGCTTTTTTTCGACATCGACCATTTCAAGGACATCAACCATATCTACGGCTTTTCCATGGGAGACGCCCTGCTGATCCAAGTCGCCGAAAGGTTGAAAAGCATACAGGAAACCACGGGGAAGGCCTACCGGGTCGGAGGCGATCACTTTGCGGCGATAGGCCCGGCCGCCTCTTTCCAGGAAGCCCTGGAGCTCGGCAACCGGATCCGGGATGCCCTCAACAACCGTTTTCAACTCGAGCGGGAGCAGATCGAAGTTTCCTTCTCCTTTGGGCTGGCCTGGCAAACCCCACAGGAAGAGAACGCCGACCAGCTTTTGAACCGCGCCACCGCGGCCCACCATGTCGCCAAAAGGTCGGAAGCAGACCACATCATCCCCTACGACCAGCCGCTCCGGGAACAACAGCTGCGCCGAATCGCCATCAACCGCAACCTGCGGGGCGCTCTCTTCAGAGGGGAGTTCACCCTGGTCTACCAGCCGATCATGGATGCCCGCGATAACGGTCTTTACGGTTTCGAGGCTCTGCTGCGCTGGAACAGTCGTGCCCATGGGCCGATCAACCCGGCCGAATTCATCCCCATCGCGGAGGAATCGGGCCAGATCGTTGCCCTGGGGGAATTCGTCCTGGAACGGGCCTGCCGCTTCTGGACCGCATCCGGTTTGGCGGAACGGGAGCTGGAGCTGTCGGTCAACGTCTGCGGCAAGCAATTCGCCCAGGAAGGTTTTCTCAAACAGCTGAAAACGATCCTCTACCGCACCCAGATGCCTCCCCATCTCCTGAAGCTCGAAATCACCGAAACCGCGCTGATGAAAAACGCCAGGGATACCGCCGTCAAGCTGGAGCAGCTCAAGATCCTGGGGGTGGCGATCAGTATCGATGATTTCGGCACCGGCTATTCCTCTCTCGATTATCTGGGGCGGTTCGCCGCCGACACCCTGAAGATCGACATGAGCTTCATCCAGAAGATGGAAACCGATGAAAAATCACTGGAACTGGTCAAGGCCATGACCCATCTCGCCGACACCTTCAACATGGATGTGGTCGCCGAAGGGGTCGAAACCGAGGGTCAGAAAACCCTCCTCGACACCCTGGGCTGCCGTTTCCACCAGGGCTTCTATTTTTCCTCCCCGGTTCCCGAGCCGGAGCTGATGGAATACATCCGGCGCCATTCCCCCGATTCCGACCGGCAGGCCCTGCCGTAAAAAAACAACGGCAAAGGGGGCTGGAATGAGTTTCCAACCCCCTTTGCGGTGACTATCCCGGCCTTGTTATCTTTATCCGGGGCCGGACCGGGAACCCGGAACCGCGTTTATTTCAGCTGGTCGGCGGGAATGAGCCAAAATTTGTCCATGTCGACACCAAAGATGAGCACTCCCAGGGCGGTATCCCCTTCGAGGACCGGCACCGAGACATGGGCCAAAAACGATTTGGTGCTGCGGTCGAATTTGACGTCATCGACAAACACCGATCCCACCCCTTTGTCGAAGGCTTTTTTGAACTTGGCCTCGTCCCCCTGCCAGTAGTCGGAGGTCTTTTCGGAGACGGCGATGTTGGCCCCCTGGTTGTCCACCAGGAACATCTCGCGAAGGAACGGGTATTTATCCCGGATCGCCATCAGATGCTTGCTGACCGGATTGGCCAGCATGGCGCGAATGAAATCGTCCGTTCCGGAGACGCTTTGCCATTTGTCGTCGATCCTCATGATCTGATCGAGGGTTTTATTTTTGGCATTTTCGGCCTTTACGGCGTCCACAAAAATCTTTTCGGCAGCCATTGGGATCAGCTTGGTGTTGGCATATTTGGTGACCTTCTCGATAGCCGTCTCGGCCCAGGAAGAGGGAACGCCTACCACCATGGCGGCAACAAAAACTCCCAGCAAGGTCGCCAAACATCTGTTCCTTTTCATGAATCGTTCTCCTTTTTTATCCAGTTGACGAAAATAACAAAGCTCAAGGCTCAGACTATTCAGTCGGCAGTAAACAGTATACCAAAAAAAAATTTTTGAATTTTTAACGATTTTTTCCTCGCTGGGTTCTTTATGCAAAGATATGGCCAAACTCAAAAATTATAAATCCGATTATTAATAATCACAAAAAGACCCGGAATTTCAACGTTCTCATCGCCCCGTGGAAATCCCCGTGGCGCTTCCGGCAGTCCAAAAAAACGTCATGAGGCGTCAATTCCCTTCTTCCAGGGGGAATTCCCCATGTACTCCACGCCGGCGGTGCGATCGAGGATCTGGCGTTTCAACAGCCGCAGCACCTCCCGGCGATCCAGAAGACCGACCAGCATGTTTTTTTCGTCCACGACGGGAAGGTAACGGATCCCCTCCTGCTGAAAATGAGGGAGCACTTCCCCCAGACTCAGGCCGGGGGTCACCACTGGATGGCTGCGGTCGGCCACATCGGCGGCAATGATGAACTGATCGACTTCCTCTTCCAAAAGCAGCGACTTCATCTGCTCAAGGGTGATACTCCCTTTGTAGCTGCCATCCCCTCCCCGCACGGGAAAGAAGATGTGATCACTCTCCTTGAACTGGCGCAGAATACCCGACACCGGGGTTCCTTCGTCGATGACATCCAGCTTCTCGACCATGGCGGCCGAAACCGGGAACGGGGCCAGCAAATCGGCCTCGGTCTCGCCCAGGGCATTGAAGCCGCCCGCCATATTGCCGGTGGGATAGGGTTCCTGGCTTTCATAGATCTTGAAGGGACCGGACAGGGCGTAACCCACCGCGCTGCCGATGAAAATGGGGACAATCAGCGTGAAGTTGCGAGTCGCCTCCATGAGCAGGATCGGCAGCGAAAACGGCACCTTGCCCACGGCGGAGAAAAGGGAAGCCATCCCGATCACAGCGTAGACCCCGATGGAGGTGCCACTCGGGAACCAGGACTCGAACAGCATCCCCATGAAGCCGCCCAGCATGCAGCCGATGTAGAGGCTCGGCGCCAATACCCCGCCGCTGCCGCCACTGGCCACGGTGAAGGCGGTGCCGATGATCTTGCCGATACAGAGGATCAGCAGAAACCACAGGCCGTAATGGCCCTCAACGGCTTTCTGCATGGCTCCGTAGCCCAGACCCCACAGTTCCATCCCCACCATCACGATCAGGCCGCCGTGCAGCAGCCCGCCGATGGCCGGCTTGATCCAGTCGGGCCAGGGGGAAGAACGGGCGATGTGGAACACCTTGTAGAAGAACCGGACGTAGAACCAGCCGATCACCGCGCTACCGATCCCCAAAAAAACCGCGAACAGCAGGTTGTAGAAGTTGAACTGCCAGGCCGACTGCATGCGGAACAGGGGCTCGAAGCCGTACACCGAAGAGAAGACCAGGAACGAGATGCAGGAAGAGAGCAGCGCCGGCAGGATGCTCTTGGTCTCCATGCCGTGTTCGTACAGCACCTCGCAGACAAACAGCGCCGCCCCCACCGGCGACCGGAAGATCGCGGACAGGCCGGCGGAGGCCCCGCAGATGGCCAGCAGCCGGAAATCGCGGCGGCCCAGTTTGATCTTGAGCAGTTTGTCCAGGCGCAGAAACAGCAGAAAGCGGGCGGCGATGGCTCCCAGACCGGAACCGATGTAGGCGGTGGGACATTCGCGGCCGCAGCTCCCCCCCGAGCCGATGGTGATGGAGGCGGCGACGATCAGCAGAAAAGGGACCTTCGGTTTGACGGCCCCGTCATGCTGGACGCACTCGACGTAACCGTCGGTGGCGCAGGGGATGTCGAAGGAAAGGCCGCCGAAATATTTGACGAGACCGCACAGCAGCCCCCCCAGGGCCGGTACCAACCCAACCATCCACCAGTAGGGCATGGCGTCGGCCAGGCCTTCGAAGCTCTTGGCGCTGACATCCATGGTCCAGTTGAAGAGGATCGCCCCGGCCCCGCCGACCACCCCGGAGGACACCGTCAGCATCAGCAGTTTTTTCCAGAGCGTCGAGGAAACCCGCAATTGCCCAAGGAAAAAAGCGAAATCCCGCATGATCGGGTTGTTCAGAAAGAGGTCCCAGCCCTTCCCTGCTCCCCATTTCAGGCGATCCTTTTCACCCGCGGAGGAGTCCTTGTCGGGATTGGAAAAAACCTCCTCCAGCTCATGGACCACACCCTTGCGGTGCGACAACGCCTTGACCATCTGCTCCGCATTTTCGGCCTTCAAAAGGGTTTCCCGCAGCACGGAACCTTCCAGGATGGTACGCAGCCCCGCCAGCAACCGGAAAGTCAGGTTCCCCTTGGTCAGGACCACAAAAACCAGTTGGATCGGAGGGCCGCCCTCTCCCCCGGACGGAATCCCCTTTTGGGAGCGGCCGATGAGAACCATGGGGCGGCGGGCCGCCTCGGTTTGGGCATGGGGCAGCGCGGTCCCGTTGCCGATGCCGGTGCTGCGCATCCGTTCCCGCGCCATGACGCTGTCGATAAGAGCCTGGGTATCGAGATCCGGGTCCTTGCCGGTGGTGGTCTGGATGATCTCGGCGATGGCCTCTTCGAGGGTGTTCGCCTGAAGGTTGGTTACGATGTGATCGGTGCGCAGAAAACGGGTATAAGGCATGAAAACGCCTCCTATAAAGATGGAATAGGCAGGAGATCGGCAATCGGATGGGAGCAGAAATTCTGCTTTTGAGAAGGACTTCGCCGGCGGCGCCCTCGGCAGCATCTCCCGCCGCGAAACGGCCTCAGCCCAAAGCCGGTTTTCCTGTATACAACACCCCCTTCCCATACGTCAAGGACAAGGAGGGAAAAAGGAAGGAAAAATCGAACCATGGGGCAGAACGCGAAAGGCGATTTCGGGGAAGATCAGGAGGAAGGACAGCGAAAATAAAGGAAAGCGTCTAACCTTTCCGGGGGAGGGGGTGACCGGTACGGCCATAGATCGGCGAGGTCGATCGCGGCGGCAAAAACCGGCCCGCCGACACCGTCGGCCAGATGTTTTTCGGAAGAATTCCGATTTTAAAAACCGTCGCCTGAAACCTCCAGGCGCGGGATGCGAATTCCCTTTCCGGCCGCCACCGGATCGTTTCGAAGCAGGGTCAGGCGGCAATCGCTCAGGGCCGACACCACGATCCGTCCTACCAGGGCCGATGCGAAGCTTCCCCCCCGCCGCAGCAGGTGATCGCGCCGATCCCCTTCCTGGGTGATCCAGAGAATGCCGTCGCCGCACCGCACCAACCGTCCGCGGCGGCTCCCTTCCAAAATCAGCAACTCCCCTTTGCGCAACAGGATTTCCATCTTAACCTCCCGGCTTTTCCTCGCTTGCCGACAGAATAACTTTAAGAAAGGCTAAAAAACAGATACAGCCTCTTGCTTTTGTAACCGTTACAGTTTACGGTACAAAAAACTGTAACCGTCGCCGCCAACCCGAACTGTGCCTGTCGTTCTCCTGCTCCTGAGAATAGGATGGCGCCATGCGTCCCCTAAACCCCATGCCCGCCGCCGAACTCCCCCTCTACGAACAGCTGGCCGGAGAGGTCGCCGCTTTGGTCGAAAAAGGCACCTTCCGCCCCGGCGACCGGGTGCCGTCGATCCGGGCCTTGAGCCGTCAGTTTCAGGTCAGCCTCAACACCGTCAAAGAGGCCTATGCCCTGCTTGAGGACCGCCGCCTCATCGAGGCCCGGCCCCAGTCGGGCTATTATGTCTGCGCCCGGCTGCCGGAGACACCGGAGGAACCGGTCGTCGACCCTCCAGCCATCAACCCCACCGAGGTCAGCATCAGCCGCATCTACCGCATGGTGATGCACGACCTGCTCGATCCGGCGCTGGTCCAGCTCGGCATCGCCTTTCCCAACCCCGATCTGCTCCCCATCGACAAGCTCAACCGGATGCTGGCCACGGAAACCCGCCGCTTCCGGCTTTCGTCCATCGGCTACGAGATCCCGCCCGGCTGCGAGCGGCTCCGCAAGCAGATCGCCCAACGCATGCTGGTGACCGGCTGCGCGCTGCGCCCGGATCAGATCATCATCACCTCCGGCTGCGTCGAAGCGGTGGTGCTGTCGCTGCGCGCCCTGTGCCGCCCCGGCGACACGGTGGCGATCCAGTCCCCGGTTTATTTCAATTTCCTCCAGATGATCGAGGATCTGGGCCTGAAGACCCTGGAGATTCCGACCTCGCCGCTGACCGGCATGAGCCTCGACGCCCTCGAATACGCCCTCGACAACCACCGCGGCGAGGTCAAGGCCTGCCTGGTCCTGACCAACTTCAACAATCCCTGCGGCGGTTCCATGAGCGACACCGACAAACGGCGCCTAGTGGCTCTGCTGGAGCACCACGGCATTCCGCTGATCGAGGACGACATCTACGGCGATCTCTCCTTCAGCGACCGCCGCCCGACCGTGGCCAAGGCCTTCGACCGCGGCGGCAACGTCCTGCTCTGCTCCTCCTTCTCCAAAACCCTGGCGCCGGGCTATCGGGTCGGCTGGATCGCGCCGGGACGCTTCCAGGAAGAAATCGAACGGGGCAAAATGCTGACCAACATCGCCACCGCGACGCCGCCGCAACTGGCCATCGCCGAGTTTCTCGCCAACGGCGGCTATGACCACCATCTGCGCAGCATCCGCCGGGTCTACGCCCGCAAAGTCGCCCAGATGGCCGATGCCATCGGGCGCCAGTTCCCGGAGGGGACCCGGGTCACCCACCCCAAGGGGGGATTCGTGCTGTGGCTGGAGATGCCCGAGAAAGTCGACTCGATCCAGCTCTTCGATCTGGCCCACCGCCACGGCATCAGCATCGCGCCGGGACCGCTCTTCTCCGCCACCGGCAAATACCGCAACTTCGTGAGGCTCAACGCCGGCTTCTACTCGGAAAAAATGGAAGCGACCATCGCCACCCTGGGACGGCTGGCACGGGAATTGGAATCGGGAAAAAACAGCTAGCCCAACCCTCTTGATGCCCGCAGCGCCCCGCCGCTTCCCGGCCCTAACCCGCCAAGCAGGTTTTGGGGCCGATCCCCCGCTCTTTTGCCCCCGTGGCACATGTCCCTTGCAATCCCGATCCTCCTGCCGTAAAATCATGAAATTTTTAACCCGAAAAGCGCCGACCTTCTCATGATCGGCGCCGAGGAAAACCCGCCTGGAAGCAAAACCAACCCCAGACAACGAGAGGTGCGCCATGAAAAGAGTCGTCACATCCGCCATCCTCCCCCTGGCCCTCCTGCTGCTGACGCTCCCTCCGGTGGGCGTCGGCTTCGCGGCCGAGAAACCGCTGCGGCTGAGCTACAGCATCTTCTTCCCCCCCGCCCACGGTCAGGCCGCTACCGCCATGGCCTGGGCCAAGGAGGTGGAAAAAAGAACCGGCGGCCGGGTCGTCATCGACACCTTCCCCGGCGGCACCCTGACCCCGGCCGCGGACTGCTACGACGGTGTCGTGAACGGCATCTCCGATATCGGCATGTCCTGTTTCGCCTACACCCGGGGGCGGTTCCCGGTCATGGAAGCGCTCGACCTGCCGATGGGCTATCCCTCCGGCCATGCAGCCACCCAGACCGCCAATGATTTCTTCCGGGTCATGAATCCGAAGGAACTTGCCGACGTCAAGGTACTCTACCTCCACGCCCATGGGCCGGGCCTGCTCCACACCAAAACCCCGGTTTCCAGAATGGAGGATCTCAAGGGCATGAAGATCCGCTCCACCGGCTTCAGCGCCAAGGTGACCCAGGCGCTGGGCGCCATCCCGGTGGCCATGCCCCAGGGAGAAACCTACGAAGCGCTCCAGAAGGGGGTCGTCAACGGCACCTTCACCCCCATCGAGACCCTCAAAGGATGGAAACAGGCCGAGGTCATCAAAGCAACCACCGACTGCCCCGCCATCGGCTACACCACCGCCATGTTCGTGGTCATGAACCGCGACAAGTGGAACGCCCTTCCGGAAGACATCAAAAAGGTTTTCGACGACCTGAACCGGGAATGGATCGGCAAACACGGCACCGAATGGGACCGCCTCGATGAAGAAGGGAAAAGCTACTCCCTGGGCCAGGAGAACAAAATCATCCCGCTGACCGCCGCGGAGAGCCAAAGATGGGTCGCGGCCGTGAAACCGATCATCGATGAATACCGCCAGCAGGCCAACGCCAAGGGGCTCCCCGGCGACCAGGCGGTGGCCGAACTCCAAAAACTGCTCCACAAACCCACTAAACCGTGAAGTATTGCAAGGGGGCTGGTCGCCGGCCGGCCCCCTTGCAATCCGGCGCCAAGATAATATCGCCATGCATCGGATCGAAAAGAGGATCAACGCCGCCGCCGCCAAGGTCAACTGGATCGCCGCCGCCGCCATCCTGGCCATGATGCTGCTCACCACCCTCGACGTGGTG
>JAFGOW010000041.1 GCA_016926265.1 Deltaproteobacteria bacterium | reverse complement strand
GATGCAGGCCAGTAGCTCAATTGGTAGAGCACCGGTCTCCAAAACCGGGGGCTGGGGGTTCGAGTCCCTTCTGGCCTGCCATTTTTTGTGGCGCAGTCGATTGAATGGGGCAAGGCGTGTTCGAAAAAACGACGGACTTTCTCGCCCAGGTCAAAAGTGAACTGAAGAAGGTTTCATGGCCCAGCAACAAGGAGACCTTGGCTTCCACCCAGGTGGTGATTCTTCTGGTGCTGTTCGTCGCCCTGTTCCTTTGGATGGTTGATTACGGTTTGTCGGCGATGATCCGGCTGCTTCTGAGATAGCCGAGGAAGGTTTTTCCCATGGCCATGAGGTGGTACGGTGTTCATACCTATTCGGGATATGAAAACAGGGTCAAGCTCAACCTGGAGGAACGCATCCGTTCCCTGGGCGTGCAGGAATTTTTCGGTGAGATCCTGATCCCTTCGGAAAACGTCATCGAGCTGAAAAAGGGGGAGAGGAAGACCTCGTCCCGCAAGTTCTTCCCCGGCTACATCCTGGTTCAGATGGAGCTCAACAACGAGACCTGGCATATCGTCAAGAATATCCCCAAGGTGACCGGTTTCGTGGGGGGCGGTGTCCAGCCCATGCCCATCACCGAAGAGGAGGTTCAGAAGATCACCTCGCGGATTGCCGAGGGCGTGGAAAAGCCCAAGCCCAAGGTTGAATTCGAGGTGGGGGAGACGATCCGGGTGGTGGAGGGGCCATTCATCAATTTCACCGGGGTGGTCGAGGATGTGAAGCCCGAAAAGGGGAAACTGAAGGCGATGGTCAGCATCTTCGGGCGGGTGTCGCCGGTTGAACTGGAGTTCATTCAGGTCGAGAAGATCAACTGAATCCAGTTTTTGACAGCTGGGTAAAAGCATTAATACCAGGGCAAGGAGTGGCAGATGGCCAAAAAGATTATTGGATCGATCAAATTGCAGATTCCGGCGGGGAAGGCCAATCCCTCCCCTCCGGTCGGGCCCGCGCTGGGGCAGCATGGGGTCAACATCATGGAGTTCTGCAAGACCTTCAATGCCAGGACCCAGAGCCAGGAAGGGATGATTATCCCGGTGGTGATCACCGTTTTCGCGGACCGTTCCTTCACCTTTATCACCAAGACCCCTCCCGCAGCGGTTCTGCTGCTCAAGGCGGCCAAAATTGAAAAGGGCTCCGGGGTGCCGAACCGCAACAAGGTGGGGAAGGTGACCCAGGCCCAGGTGGAAGAAATTGCCAGGCTCAAGATGCCCGACCTGAATGCCGTCGATATCGAGGGGGCGACCAGGACCATTGCCGGCACCGCCCGCAGCATGGGGCTGGTGATCGAGTAACAAGCTAATCTTTTCGGGGTGCAAGATGCTCAAGTCCAGAAAGCATAAAGAGGCAAAAGCCAAGGTTGACAGGACCGTCCTCTATCCGGTGGAAGCAGCCATTGACCTGGTGAAAGAGGTCAAACACGCCAAGTTTGACGAAACCGTGGAAATCGTTGTCCGTCTTGGCGTCGATCCGCGCAAGGCCGATCAGATGGTGCGCGGCGCGGTGGTGTTGCCCAAGGGGCTCGGGAAACAGGTGCGGGTGCTGGTATTCGCCAAGGGAGAGAAGGCCCAGGAAGCTTCCGAAGCAGGGGCCGATCATGTCGGCGGCGACGACCTGGTGGAAAAGATCAAGGGGGGATGGTTCGATTTCGACGCCGCCATCGCCACTCCCGACATGATGGGGGTGGTCGGGAAGATTGGCAAGCTCCTCGGGCCCCGCGGACTGATGCCCAACCCCAAGGTCGGTACCGTGACCTTCGAAGTGGGCAAGGCGGTCCGGGAGGCCAAATCCGGGAAGGTGGAATACCGCGCCGAAAAGACCGGCATCGTCCATGCCCCGGTCGGGAAGGTTTCCTTCTCCGGCGACCATCTCAAGGAGAACATCCTGGCTCTTCTGGAAGCCCTGGTCAAGGCCAAGCCTGCCACTTCCAAGGGAACCTATATGAAGAAGATCTTCCTCTGCAGCACCATGGGCCCCGGGGTTCCGGTGGACGTTCTGGCGCTGCAGACGCTGGTGAAATAGTTATCGGGTTGAAACTCTCTATCGTCTCATTAGAGGCCATAGGGATTTGAAACGGACCTCCTTGGTCAAAGAAAGCAGGGACGCCGGAAGGCGGCGTTTAAAAACCAACCCTGCCGAGACTCATGGCGGATGTGCAGTCAAACCTGCCTTCCTCGCGATTTGCTTTGGCTGGGGGCGGAGGAAATCCCTCCCGCAAATATGAACAGAAAGGAGGACAGGCGTTGAATAGAAACCAAAAGCAGGAACAGATCGAACTGTTCGAGGGAAAATTAGGGGCTGCCCGGTCGGCTTTTCTGGTCGACTACCGCGGCTTGAAGGTTGAAGAGGTCAATGTACTTCGCGGCAAGCTGCGCGATATCGGCGTCGACTACCGGGTCGGGAAAAACACCCTTCTGAAGCGGGCCGTTCAGAGTACCGGCATGAAGCCTCTGGAAGCCTATCTTGAGGGTCCTAACGCCATTGCCATCGTGGCTGGTGAGCCGGTGGCGGCGGCCAAGGTTCTTTCCGATTTCGCCAAGGAAAAGAAAAATTTCCAGCTCAAGACCGCGTGTGTCGAAGGCAAGATCTATAATCCCGCCGATGTCGAGAGGCTGTCGCAGTTGCCGAGCCGCGAGGTGCTGTTGGCCAAGTTGCTTGGCAGCCTCAATGCTCCGGCGTCCAACTTCGTCGGCGTGCTGGCGGCCATACCCGGTTCGCTGGTTCGGGTCCTGGCAGCCATTCGGGACCGGAAACAGGACAACTGATAAAAAATCATCCAATTTGTTTCGCATAATGGAGGAACACCCATGTCTGGAATTACCAAGGAACAGGTTGTAGAATTTATCGAAAAGATGACGGTTCTCGAACTGGCCGACCTGGTCAAAGAACTCGAGGAAAAATTCGGCGTCTCCGCGGCCGCTCCCGTGGCCGTCGCCGCCGTGGCGGGCGCTCCTGCCGCTGAAGCCGCAGTCGAGGAAAAGGAAGATTTCGATGTTATTCTTAAGGCGGCGGGTGACAAAAAGATCAACGTCATCAAGGTGGTGCGCGCTGTTACCGGGCTCGGTCTCAAGGAAGCCAAGGACCTGGTGGATGGGGCTCCCCAGACCGTCAAGGAAGCCATGCCCAAGGCCGAAGCCGCTGAACTCAAAAAACAGCTTGAGGAAGCCGGCGCCACGGTTGAACTTAAATAACCCTTTTCGCCACAAGCCATACTGTAGCCAAGGTCGCCTCATGCGGCCTTGGCTATTCTGCTTTCCTTGTTTCCCTTAAAAAGGAGAAAAAATGGCTTATTCGATTGCGAATAACCAGTTGTTCCGGAAGCATTTCGCTGAAATCAAAAAGATCATCGAAATTCCCAACCTGATCGACATACAGAAAAATTCCTATAAACGCTTTCTGCAGGCCGATATTTCCCCTTCGGAGAGAAAGGTGATCGGTCTGGAAGCGGTTTTTCGTTCTGTATTCCCGATCACCGATTTCAGCGGCAGCTGTTCCCTGGAATATGTCTCCTACTCGCTGGGCGCTCCCAAATACGATGTGGGGGAGTGCCACCAGCGGGGGATGACCTTCGCCTCGCCGATGAAGGTTCGGGTGCGACTGGTGTCCTGGGATGTGGAGAGCGAAACCGGGGTGCAGTCGATCCGCGACATCAAGGAGCAGGAGGTTTTTTTCGGCGAACTGCCGCTGATGACCGAGAACGGCACCTTCATCATCAACGGCACCGAGCGGGTCATCGTCAGCCAGCTGCACCGCTCGCCGGGCGTTTTCTTCGACCATGACAAGGGCAAGACCCACTCCAGCGGCAAGGTGCTCTTCAACGCCAGGGTGATCCCCTACCGCGGCTCCTGGCTCGATTTCGATTTCGATCACAAGGACATCCTTTTTGTCCGCATCGACCGGCGCCGCAAGATGCCGGCTACCGTTCTGCTCAAGGCCCTTGGCTATTCCACCGAGGAGCTGCTCAACTACTATTACAAGACGGAAGAGATCCTGATCGAGGGGGAGGGGTTCCGGAAAAAGGTCGATCCTTCCCTGCTGCTCCTGTACAAGGCCGGCGCCGACATCGTCGCCCCGGACGGCGAGGTGCTGGTGAAGGCCAACCGCAAGTTCACCCGCGCCGCGATCCGCAAGCTCGAGGAGCGGGGCATCGAAAGCATCGCCGTCGGCCTGGACGAGGTGGTGGGCCGGATCGCCTCCACCGACGTCGTCGACGAGGGCACCGGCGAGGTGCTGCTGGAGTGCAACGAGGAGCTGACCAAGGAGAAGCTGGCCGAGCTCAAGGCCCGCGGCGTCAAGTCCTTCAAGGTCCTGTTCATCGACAACCTCTACGTCGGCCCGTTTCTGCGGGACACCCTGCTGCTCGATCGGATCGAATCGTCCCAGGACGCCATCATCGAGATCTACCGGCGGCTGCGGCCGGGGGATCCCCCCACGGTCAAGAGCGCCACGGCCCTGTTCGAGAATCTGTTTTTCAACGCCGAGCGCTACGATCTGTCGGCGGTGGGGAGGATCAAGCTCAATTACAAACTGGGGCTGAGCATCCCCATCGAGACCACCACCCTGACCAAAGAGGATATCCTGGAAGTGGTCCGCTACCTGGTCGATCTGCGCAACGGCACCCGCGGCAGCATCGACGACATCGACCATCTGGGAAACCGGCGGGTACGGGCCGTCGGGGAACTGCTCGAAAACCAGTACCGGGTCGGGCTGGTGCGGATGGAGCGGGCCATCAAGGAACGCATGAGCATCTCCGAGGTCAACAGCCTGATGCCCCATGATCTGATCAACTCCAAGCCGGTCTCGGCCGTGGTCAAGGAGTTCTTCGGTTCTTCCCAGCTTTCCCAGTTCATGGACCAGACCAATCCGCTCTCCGAGGTGACCCACAAGCGGCGCCTCTCGGCCCTGGGACCGGGCGGCCTGACCCGGGAGCGGGCCGGGTTCGAGGTGCGCGACGTCCACCCCACCCACTACGGCCGGGTCTGCCCCATCGAGACCCCGGAAGGCCCCAACATCGGCCTGATCGCTTCCCTCTCCACCTACGCCCGGATCAACGAGTACGGATTCGTCGAGACCCCCTACCGCCTGGTCCGCAACGGCAAGGTGACGGATGAGATCAAGTATTTCTCGGCGCTGGAGGAGGAAGGTCACGCCATCGCCCAGGCCAACGCCGTACTCGACGAGGAAGGGCGTTTCGCCAGCGAGTTCGTCAACGCCCGCAAGAACGGCGAGTTCATGCTGGTGCTGCGCGAAGATATCGAGTTGATGGACGTCTCGCCGAAGCAACTGGTTTCCGTGGCCGCCTCGCTGATTCCGTTTCTGGAGAACGACGACGCCAACCGCGCCCTGATGGGCTCCAACATGCAGCGCCAGGCGGTGCCGCTGCTGCGCACCGACGCCCCGCTGGTCGGGACCGGCATGGAACGGATCGTGGCCCACGACTCCGGCGCCGCCGTGGTCTGCCGCCACAGCGGCGTCGTCGAGAGCGTCGATTCCTCCCGCATCGTCGTCAAGATCGACGAGGGGGAGATTGACGAGACCGGCACCGGCGTCGATATCTACCGGCTGATCAAGTTCGCCCGCTCCAACCAGAACACCTGTCTCAACCAGAAGCCGATCGTCAAGGTCGGGCAGCGGGTCGCAAGCGGCCAGATCATCGCGGACGGTCCCTCCACCCAGTGGGGGGAGCTGGCTTTGGGACAGAACGTGCTGGTCGCTTTCATGCCCTGGGGCGGCTACAACTTCGAGGACTCGATCCTGATCTCCGAGAAGCTGGTGCGGGAAGACCGCTACACCTCGATCCACATCGAGGAGTTCGAGTGCGTGGCCCGCGACACCAAGCTCGGCAAGGAGGAGATCACCAACGATATCCCCAACCTGGGCGAGGAGACCCTGCGCAACCTCGACGACAGCGGCATCATCCGCATCGGCGCCGAGGTCAAGCCGGGGGATATCCTGGTCGGCAAGATCACTCCCAAGGGGGAGACCCAGCTCTCTCCGGAGGAGAAGCTGCTGCGCGCCATCTTCGGCGAAAAGGCCGGCGATGTCCGCGACACCTCGTTGCGGGTGCCGCCCGGCGTCGAGGGGGTGGTGATCGGCGCCCGGGTCTTTTCCCGCAAGGGGGCGGACAAGGACAGCCGCACCGAAGACATCGAGCGGGCCGAGATCGAGAAGCTGCTCAAGGACCAGGAAGACGAGACCCGCATCATCCGCGATTCGGCTCGGAAGAAGCTGAAGCCGATGCTGATCGGAAAAGCGGCGGCGGCGCCCCTGCATGACGCCCAGGGCGGCGTTCTGCTCGAAACGGGCACCCCGATCACGGCGGAGCGGCTCGACCGCATCCCCTTCAAGCGCTGGTACGAGATCTCCCTGGTCGACGCCCCGGAGGTCGAGGACAAGGTCGGCCAGATCATGACCCGGCTTCAGGAGCGGGAGGAGCTGATCAAGGGCGTTTTCGAGGACAAGATCGAAAAGCTCAAGAACGGGGACGACCTGCTGCCCGGCGTCATCAAAATGGTGAAGGTCTATGTCGCCATCAAGCGCAAGCTGTCGGTGGGCGACAAGATGGCCGGGCGCCATGGCAACAAGGGGGTTCTCTCCCGGATTCTTCCCGAGGAGGACATGCCCTTCATGGAGGACGGCACCCCCGTCGAGATCGTCCTCAACCCCTTGGGCGTTCCTTCCCGTATGAACGTCGGCCAGATTCTCGAAACCCATCTCGGGCTGGCCGCCCACGGCTTGGGGCAGCAGATCCAGAAGCTGCTCGACGCCTGTTCTCCGCCGGAGGCGCTGCGCGACAAGATCAAGGAAGCCTACGACCAGAACCCTGAAACCAACGCCTTCCTCGACACCCTCTCCCCCGAGGAGATCGAGACCCTGGCCACGCGCCTGGGGATGGGGGTCCCCATGGCGACGCCGGTCTTCGAGGGCGTGAGCGAACAGCAGATCAAGAAAGAGATGGCTCGTTCCGGCCTCGCAGCCTCCGGGCAGATGACCCTCTTCGACGGCAAGACCGGGGAGCCTTTCAAGGAAAAGGTCACGGTGGGGATCATGTACATCCTGAAGCTCCACCATCTGGTCGACGACAAGATCCATGCCCGCAGCATCGGCCCCTACAGCCTCGTCACCCAGCAGCCGCTTGGGGGCAAGGCGCAGTTCGGCGGCCAGCGGCTCGGAGAGATGGAGGTCTGGGCAATGGAGGCCTATGGCGCCGCCCACGCCCTCCAGGAGTTTCTGACCGTCAAGTCGGACGATGTGGCGGGACGGACCCGGATGTACGAGTCGATCGTCAAAGGGAAACATACCCTGGAAGCGGGGCTGCCCGAGTCCTTCAATGTCCTGATCAAGGAATTGCAGTCATTGTGCCTTGAGGTCGAGCTGCTTGAGGAAGAAGAATAAAGCGGCCTCACATCAGACAGGAGAATGAACTTTGGAAGACATCTACAGTCTTTTTGAACAGCCCAAGGATCCCCTGAGCTTCAACGCCATCCGTCTCTCCCTGGCCTCCCCCGAGAAGATCCGGGAGCGCTCCTTCGGAGAGGTGAAGAAGCCGGAGACCATCAACTACCGCACCTTCAAGCCGGAGCGGGATGGCCTGTTCTGCGCCAAGATCTTCGGTCCGACCAAGGACTACGAGTGCAACTGCGGGAAATACAAGCGCATGAAGCACCGCGGCATCGTCTGCGAGAAATGCGGCGTCGAGGTGATCCCGAGCAAGGTGCGCCGTGAACGGCTGGGGCACATTGATCTCGCCTGTCCGGTAGCTCACATCTGGTTCCTCAAATCCCTCCCCTCCCGGATCGCCACCCTTCTCGACATGACCTTGAAGGAATTGGAGAAGATTCTCTATTTCGAGAGCTACGTGGTGCTCGACAAAGGCTCGGCGCCGGTGGACGAGAACCAGGTCCTCGGCAACGACAAGTACGAGGAGCTGATGAGCGCTTATGCCGGCCAGTTCCGGGTCGGGATGGGGGCCGAGGGGATCCGCGAACTGCTGGCCAAAATCAATCTCGATCAACTCGCCGAGAGCCTGCGGCTGGAGATGACGGAAGCCGCCAGCGACGCCAAGCGCAAGAAGGTTTCCAAGCGGCTCAAGGTGGTCAAGGCCTTCCAGGAGAGCGGCAACCGCCCCGAGTGGATGATCCTCGAAGCGATCCCGGTGCTGCCGCCGGAACTCCGTCCCCTGGTGCCGCTGGACGGCGGGCGGTTTGCCACTTCCGACCTTAATGACCTCTACCGCCGTGTCATCAACCGCAACAACCGCCTCAAGCGGCTGCTGGAGCTGCGGGCGCCGGAGGTCATCATCCGTAACGAAAAGCGGATGCTGCAGGAGTCGGTGGACGCTCTGTTCGACAACGGCCGTCGCGGCCGCGCCATCACCGGCCCCAACAAGCGCCCGCTGAAATCCCTCTCCGACATGCTCAAGGGCAAGGGGGGGCGGTTCCGCCAGAACCTGCTGGGGAAACGGGTTGACTATTCGAGTCGTTCGGTCATCGTGGTCGGCCCCGAGCTCAAGCTGCACCAGTGCGGGCTGCCCAAGAAGATGGCCCTGGAGCTGTTCAAACCCTTCATCTACCACAAGCTGATCGAGCAGCAGCACTGCGCCACCATCAAGAGCGCCAAGAAGATGGTGGAAAAGGAGAAGCCGGAGGTCTGGGACGTTCTGGAGGAGGTGATCCGGGAACACCCGGTCATGCTCAACCGCGCCCCGACCCTGCACCGCCTCGGCATCCAGGCTTTCGAGCCGGTGCTGATCGAGGGCAAGGCGATCCAGCTCCACCCCCTGGTCTGCACCGCCTTCAACGCCGACTTCGACGGCGACCAGATGGCGGTTCATCTGCCGCTCTCCATCGAGAGCCAGATCGAGGCCCGGGTGTTGATGATGTCCACCAACAACATCCTCTCCCCGGCCAACGGCAAGCCGATCATCGTTCCCTCCCAGGACATGGTGCTCGGCCTCTACTATCTGACCCGCAAGCGGCCCCTGGTCAGAGGGGAAGGGCATGTCCTCTCTTCCCCCGAGGAATTGCGCATCGCCTACGACGCCGGGGAATTGGACCTGCAGGCGGGGGTCAAGGTCCGCATGCCGGCCTCCAAGGATGCCGCGCCGGAACTGATCGAGACCACGGTCGGCCGGGTCCTGCTGTGGGAGGTGGTTCCCCGCTCGATCCCGTTCCGCTATATCAACCGGGTGATGGGGAAGAAGGAGGTCGCGGAGCTGATCGACCTCAGTTTCCGCCTGGCCGGCAGCAAGGACACGGTCATCCTGGCCGACCGTCTCAAGGAGACCGGATTCCGCTTTTCCACCATGGCCGGGATCTCCATCTGCCTCGACGACATGGTGATTCCCGCCAACAAATCGGAGTTTATCGAGAAGGCCGAGGAGAAGGTCCAGCAGATTCAGCGCCAGTACACCGAGGGTCTGATCACCAACGGGGAGCGCTATAACAAGGTCATCGATATCTGGGCCAAATGCACCGACGACGTGGCCAAAACCATGCTCGAAAACCTGGGTGTGGACAAGATGGTTTCCCCAACCGGGGAGGAGATCACCACCTCGTCCTTCAACTCCATCCACATGATGGCCGACTCCGGATCCCGCGGCAGCGCCCAGCAGATCCGCCAGCTGGCCGGGATGCGCGGCCTGATGGCGAAGCCTTCGGGCGAGATCATCGAAACCCCCATCACCGCCAACTTCCGCGAGGGGCTGACGGTGCTCCAGTACTTCATCTCCACCCACGGCGCCCGCAAGGGTCTGGCCGACACCGCGCTCAAGACCGCCAACTCCGGGTATCTGACCCGCCGGCTGGTGGACGTCGCCCAGGATGCCATCATTACCGAGAAGGACTGCCACACCCTCAACGGCATTCTGATTTCCTCGCTCACCGAAGGCGGCGAGATCATCCAGCCGCTGGGAGAAAGGATCCTCGGACGCACCGCCCTGGAGGACATTCTCGATCCCGTGACCGGCTCGGTGTTGCTCGAGGCCAACCAGGAGATCAACGAGGAGGCGGTGGTCCGAATCGAGGAGGCCGGCATCGACCGGATCAAAATCCGCTCGGTTCTGACCTGCGAAAGCCCGCGAGGAATCTGCGCCAACTGTTATGGGCGCGACTTGGCCCGGGGCCATCTGGTGAACCTGGGCGAGGCAGTGGGGGTTATCGCCGCCCAATCGATCGGCGAGCCCGGCACCCAGCTGACCATGCGCACCTTCCACATCGGCGGTACCGCCTCCAGCCGCGCCGAGCAGACCTCCCTGGAGGCCCGGTTCGAAGGCTTCCTCAAATATATCAATCTCAACACGGTTCGGGATCGCCAGGGGAACTACGTCGTCATGAACCGCAACGGCGAGATCGCCGTGGTCGACGCCACCAATCGGGAGCGGGAGCGTTACGGTGTCCTCTACGGCGCCAAGCTGCGGATCCCGGAAGGGGGCGAAGTCAAGGCGGGAGAACTGTTGGCTGAGTGGGATCCCTTCTCCATTCCGATCCTGACCGAAATCGCCGGCATCGCCCATTACGGCGATATCGTCGAAGGGACCACCATGGAGGAGCAGTTGGACGATGTCACCGGCCTGTCGCGGAAGGTGATCATCGAATCCAAGGAGCGCGGCATCGATCGGCGTCCCCGTATCACCCTGAAGGATGCCGAGGGGCACGTGCTCAAGCTTCCCAATGGGGTGCCGGCCCGCTATATGCTTCCGGTGGGGGCCAACATCGTGGTTGCCGAGGAGTCGGAGGTCGATGCCGGTTCGATCCTGGCCAAGATTCCCAGGGAAACTACCAAGACCAAGGACATCACCGGCGGTCTCCCTCGGGTGGCGGAGCTGTTCGAGGCTCGCAAGCCGAAGGAGTTCGCGGTGGTTTCCGAGATCGACGGGGTGGTTTCCTTCGGCAAGGATGCCAAAGGGAAGCGCAAGGTGCTGGTGATCCCCGAACTGGGGGAACCCCGCGAATATCTGATCCCCAAAGGAAAACACATCAGCGTTCACGAGGGGGACCATGTCAGGGCCGGCGAGGCTCTGGTCGACGGCTCCAGCAACCCCCACGACATCCTCCGGATTCTGGGGGAAAAGGAACTGGCCAAGTATCTGGTCGACGAGGTCCAGGAGGTCTATCGGCTCCAGGGGGTCAAGATCAACGACAAGCATATCGAAACCATCGTTCGCCAGATGCTGAGGCGGATTCGCATCACCGAGGTGGGCGATACCAGGTTCCTGCTCGATGATCAGGTGGAGCGTTCGGAGTTTGAAAGGGAAAACCGCCGGGTGGCGGCGGAAGGGAAACAGCCCGCCGTGGGCGAGCCGCTGATGCTGGGGATCACCAAGGCGGCGCTCTCCACCGAGTCCTTCATCTCCGCGGCCTCTTTCCAGGAGACCACCAAGGTTCTTACCCAGGCGGCCATCGAAGGGCGGATCGATTATCTGCGTGGCCTCAAGGAGAACGTCATCATGGGGCGGCTGATCCCGGCCGGGACCGGTGTTTCCAAATACCGCGCGGTGCAGCTCTTGGTGGAAGAAAAGGAGATGCCCCCGGAAGAGCCGGTGCTCATGGAGGAGGATATCCCCGAAGAGGAAGAGGTGGAATGAGGTCGGAGCCCCCTCCCCAAAAAGGGGCGCCAGAAAAAGGCCTTGACAAGAAGAGGCTGGATTGATAGATTCTGCGGGTTTCTCTGGCGATGCCGCCGGGAGGGACAGGATTCTTTTTTTTCGGGTTGACACGGGCCGGAACCGGCGCGTTTAAACGGTAGCAAAGATCGATATCGAGAGATTCTGGGAGTAGACAACATGCCGACAATCAGTCAGTTGATCCGCAAGGGCCGCCAGCAGAAAGAGCGCAAATCGACCGCCCCCGCGTTGAAGAGCAATCCCCAGAAGCGGGGGGTCTGCACCCGCGTCTATACCTCCACCCCTAAAAAGCCGAACTCGGCCTTGCGGAAGGTGGCCAGGGTCCGGTTGACCAACGGGATGGTTGTGACTTCCTACATTCCGGGGGTTGGCCATAATCTGCAGGAACACTCCGTGGTGCTCATCCGCGGCGGCCGTGTCAAGGACCTGCCCGGTGTGCGTTATCATATCATTCGCGGCACTCTCGACCTGGCCGGGGTCAAGGACAGGATGCAGGGGCGTTCCAAATACGGCGCGAAGCGGCCCAAGTAGTTGAAATTGAGGTGATCTATGCCGAGAAGAAGAGTTGTAGCGAAGCGGGAGATCCTCCCGGATACCAAGTGTAACGACCGTCTGGTCGCCAAGTTCATCAACGTCATCATGCTGGATGGCAAGAAGAGTGTGGCGGAGCGGCTCATCTACGGAGCTTTCGATATCATCACCGAACGCGCCAAGCAGGACGCTCTGGAGGTCTTTAAAAAGGCCATGGAAAATGTGCGGCCGATGGTCGAGGTCAAATCCCGCCGGGTCGGCGGCTCCACCTATCAGGTGCCGGTGGAGATTCGCACGGATCGCCGCAATGCCCTGGCTATCCGCTGGATCATGATCAATGCCCGCGGGCGTTCGGAAAAAACCATGGAAGAGAAGCTGGCCGCCGAATTTCTGGAGGCCTTCAACAATCGGGGTGCTTCCGTCAAGAAGAAGGAAGACACCCATCGCATGGCGGAGGCCAACAAGGCCTTCTCCCATTATCGGTGGTGAACCGCTCCCCTTGTCCGTTGTTTTGGAGGGAGTGAAAGGAACAGGTCGTGGGTCGCGCCATTCCACAAGAAAGAACCCGCAACATCGGCATCATGGCTCACATCGATGCGGGGAAGACCACGACCACGGAGCGCATCCTCTACTATACGGGGATTTCGCACCGCATGGGGGAGGTCCACGACGGATCGGCTACCATGGATTGGATGGTCCAGGAGCAGGAGCGCGGCATAACCATCACTTCGGCCGCCACCACCTGTTTCTGGAAGGATCACCGGATCAACATCATCGATACGCCCGGACACGTCGATTTCACTGTGGAGGTGGAGCGGTCGCTGCGGGTTTTGGACGGCGCCGTCGCGGTTTTCTGCGCGGTGGCGGGGGTCGAGCCCCAGTCGGAAGCGGTGTGGCGCCAGGCCGAAAAATACCGGGTGCCACGGATCGCCTTCGTCAACAAGATGGACCGGGTCGGGGCTGACTTCGATAACGCCGTCGGCATGATGCGCACCCGGCTCGGCGCCAACCCCGTTCCCATTCAGATTCCGGTCGGTTCGGAAGGGTCTTTCCGGGGGGTGGTCGATCTGCTGTCGATGAAGGCGGCGGTGTGGGATGATGACACTCTCGGAGCGGTTTTCAAGACCATCGAGATTCCGGGGGAACTGCTCCCGGCGGCGCAGCGGAAGCGGGAGCAGTTGGTGGAAGAGGTGGCCTCCCAGGACGATGCCCTGATGGAAAAATACCTGGCGGGCGAGTCTCTGAGCGCTGCGGAATTGCTGCAAGGGTTGCGGAAGGCGACCATCGGTCTGCGCCTGGTGCCGGTTCTCTGCGGCTCGGCCTTCAAAAACAAAGGGGTGCAAAATCTGCTGGATGCGGTGGTCGATTTTCTCCCCTCGCCGCTGGATGTTCCGGCGGTGGTGGCGGTAAATGCCAAAAGCGGCGCGGAGCGGCTTCTGCCCGCCAGCGATGAAGGCCCCCTGGCCGCCCTTGCGTTCAAGATCATGACCGACCCCTTTGTCGGGCAGCTGACTTTTTTCCGGGTCTATTCGGGTTCTTTGGAAACCGGTGTGAGCGCTTACAACTCGACCAAAGGTAAACGGGAGCGTTTCGGTCGGTTGCTGAAGATGCACGCCAACAAACGGGAAGAGATCAAAGAGGTCTTTTCCGGGGACATCTTTGCCGCGGTCGGCCTCAAGCATACCGTCACCGGCGATACCCTGTGCGATGAAAAAGATCCCTTTCTCCTCGAAAATATCGAATTTCCGGAGCCGGTGATTCATATCGCCATGGAGCCGAAGACCAAGGGCGACCAGGATCGGCTGGGCGTGGCCCTGGGCAAGCTGCTCCACGAGGATCCCTCGCTGCGGGTACGCTCCGACGAGGAGACGGGGCAGACCATTCTTTCCGGAATGGGAGAATTGCATCTCGAAATCGTCATCGACCGTCTGCGGCGGGAATTCGGTGTCGGTGCCAATGTCGGTGCCCCGCAGGTGGCCTATCGGGAGTCGATCACCAAGACCGTGGAGGTGCAGGGGAAATTCGTCCGTCAGTCCGGCGGGCGGGGACAATACGGAGACTGCTGGCTGCGTCTGGAACCGCAGATGCCCGGCGCCGGATTTCTCTTTGTCGATCAGATCAAGGGCGGGGTGATCCCCAAGGAATACATCCCCGCGATTGGGCAGGGAGCGGAAGAGGCGACCCGGATCGGTCCGCTGGCGGGGTTTCCTGTTGTCGATGTCAAGGTGACCTGCTATGATGGCTCCTTTCACGATGTCGACTCGTCGGAGATGGCTTTCAAGATCGCGGCCTCCATGGGGTTCAAGGAGGGGGTGAAACGGGCCTCCCCGGTGCTCCTCGAGCCGATTATGTCGGTGGAGGTGGTGGTTCCCGAGGACTATATGGGGGATGTGATCGGGGATCTGACCAGCCGCCGGGGAAAGATCCTCGGCCTGGAGAACCGCAGCGGCGGCCAGGTGATCAATGCCCAGCTGCCTCTCTCCGAAATGTTCGGATACTCCACCGTTTTGCGGAGCCTCACCCAGGGGCGCGCGACCTACACCATGGTTTTCAGTCATTACGAACAGGTACCGAAAAACATTGCCGATGATGTAATGGCAAAAGCGAAAAGTTAGCAGGATTCAAGGAGGGTAATCGCTATGGCAAAGGAGAAATTTCAGAGGACGAAGCCTCACGTGAATATCGGCACCATTGGTCACGTAGACCAT
>JAFGOW010000040.1 GCA_016926265.1 Deltaproteobacteria bacterium | reverse complement strand
TTGAACTTGCTCCCGGGGCGCTCGTCGCGGTCGTCGTAGAGCACCTCGACGCCCAGGGCCTGGAGCTCGCCGTAAAGCCGCTCCGCGGCATCGCGGATCGCCTCCTGGTTGGGGTTGACCGCGGTGATCAGGACTTGGAAGGGGGCGATGGGGAGCGGGAAGACGATGCCGTTTTCATCATGATTCTGCTCGATGGCTGCGGCCACGGTGCGCCCGACCCCAATGCCGTAGCAGCCCATGATGAGGGTGACCTCCCCCCCCTTGTCGTCGAGGACCTTGGCGCCCATCGCCGCCGAATACTTGGTGCCGAGCTTGAAGACATGCCCGACCTCGATGCCGCGCCAGATTTCCAGATGCCCCTGGCAGCGCGGGCAGGGGTCGCCGGCGGCGGCCGACCGCAGATCGGCGAAGCGCTCCACCCGGAAATCCCGCTCCAGGTTGACGCCGGTGAGATGCCAGTCCTTCTCGTTGGCGCCGACGGTGAAATCGGCCATGAGACAAACCTCGTGATCGGCCAGAAGCCGCACTTTAAGCCCCACCGGGCCGGAAAAACCGACCGGGCCGCCGGTGACGCCAAGCACCGCCTCCTCGGGGGCCATCTCCACCCAGGCGCAGTCGAGCAGCCGGCAGAGCTTGATCTCGTTCAACTCCCGGTCGCCGCGCAGCAACACCGCCACCGTTTCCCCCCTGTCGGTCCGCACGATCAGGGTCTTGACCAGGGAGGTGACGGGGATCTTCAGATAGTCGGCCACCTCCTCGATGGTCTTGCGGGCCGGGGTCAGCACCCGGCGCAGCTCCTGGGAAGGAGGCGGGGTCTTGCCGACCGCCGATGGGAATTCCGCCTTTTCCACATTGGCGGCGTAGCGGCACGAATCGCAGGAGACGATGGCATCCTCGCCGGAATCGGCCAGCACCATGAACTCGTGGGAGTAGGAGCCGCCGATGGCGCCGGAATCGGCCTCCACGGCCCGGAACTTGAGGCCGCAGCGCTCGAAGATCCGGCAGTAGGCCTGGAACATCTTCTCGTAGGCGGCCTGGGCCCCTTGCTCGTCGATGTCGAAGGAGTAGGCATCCTTCATGATGAATTCGCGGCCGCGCATCAGCCCGAAACGGGGGCGGATCTCGTCGCGGAACTTGGTCTGGATCTGGTAGACGTTCAGGGGGAGCTGGCGGTAGGACTTGACGGTGTTGCGGATGATGTCGGTGACCACCTCCTCGTGGGTGGGGCCGAGGCAGAACTCCCCTTCCTTGCGGTCCTTGAGGCGCAGCAGTTCCTTGCCGTACTTCTCCCAGCGCCCCGATTCCCGCCACAGCTCCCCCGGCACCACCATCGGCATCAGCAGTTCGACGGCGCCAGCGCGGTCCATCTCCTCGCGGATGATCTGCTCCACCTTGCGCAGCGAGCGCAGCCCCAGGGGCAGGTAGTTGTAGATGCCGGCCGCCAGCTTGCGGATCATGCCGGAGCGCAGCATCAGCTGATGGCTCACGATCTCGGCTTCGGCAGGGGTTTCCTTGGTGGTGGGGAGCAGATACTGGGAATAACGCATGGGCAATCCTTGAAAGAAGGTATCGAATCGGTCCCGCTCTGGGACGTGAACCTTTCACGGCCGGCCGTAAACCATTTTCGGGCCGGCAAGGGGTGACGTTGCTGAAAATTAGCTTATCGGAGGGGCAATTGCAAGGGGCTTATGGGCCTCAAGACCTCACCCCGGCTCGGGCTGCCGACCCAAAGCACGGATATCGATCTCGGTGACACTGACATGACCGGAGCGGACCACGGCGCCGTCGGAGCCGCGGCGACCGTCTTCCAGGGGCGGTTCGAGGTCATGGCAGAAGCGGTCCCCGGCACGGCGAAAACAGGAGGCGTACCAGGTATGCCCCAGGAAGGCCTCGACCAGCCGCCAGTCGGGACGCGCCTCGAAAGGGAGGTTGATGTTCCAGGTCACGGGCCGCGCCAGGAAGTCGGCGCGTTTCCGGAGCGCGGCAAAGACGCCGTCGAGCAGGGTCCCGGTCTGCTCCTGGAGGCGCGCCAGCACCGCCTCCGGGATGGCGCGCTGCTCCAGCCAGCCATGGAAGCAGCTCTCGTCGAAATCCTGCGACAGCGCCACCCCCGGCACCGAGGCGATGTTGGCCTCCAGGCAGGCGCCGATGGTCCCCGAGGAGAGGGCGAAGCCGATGCCGGTGTTGAGGCCGATGTTGATCCCCGACACCACCAGATCGGGACGGCGCCCTTCGTAGAGATGATAGATCCCCCAGTTGATGCAATCGGCCGGGGTGCCGTCAAGGCAGAAGGCGCTACGGCCGAAAAGCGTGATCTCGTCCACGTAGAGATGCTTGAAGCGGGTGATCGACTTGCCGGTCCAGCTCTGCTCCTCCTTGGGAACCACGATGGTCAGGCGGCCGAGGGCATCCAGATGTTGGATGATGAATTGAAACAGCGGCGAGCGGTGGCTGTCGTCGTTGGTCAAAAGGATTTCCACGGCCCTCTACCTATCCTTTCTCCAGCCGGCCAGCTCGCGGCGGATCCGCTCGCAAAGCTGCTCCGGTGTCGAACCCCCGGCGGGGATGACGATATCGGCGTTTTCATGGTAGAGGGGAAGGCGTTCCCGGAACAAGACGGAAAAATCGTGCCCCGGCGGCCCGGCGATGCCGCGCACGGCGAAGTTTTTCACCCGGCGCTGCAATTCCGCCAACTCCACATGGAGAAAAACCACCGCCCCTTTCCCTTTGAGACGGGCCATCGCCCGTGGGCTGTAGACGGCGCTGCCGCCGGTGGCGATGACGCAACCGTCGCAATCGAGCGCCAGCAG
>JAFGOW010000039.1 GCA_016926265.1 Deltaproteobacteria bacterium | reverse complement strand
GATCCAGATTTCGGGTTTAAAGGATAGTGTTGGCCAGCCCACCGGTATGGTTGAGGTCAAGGCGTTCGATGAGCTGAGTAGTTACCCTTTTTGGGCGCGCAAAAAGGAAAGGGGGTACGGGGCGGAGCCCCGGATTAGGAGCTGACGGGAAAAAACCGGCTTTCACCCGATAGCAGCTTGCTGCTGAATTGACGCCTTTGGTTTCGCCTTGTCCGGCGACCGTCTTCACTCCGGAGCCGCGACGATGCTATCATGAAGATCGTCATCTTCAATC
Source organism: Deltaproteobacteria bacterium (assembly GCA_016926265.1). Taxonomy (GTDB): domain Bacteria; phylum Desulfobacterota; class Desulfuromonadia; order Desulfuromonadales; family JAAYDE01; genus JAAYDE01. Next base: position 13,005 of record JAFGOW010000039.1, on the reverse strand, counting down.
ACATGGAGGCGCCATGGCCATTCTCGAAGCGCGCGCCATCAGCAAAAGCTACCGGGTCGGTAACCGGCCGATCACGGTCCTCGACACCGTCTCCCTGACCGTAAAGCCCGGCGAATTCCTGATCATCAAAGGGGAAAGCGGCAGCGGCAAATCGACCCTGCTCGCCCTGCTTTCCGGGCTGGAGCGCCCCGATTCCGGCCGGGTCCTGATCGAGGACCAGGACATCACCGACCTCCACGAGGACGAGCTGGCGCCGCTGCGCAACGCCACCTTCGGCTACGTCTTCCAATCCTTTCACCTGATCCCCTCCCTGACCACCCTCGAGAACGTCATGTTCCCGGCGGAACTCGCCGCCGACCCGGCGGCACGGCCCAAGGCCGAGGCATTGCTGAAACGGGTTGGGCTGGCGGAGCGCTCGGCCAGCTTTCCCCGCCAGCTCTCCGGCGGCGAGAAGCAGCGCTGCGCCATCTGCCGCGCCCTGATCAACGGGCCGCGGCTGCTGTTCGCCGACGAGCCGACCGGAAACCTCGATTCGGTCAGCGGCGGCGCCGTCCTGGAACTGCTCCTGGAACTCCACCGCGAGCACGGCACCACCCTGGTGCTGGTCACCCACAGCCAGGACATCGCCCGCCTCGCCGACCGGGTGGTGACGCTCAGGGACGGACGGCTGGCGGCCGGGACCGCCTCATGATCCGGTTCGGCCTGCTCTACCGCCAGATCGCTGCCGCCGGTCACCAGGGCGCCATCTTCGCCCTCTGCGTCGCGCTCTCCCTGGTGACCCTGGTCTCCCTCGGCAGCTTCAGCCGCGGCGTCCACTCCTCTCTGCTGCAGGACGCCCAGACCCTGCACGGGGCCGACCTGATCCTCCGCTCCCGTTCCCCTTTCCCGCCGGAACTGGCCTCCGCGGTGGCCGACCAGGAGCGCAACGGCGCCCTGACCACGGCCCGGATCTACGAATTCCATTCCGTGGTCCGGACCTTCGGCGGCGAACGCACCCTGCTCAGCCACATCAAGGTGGTGGAGCCGGGTTATCCCTTCTACGGCCGGGTCGAGCTCGCTTCGGGGCGGCCGTTCCCCGAGGTGCTGCGGCCGGGCAGCCTGGTGGTCGAGGAGGGGCTCCTGCAGCGCCTCGGCCTCAGGATCGGGGACCGGCTGCGGGTCGGGGAAGCGCTCCTGACCATCGCCGACGTGGTGGTCCACGAGCCGGACCGGCCGGTCGACATCTTCGCCCTCGGGCCGCGGGTCTTCGTGGCGGCGGCCGATCTTCAGGCCCTGGAGCTGATCGGCCCCGGCAGCCGGGTCAGCTACCGGATCCTGGCCAAGGTCCGGGACCCGAAAGCCCTGGACACCCTCGTCGCGACCCTGCGCCAGGCCGCCGCCGAGGAGCGGGTGCGGATCGACAGCTTTCGGACCGCGGACAGCCGGGTGCGCCGTTTTTTCGACAATCTCCTTTTCTTTCTCAACCTGACCGGGGTCTTCACCCTGCTGCTGGCCGGGATCGGCATCCAGAGCAGCCTCGGGGCCCTGCTCCGGGAACAGGAGAAGACCATCGCCATCATGAAAGCGCTCGGCGCCAGGAGCCGCTTCATCCTCCACCACTACTTCGCGGCCGTGGCCATCCTCGGCCTGGCCGGGACCGGGATCGGGCTGGCCGGGGCCTGGGCCCTGCAGAACCACCTCCCCCGGCTGTTCCGGGGGCTGCTGCCGGAAGGGACGGCCCCGGCCTTTTCCGCCACCGCGGTCGGCGAGGGGTTGCTGCTCGGCTTTGGCGTCGTATCCCTCTTCACCCTGCTGCCGCTCCTCAACCTCCGGGAGGTGAAGCCGCGGGCGATCCTCGGCCGGGAAACCGTCCTGGGCGGATCGAAACGCGGCTCCTTTCTGGTCGGCGGCGCCCTGGCCCTGCTTTTCCTCGGCCTGCTGTTCCTGCGCCTCGGCCGAATCCGGACCGGGCTCGTCTTCCTGGCCGTTCTCGGCTTGCTGCTCCTTGTCGCCTTCCTGCTCGCCACCGCTCTTCTGGCGCTGCTCAAGCGGCGCGCCCCGGAGCGGCTTTCGCTCCGTCAGGCGCTGCGGGGCCTGTTCCGGCCCCGCAACGCCAGCCGCGCCATCCTCGTCACCTTAAGCCTCGCTTTCGGGGCGCTCTTTTCCATTACCCTGGTAGAGAAAAACCTCGACGCCTCCTTCATCCAGTCCTTCCCGGAAGAAAACCCCAACCTCTTCTTCCTCGACATCCAGCCGGCCCAGCAGCAGGATTTCCTGCGGGAACTCGGTTTCGCGGCGACCTGCTATCCGGTGGTGCGCGGCTCGGTGGTCGCGGTCAACAACGAAAAAATCGATCCGGAGCGGGAACGGCGCCGACCGGGCGACAACCTCGGCCGGGAGTTCAACCTCACCTACCGGTCCAACCTGCTTCCCCACGAGCGGCTCAGCGCCGGCAAGAGCCTGTTCCGGAGCGACTGGGAGGGGCTCCAGGTCTCGGTCCTCGACCGGGTGGCCGAGATGCGCGACCTGGCCGTCGGCGACACCATCACCTTCCGCATCCACGGCCTGCCGCTGACGGCCCGCGTCGCCAGCCTCCGCACCCGCACCGAAAAGGGGCTGCACCCCTTCTTCTACTTCGTCTTTCCCGAGGGCGCCCTGGCCGAGGCCCCGAAAACCTTCTTCGCCGCGGCCCGGGTCGCCAAGGAGCAGATCCCGGCGCTGCAGAACCGGGTCGTGGCCCGGTTCCCCAACATCAGCGTCATCGACGTCACCGCGGCGGTGGCCATCTTCGGCCGCTTGATGGAGAAGCTCTCCGCCATCGTCCGCTTCTTCACCCTGTTCAGCATCGCCGCCGGCCTGGCGATCATCGTCGGCTCGATCTTCGCCACCCGTTACGCCCGGATCCGGGAGACGGTCTACTACAAGATCCTGGGGGCGCGGCGCTCCTTTGTGCTGGCCGTCTTCGCCTTCGAAAACCTACTGCTGGGGTTTATCAGCTCGGTGCTGGGGGCGCTGCTCGCCCAGGGAACGAGCTGGCTGATCTGCCGCCAAGGGCTCGACCTCGGCTATCGGCCGTTTCCCGGCACCAGCCTGGGCGCGGCCCTTGCGGCAACGGCCGCCGTGGTCGCGATCGGGCTGGCCGCCTCGCTGCCGATCCTGCGCCACAAGCCCGCGCTCTTCCTGCGGGAGCAGGCGGACGAATGACGGCTTCCGGAGAAAAAAATGGAAGCTGTTCACCATCGCGGGAACTTTTACCGCAAGATCGCCAAGAAAGGAGAAAAGCAAATTAACAGGGATGGAGGGGATGGAAATGGATAGTCCACAGTCCCTTATCAATCGTCACTGGTTGAGAACCCCCCATTTTCTTTTCGTGTCTTTTCGTGGCCAAACTCACAGGTTTAGCCACGGAACCACACGGAAAAAGGGCATTAAACCGTCTCACGCCAAGCCGCAAGGGCGCGAAGAAGGAGGAAATGAGGGTTTCCCTTCGTGTCCTTCAGCGAGTGAAACGAGCGGGTGGTAAAACCCAAAGGCTTGACTCACGCCAAGACGCGACGACGCGAAGAAGAGCAAATACCATCAAAAGAGGGTGGTCTCCTTTGCGGCCTTGGCGTCTTGAGTGAGCTTGAGCGAACGGGCGTGAAATCAAAGGTCTTGCCTCACGCGACGACGCGAAGAAAGGCAAAACCACGAAATAGCCCGACAGAAAGAGGTTCCTTTGCGTCCTTCGTGCCCTTGAGCGAGCGTTGCGAGCGGGCGGTAAAACCGGTTCTTGACTCACGCGAAGACGCAAAGAACGCGAAGAGAGGCCACCCAAAAACGGCTTGATGCGATAAACGCGGGTACATGCGGAGATTGTAAAAGGTTGCAAAAATGGAAGGTGAAAACGGGATGAGACGAATCGCTCTGCTGCTGATGGGAATAACATGGTTGATCGCGGCCGGCTGTGACCGCAAACCGGAGCCGGTGGCGGCGCCCCAGGAGCCGCGGGAGATCGTCGGCACCATCGTCGCGGTCGGCGACAGCCTCACCGCCGGCTACGGCCTCCGGGAGGAGGAGGCCTACCCGGCCCTGCTCGAGGGGAAACTCCGGGCCGCCGGCTACCGCTGGCAGGTGGTCAACGCCGGGATCAGCGGCGAGACCAGCAGCGGCACCCTGTCCCGGATCCCGTGGGTGCTGAAGCTTGAGCCCGACATCGTGATCCTCGAGACCGGCGCCAACGACGGCCTGCGCGGCATCGACCCCCGGGTCACCCGGAAAAACATCGAGGAGACGATCTCTGTATTGGAGGAGAACGGCGTCACCGTAGTGCTGGCCGGGATGAAGATGGTCACCACGCTGGGGAGGCAGTTCCTGAAGGAATTCGCCGTCATCTACCCGCAAATCGCCGAGGAGCGGGGCCTGATCTTTTTTCCCTTCTTCCTCGACGGCGTCGCCGGCCGCCGGCGCCTCAACCAGGAGGACGGCATCCACCCTAACGCCGAGGGGTACCGGATCATCACCGACAACCTCTACCCCTTGGTGGTGGAGGCGATCCGGAAAAACGGCAAAGGGCGAGGCTGAGGCCGGCTGCGATCACTCATCCGCCGGGGATTCCCCCTTGTTCCGGGCGCGACGCCGGCGCCGCTCCTTCCGGCGCCGGATACGGTCGACCTCTTCGGAGCGCCGGGCCTCGCCCCCTGCGGCCAGGGCCGCGACCTTGGCGCAGAGCAGGCGCCGGGCGAAAAAGCGGTTCAGGGCCCGGGAGCGCTCCTGCTGGCATTTGACCTCGATGCCGGTGGGGAGATGGCGGAGCTGGACGCAGGTGGAGGATTTGTTGAGCTTCTGCCCGCCCCGCCCGGAGCCGAGGACGAATTTCTCCTCCAGATCGGCCTCGCGGATCTGGAGCTCAACCATGCGCGCCAGCAGCTCCGCCTGCTTGGCTTCTGAGATGATCGTCTTTTCCATATTCAGGATGCCGTTTGGTTGCCAGCGGACCCGGTCTTCCCACCGGGGGCAAAAACAGAATACCACCTTCGCGGCGCAATCCCAATCCCAGCTTCCTCCTGGGAGGAGAACCCATGACCGCCATCTGGCTCCCCCTCACCCTGCTCTGCGCCCTGGCCCTGGCCACCAGCGACGCCCTGACCAAGAAGGCGCTGCCCGGCCGGGACGAATACCTGGTCCTGTGGCTGCGGCTGCTGCTCGCCCTCCCTTTCCTGCTGATCCCCCTGGCCTTCATCCCGATCCCGGACCTGGGGCCGGATTTCCTCCCCACCGTGCTGCTCGCCCTCCCCCTGGAGGCGCTGGCGGCCATCTGCTACATCCGCGCCCTCAAGCTCTCGCCCTTGAGTCTGACCCTGCCGTTTCTGGCCCTGACCCCGGTCTTCCTGCTGGTCGTCCCCTTTCTGGTGCTGGGGGAGCGGATCTCGGCGGGCGGCGCCATCGGCATCCTGCTGGTGGCCATCGGCGCCTATCTGCTCCACTTCGACAAGGCGCGCTGCAACTGGCTGGAGCCGTTTCGGGCCATCGGCCGGGAGCGGGGCTCGCTCTACATGATCCTCGTCGCCCTGATCTACAGCGTCACCTCCACCCTGGGGAAAAAGGCGATCGGGGCCTCCTCGCCGCTGTTTTTCGCCGCCTGCTACTTCCCGGCCTTGACCCTGATCCTGACCCCGCCCGCGCTGCGGGGCGGCATAATCAGCGGCCCGAAGCCCGCGGCTACCCGGCTGCTTCGGGCGATGCTGCTCCCGGCCTGCTGTTACGGCGTCATGGTCCTCACCCACATGACGGCCATCAGCATCGCGCCGGTGGCCTACATGATCTCGGTCAAGCGCCTGAGTCTGCTGATCGGGATCTACTACGGCCATCGGCTGTTCGGAGAGCCGGGGATCCGCGAGCGGGCCCTGGGAACCGCGGTCATGATCGCCGGCGTCACCCTCATCGCCTGGGCCCCCTGATCCCTCTCGACAAGGGCCAGGCGAAGGAGTAGACTCCGCCGCGGCTGCGTGGACCTTCTTCCCAAAAAATCAGCATTACTATTCCCCATCGGTGAGATCTTTTACCGCAAAGATCGCAAAGGACGCAAAGAAGGAAGAAAAAAAGGAGGGTTTCTTTTGCGCCCTTGGCGTCTTGAGTGAGCTTGAGCGAACGGGCGTGAAATCAAAGTCCTTCCCTCACGCGAAGACGCGACGCCGCGAAGAACGACCAAAAAATGGGGTTTGGAAAAAACCTCATTTCTTTTGGTTCCCTTTGCGTCCTTGAGCGAGTGGAACGAGCAGGCGGTAAAACCTCAGTCTTGGCTCACGCGAAGACGCCAAGTACGCAAAGAGAGGCCACCATAAAACGGCTTGATGCGGTAAAGGCGGGTACCTGCGGAGATTGTGAATAGTTTCAAATCAGCAACCTCTTTTTTAAAGCTCAAGGTAACCATGCGGGAAACCGACAGGAATGAGCGGCTGATCGGAGCGTTTTGGGTGCTGCTGTCGGCGGCGGGCTTCGGAACCGGGCCGATCTTCGCCCGGATCGCGTATGCCGACGGCGTCGACACCCCGACCCTGATGTTTCTGCGGTTTTCCATCGCCGGAGCGGTCATGGCCCTGCTTCTTTGGAGGCTGGGGGATCCTTGGCCGCGCCAGGGGGATCTGCCCGTTTTGCTGCTAATGGGAACCTGCGGCTATGTGGGGCAGTCGCTCTGTTACTTTTCCGCCCTCCATTACGCCTCGGCCGGGCTGACGGCCCTGCTGCTCTACCTCTATCCGGCCATCGTCTGCGTGATCGTGGCCGTAACGACCCGGCGCGCCCTGGAGCGGCCCCGGCTCTGGGCTCTGGTGGCGGCGCTTATCGGCACCGCCCTGACGGTGAGCGACAGCCTCCAGGGGAGCCTCCTCGGCATTGCGCTGGGGATCGGGGCGGCGCTCATCTATTCGATCTATATCGTGGTCGGGGAACACTTGCTGAAAACCGTGAGCGCCATGGGGATGGCCGCCGTGGCCTCGCTGACGGCGGCCGCCGTCTACGGGGGAGCGATCGTCTGGCGGGGCCCCGCCTGGCCAGCCTCGGGAGCGGGCTGGGGAGCGGCCGCGGCCATCGCCTTCTTCAGCACCATACTCGGAGTTCTCGGCCTTTTCGCCGGCCTCAAACGCCTCGGCGCCGTCGATGCCTCCACCCTGTCGGCGGTGGAACCGATCCTGACCATCGTCCTGGCGGCCGCCTTTCTGAAGGAGTTCATCCGGCCCCGCCAATTCCTCGGCGGCCTCCTCATCCTCGCCGCGGTCATCTTCCTGATCCGCTACGGCACGCCGCGCTACAAGGATGTTCCGGCCCCCTGAGAGCAGGAATTCAGTACTTCTTCAGGTAATAATCGATTTCCCAGCGGTGTACCTTTTTGTCGTATTCCCGCCACTCCATGACCTTCGTCTTCAAAAAGACGTTAAAGGCATGGCTGCCCAGGGTTTTCCTCAGCAACGTGCTTCTGCTCATGTATTTGAGAGCTTCGTAGAGATTGCTGGGATACTGCTCAATCTCAAATTCGCCCTTTTCCTGGGGGGAGAGTTCATAGTTGTTTTTGTCCACCCGTTTCGGGGGCTCGATGCGGCCCCGGATCCCTTCCAGCCCCGCCCTCAGCATGACCGCAAACACCAGATAGGGATTCGCGGTCGGGTCCGGCGTCCGCAACTCCACTCGGGTCCCCTGCCCTCTGGCATTGGGAATCCGGATAAAAGAGGAGCGGTTGCAGAAAGACCAGGTGATGCTGGTCGGCGCCTCATAATTGGCCACCAACCGTTTGTAGGAGTTGATGGTGGGGTTTGATACCGCGGCGATTTCCTTGGCGTGTTTCATCAGCCCGCCGACATAGTATTCGGCCGTTTTGCTCAGCCCGGTCGCCGACTCCGGATCGGAAAAGGCGTTTACCCCCCTCCTGCTCAGGGACTGATTGCAGTGCATGGCGTTGCCGCTCTCGGTCGTGAAAGGCTTCGGCAGGAAAGAGGCGTACAAACCGTGCTCATGAGCGATGTTTTTGACGATCTGCTTGAACAGCATCCATCGGTCCGCGGTTTTCAAGGCCTCGTCATATTTGAAATCGATCTCGTGCTGGCCCGGCGCCACTTCATGATGGGATGCCTCGATGAAAAAACCGAGCTCCTTCATCTTCATGATCATGTCCCGTTTGGCGTCCACCCCCTTGTCAAAGGGGGTATTGTCGAAATAACCCCCCTGGTCATGGAAGTCGAACAGGGGATTGCCCTTGTCATCCAGATTGAAAAGAAAAAACTCCCCTTCGGGGCCGACGTTCAGGCGGTAGCCCAGCGATGCCGCCTCCCCCAGCACCCTTTTCAGGATGTTCCGGGGGCAGCCCTCGAAAGGTTTCCGCTCCCGGTCATAGACGTCGCAGAAGATCTGGCCGACCCCCATCTCGTTGGGCCGCAGCGGCACCGGCTGGAAGGTGTCGAGATCGGGGATCAGATACATGTCCGATTCTTCGACTCGTCCGAATCCATCGACGGAAGATCCGTCAAACATCATCTCCCCATCCAGGGCCTTTTCCAGTTCGTCGGGGGTGATCTCCAGGTTTTTCCCAAACCCGAAAATATCCGTGAAATTGAGTTTGATGAAACGAATCCCCTTTTCCTCGACGGTTTTGATTATCTCCCGCTTCTTCTCCCGCTCAGCGGCATTGGATGCCACGGCCCCCTCGGCGACAGATCTCATTGACGTCACTCCAGCCCCCCTTGGCGTTTGCCGATCCTTTTCCACCGACTCCGTTAAAAAGCAAAGGCTCCGGGCGGAGCCTCTGATACCTGTGCAACCCATTATATTTTCGGGAGGAAAACCAATCAACCAAAATATTTTCAATTCGAATCGTTAATTTCCGGGACGGCCCGCGGAAAGGATAAAAGGGATGGAGAATGGTTACGAAAAGTTAAAGGTTTTCCCCACACTCCATTCGGTTTTGGTTTGCTTATGTCTTTCTTCGCACCTTCGCGCCTTTGCGTGAGGATTGGGTTTGGTTTTCACCGCCGCGGATGTTCACTCCCCCGGAGCCAGAGCCAGCCGGGGAAAACGACCTCTCCCGCTTCGGCCTTTTCAAGCCGGGACAGGCAATGGAGGCAGCAGCCGACCGCCAGCAGGATGGGGAAAGCGCCGGAGACGACCCCTCCCCAGCCGAAACGGTCCCAGAAGAAGGCGGCGTAGAGGCCGCCGAGACTCCCGGCCAGATAGTAGAAGATCAGGTAGAGGGCCGAGGCGCTGGCCCGGTCGGTCCGGGCGTGATGCCCGACCCAGGCGGTGGCCAGCGCGTGGACCAGAAAGAAGCCGAAGCTGACCAGCAGCAGGCCGCCGATCACCGCCGCCAGGTGCGGGGCCAGGGTCAGAAGAATCCCCGCCAGCACGATGCCGAAACCCAAGGCCAGGCCAAAGGTCCGGGAACGTCCCCGGATCAGGCGATCGGCGCAGACGGAACTCGCCGTCCCGGCCAGGAAGGTGAGATAGAGCAGGCTGACGAGGGCGGGCGGAAGGCGGAACGGCGGCGCCACCAGCAGATAGACGACGGTGTTGAACTGGCCGACGAAGAGGAAGAAATTGAGGCCGCCGATCAGAAAAGCGGGGACCAGCAGCGGATTCCGCAGATGGGCCGCGAAGCCGGCCACCGCGGACCGCCATTGGAAATCTCGGGCCTGAAAATGGCGGGAGGGGGGCAGCAGCAGGAAAAAGAGCAGAACGAAGAGCAGGCTGACCACCCCCGTCGTCAGGAAAGAGCAACGCCAGCCCCCGTAACCGGCCGCGAGGCCGCTGATCAGCCGTCCCGAGATACCGCTCAGGCTGGTGGCGGCGATGTAGATGCCGAGCGCCGGGGTGAGGGCCTCGGGGGCGAACTCCTCCCCCAAGTAGGCCAGGGCCAGCGCCGGCAGGCCGCCGATTAAAATGCCCTGCGCCAGCCGCAGCAGCAGCAGTGCTCCAAAGTTGGGCGCCAGCGCCAGCGCCAGGGTCAGCGCCACCGTCCCCCCCAGGGTGAGGCGCATGATGCCGCGCCGGCCGAGGGCATCGGAGAGCGGACCGTAAAGAAGCAGGGAAAAACCGAGAGCGAGAATCGCCAGCGACACCGACAGCCCCGCAACCAGCGCCGAGACGCCGAACTCGCCGCTCAGCAGGGGCAGCAGCGGCTGGGTCACGTAGAGATTGCCGTAGGCCACGAAGGCCCCCAGCCCGAGAGCGGCGACGGTGCGCCAAAAATGGGGGGAGTTGGTGGTGATCATGTTTTTTTCTCCAGGGGCAGGCCAGCGGCGGATCTTTCAGAGGATATTAGCAGTGCCGTTTTGATAAAAAAAATATATAATTATTATCATTGTGATACTGAATTATTATGGAAGGGGGGGGATCATGGATCTGCGCCGATTGCGCTTCTTCACGGCGGTGGCGGAAACGGAAAACTTCACCCGCGCCGCCGAGCGCCTCCACATCGCGCAGCCGGCGCTCAGCGTCGCCATCCGCCAACTGGAAGAGGAGATCGGCCTTTCGCTTTTCAGCCGGGAAGGGAAAAAGACCCTGCTGACGGCGGAGGGAAAGGTGTTTCTGGAGCATGCCCGGAGGATTCTGGCCGCGGTCCGGACCGCTGAAACCCAGATGGGGGAACTGCGGGGGCTGGACCAGGGGGAGGTTCGGATCGGGGTGCCGGCCCAGCTCGGCTCCTATTTTTTCCCGGCCCTGTTCGTCGCTTTCAAGCGCCGCCATCCCCGGCTGCGTTGCTCGGTTTTCGAATACGGCACCCGCCGCATCGGCGAAATGCTCTGCGAGGGGTTGCTGGAACTGGGGGTGGTGGCGCTCGACAACCCCCCGGCCGAGCTGGAGATCCATCCCTTCCTGGAGGAGGAGATGGTGGCCTGCCTGCCCGCCGGACATCCGCTGGCCGCGAAAGCGGCGGTCAGCTATGGCGATTTCGCCGCCGAGCCGCTGGTGCTGTTCGAAAAAAGCTATTTCCACCGCGAGGTCATCGGCCAGATCAGCGCCCATGCCGGAGCCGCGCCGAACGTGGTGTTCGAGACCAACCTGATCCCGCTGCTCAAAGCCATGGTGAGGAGCGGATTCGGCATCACCACGCTGCTGCGCATGGTGGTCGAAAGGGACGAGGATCTGGTGGCGATCCCCTTCGATCCTCCGATCCGGTTCGGGCTGGGAATCGCCTGGAAGCGGGATTCCCATCTTTCCCTGGCCAATCGCGCCTTTGTCGATTTTCTGCTGGAACAAAAAGCATTTTTCAAAAGGAGCGGCAGGATCTGATCCGCGGCCTCGGGTAACGGGCTGCCATCGACCTTGCCCGGCAACAGAGATCCGGGTTATCGTAGACCTTGAACCAACGCTCTCATCGCCAACCAAGGGAGGCGCATGCCATGATCATCCTTTCACCTGATGCGGGAAAACGGTTGCGGGAACTGCTGGAAGAGAACGCCGGGAAAACACCGCGCATCCATTTCCGGGAGGCGGGAATCGGTATGCCGGAGCTGAGGCTGTCCTGGGCGGAAACGCAAGAAAAAGATCTGGCTGAAGAGACGGACGGCATCCCATTCCTGGTCGCGGAGGATGTCGGCTACTTCACCAGCAATCTGGTCATCGGCCTCGACCCCGATAAACCGGGAGAGTTCCAGATCGTCGCCCGCGGCGACGATACCTGCGACGGCAACTGCGCCGCATGCAGCGGCTGCCCCGAGCCGTAAGCCGGTCATTGGTCATTGGTCACTTGGCCGCCACCCCGAACCAGAGCCGGTAGCTCACCGGGCAGCCCCGCACGGGGTCTCCGAAACCCTCGCCATACTCCTTTAGCAGGCGGCGCATCTCCGCCACCGTGTACCCATCCTCCCCGCCGTAGGAAGCGCCGATCCCTTTCAGGGAGCGCACCGCCTCCAGCGGGGTCGTGAACCACGCCGTGATCCACTCCAATTCCCGATGGAAAAAGCCCCCCGCCACCCCCCCCATGGCAACATTCAATTCCTCGGCAGCGGGAAAGGCCATCAAACGCAGCGGCCTGCGGCCGGCCTTCAGGGAGGAGGCCCTCAATTCGCGCAGCGACCCGGAAACGGGCACCGCCAGGGCCAGCATCCCGCCATTTTTCAGGCAGGCGCCATACCGGTGCATGGCCGCGGGGATATCCGCCAGCCACTGGAAAACAAAATTGGAGAGGATCAGGTCGAAAGAGTGGGTCGGCTCGAAGAACTCGGCATCGGCGCAGAAAAAGCTCTGCGTCGGCCAGCGGCGCCGGCAGTAGGCCACCATGTCGGGGGCGAGATCGATGCCGGTGACACAGCGGGCCTTTCCCTGGGCGAACAGTTCCTCGGCCAGAAAGCCGGTGCCACAGCCGATGTCCAGCACCTGGTCGAAAACCTGCTCGGGCAACAGGGAAACCAGCCGCCGCGCCGCCTGGCGCTGGGCCGCCGCCCACCGTTCATAGCTCGGGGCCGCCTGGGAGAAACGCCGCTGGATGTGGGCCTTAATCCGCTCGTCGGTCATCGGCCAGAGCCTCGATTTCGGCCACGATTTGATCCGCTTGGGTGCTGAGGAGGTGATGGCCGGCCCCTTCGACCCGCTTCAGGGTGCTGCCAGCCAGCCTTTGGTGGAGAAATACCGCCTGTTCCAGGGGGATGATGCGATCGCCAGAGCCGTGCAGAATGCGCACCGGCAGCCGGATCTCGCGCAGGCAATCCCGGAGATCGGCCGCCGCCAGAAACTCCAGCCCCCGGAGCAGATCCTGGGTCTCGAATGTCGCGGCCATGGCGAGAAACTCCCCTTCCCAACCGGAATCCCTTTGGGGGTGCAGGGCGTTGGCGGCAAACTCCCGGAGTACCGCCTCCCGATCGCGGCGCAGCTTCAGAATCATCCCCCGCAGAACCTTGGCGGGGACCCCCGGATAATCGCCCTCGGCCGTCATCCGGGCGGTAGCGGCGACGAGCACCAGGCCGGCGGCCCGCTCGGGGGAGTTCGCCGCCGCCCGCAAAGCCAGCAGCCCCCCCAGCGACCAGCCGACCAATACCGCCGGACCGGACTCCTCTCCCAGGT